>NZ_JBIRXG010000012.1:0-312897 GCF_044388685.1 Streptomyces sp. NPDC020192 | reverse complement strand
AAGGTCGCACGCCAGCACGCCCGCGTGGCGGACCGGCGCCGGGACTTCCACCACAAGGCATCCACACAGATCATCCGCGACAACCAAGCGGTGTATGTCGAAGACCTCGCGGTGTCCGGCCTCGGGCGCACCCGGCTCGCCAAGTCCGTGCACGACGCGGGATGGTCCGCGTTCGTCGGCATGCTGGAGTACAAGGCGGTCAAGCACGGCCGCACCTTCACCAAGGTGAACCGTGCTTTCCCGTCCTCTCAGGTCTGCTCGGCCTGCGGATTCCGGGACGGTCCCAAGCCCCTGCACGTCCGCCAGTGGACGTGCGGCGCATGCGGCACCGTGCACGACCGCGACCACAACGCAGCACGCAACGTCCTCTTCGAAGGACGCCGTATCGTCGCCACCGGACGGGTGGAGACGCCAAACGCCTGTGGAGTGCCGGTAAGACGGGCACACGTGCCCGCACAGCGCGTTGAAGCAGGAAGCCCCAGGAAGGGTCAGACGACCCAGGCCGGAATCCCTGGACTTTAGGCCAGGGAGCACGTCAACTCAATCCAGGACCGGCAGCAGGTCGGGCAGGTGGCCGTCGGAGGCCTGCGCCGCGCGCTGCCGTTCCTGCGGCACCTCGCCGTAGATCGTGGTGCGCGGCCGCGCCGGGCGGCCGGCGGCCTCGGCGACGGCCACCAGGTCGCGGATCGACTTGTACGAGCCGTACGACGAGCCCGCCATCCGGGAGATCGTCTCCTCCATCAGCGTGCCACCGAGGTCGTTCGCACCGGAGCGGAGCATCTCCGCCGCCCCCTCCGCGCCCAGCTTCACCCAGCTTGTCTGGATGTTCGGGATCCAGGGGTGGAGGAGGAGGCGCGCCATTGACGTCACCGCGCGGTTGTCCCGCGTCGTCGGGCCCGGGCGGGAGATGCCCGCCAGGTACACCGGCGCGTTCGTGTGGATGAAGGGGAGCGTGACGAACTCCGTGAAGCCGCCCGTCTCCCGCTGGATCCGGGCCAGCGTGCGCAGATGGCCGAGCCAGTGGCGGGGCTGGTCGACATGGCCGTACATCATCGTCGAGGACGAGCGGATGCCCAGCTCGTGGGCCGTCGTGACGACCTCGATCCAGGTGGCGGTCGGCAGCTTGCCCTTGGTCAGCACCCAGCGGACCTCGTCGTCCAGGATCTCGGCGGCGGTTCCGGGAATCGTGTCCAGACCCGCTTCCTTCGCCGCACTCAGCCACTCCCGGATCGACAGGCCGGTGCGGGTGGCGCCGTTCACGACCTCCATCGGGGAGAAGGCGTGCACGTGCATCCCGGGGACACGGGTCTTCACGGCCCGTGCGATGTCGAAGTACGCCGTCCCGGGCAGGTCGGGGTGGATGCCGCCCTGCATGCACACCTCGACCGCGCCCACGTCCCAGGCCTGCTGGGCGCGGTCCGCCACCTGCTCCAGGGAGAGGGTGTACGCGTCGGCGTCCGTCCGGCGCTGGGCGAAGGCGCAGAAGCGGCAGCCGGTGTAGCAGACGTTGGTGAAGTTGATGTTCCGGGTGACGATGTACGTCACGTCGTCGCCGACCGCCGCCTTCCGCACGTCGTCCGCGATCCGGGTGAGCGCGTCCAGCGCCGGGCCGTCCGCGTGCAGCAGGGCCAGGGCCTCGGAGTCGGTGAGCTTCGTGGGGTCGTCCGCCGCCGTGCGCAGCGCCTGGCGTACGTCCGTGTCGATGCGCTCCGGCGCCATCCCGGGGGCCGCCGCCTCCTTCAGTGCCTCCCAGTCGCCGTAGACCTCGTCGAAGTCCTCGCGGCGGTCGGCGGTGCGGCCCTCGGTGTCGATCGTGCGGTGCAGGTCCGTGCGGCCGGTCGGGACGAAGGCCTCCTCCGGTTCCTGCCAGGGCCGGCCCTCGACCACGGCGTCCTCGCGTGCGAGCCCCGTCTCCGGGTCGGCGAGCGCGTTCACGTGCGGGCGCAGCCGCGGGTCCAGCCAGGGCTCGCCGCGGTGCACGAACTCCGGGTAGACGCAGAGGCGTTCGCGCAGCTCGAAGCCGGCGGCGGCCGACTTCGCCGCAAGTTCCTCGATCTGCGGCCACGGGCGCTCCGGGTTGACGTGGTCGATCGTCAGGGGCGAGACCCCGCCCCAGTCGTCGATACCGGCGCCGATCAGCCGCTCGTATTCACTGTCCACCAGGTTCGGCGGGGCCTGGAGGCAGGCCGACGGGCCCATGAGGTGCCGGGCCACGGCCACCGTGGCGACCAGGTCGTCCAGTTCGGCGTCCGGCATGCCGCGCATCGCCGTGTCCGGCTTGGCGCGGAAGTTCTGGATGATCAGTTCCTGGATGCCGTGGTAGGCCCGCGACACCTTCCGCAGGGCGAAGAGGGACTCGGCGCGCTCCTCGTACGTCTCGCCGATGCCGATGAGGAGGCCGGAGGTGAAGGGGACGGAGGAGCGGCCCGCGTCCTCCAACACCCGCAGCCGCACGGCCGGTTCCTTGTCCGGGGAACCGTAGTGCGGCCCGCCGGGCTCGGACCAGAGCCGTTCGGCGGTCGTCTCCAGCATCATGCCCATCGACGCGGCGACCGGCTTCAGGCGCTGGAAGTCCGTCCAGGTCATGACGCCCGGGTTGAGGTGGGGCAGCAGGCCGGTCTCCTCCAGGATGCGGATGGAGATGGCGCGGACGTAGGCGATGGTGTCGTCGTAGCCGTGCGCGTCGAGCCACTCGCGCGCCTCCGGCCAGCGGTCCTCGGGCTTGTCGCCGAGGGTGATGAGGGCTTCCTTGCAGCCGAGGGAGGCGCCCTTGCGGGCGATGTCCAGCACCTCGTCCGGGGACATGAACATCCCGTGCCCGGCGCGGCGCAGCTTGCCGGGGACGGTGACGAAGGTGCAGTAGTGGCACTTGTCCCGGCACAGCCGGGTGAGGGGGATGAAGACGCTCTTCGAGTACGTGATGACGCCGGGCCGGCCCGCCTGTTCGAGGCCCGCGTCGCGCACCCGGGCGGCCGACGCGGCGAGGTCGGTGAGGGCCTCGCCGCGGGCCTGGAGCAGTACCGCCGCCTCGGCTACGTCGAGGGCGACGCCGTCCCGGGCGCGTTTGAGGGCGCGACGCATGGAGTTCTCGGTGGGGCCGGTTCCGGAGGTCGCGGAAGTCGTCATCCCTCAACCATACGTTCGGGGTGATCAGTGCCAACGGCGCCATCCGGCCCTACAGGAAGCTCCCGTACCCGTCCAGCGCCTTCAGCACCTCCGCCTCCCCCGCCGACGGCAACTGGAGTACGGCCTCCTCGATGCCCAGTTCCGCGTAGTGGGCGAGCTTGCCGGGGGTCGGCAGCACGGCGTACGGGACGACCTGGAGGGTGGCGGGGTCGCGGCCCGCGTCCGCCCAGGCCGTGCGCAGCGCCGGCAGCGACTCGGTGAGGCCCCGTCCGCCGATCGGCAGCCAGCCGTCGGCGTACTCGGCGATGTGGGCGAACAGCTTCGGCCCGGCCGTCCCGCCGACGAGCGTGCGCGGGCCGGTGACCGGGCCGCGCGGCCTCTGCACCGGCTTGGGGTACGCGTCGCTGGCCCGGACGCTCCCGAACTCGCCGTCGTACGGCGTCGGTTCCGCCGCCCACAGCGCCTGCATCAGCCGCATCCGGTCCCGGACCAGCTCCCGGCGGGTACGCCACTGCACGCCGTGGTCGGCGGCCTCCTCGACGTTCCAGCCGTAGCCGAGGCCGAGGGTGAAGCGACCGCCGGAGACGTGATCCAGGGTGGCGACCTGCTTGGCGAGGGCGATCGGGTCGTGCTGGGCCACCAGGGTGATGCCGGTGCCGAGGCCGAGCCGCTCGGTGACGGCTGCGGCCTGGCCCAGGGCGACGAAGGGGTCGAGGGTGCGGCCGTACTCGCGCGGGAGGTCGCCCCCGGCCGGGTACGGCGTGGTCCGCTCGACGGGGATGTGGGTGTGCTCGGGCAGGTAGAGGCCGGCGTAGCCGCGCTGCTCGAGTTCGCGGGCGAGCCGGACCGGCGCGATGGTCTCGTCGGTGAGGAAGATGGTGACGGCGATACGCATGGCCCATCTGTACCGGGCCGAGACTCGCCTGTCCATACCGACCAGTCGGCATTAGCCTTCCGTCCATCAACTCCCGCTTGCCAATCTCCTCCTCTTTCACGGGAGTTCACACCTGGACGGGAGAGTGACCACCATGTGTGACGACACGCACGAGCACACTCACGGCATCGGCAGACGCGCGCTGTTCGTGACGGGCGCCGCCGCTGCCCTTACGTTGGGAAGCGTGAGCTTCGCAGCGGCGGACGGTCAGGACACGGAGACCCGGACGGTGGGCGGCACCCTGCCGCCCGGCTCCCCCGACTTCGTGTACGTACCGGTCGAAGTCCCCGCCGGCGTCGGGGAGATCAGGGTCTCCTACACGTACGACAAGCCCTCGGTCCCGGCCGGCACCACGGGCAACGCGCTCGACATCGGCCTCTTCGACCAGCACGGCACCGAGCTGGGCGGCCGGGGCTTCAGGGGCTGGTCGGGCGGGGCGCGTACGGAGTTCTTCGTCCGGGCCGACGACGCGACCCCCGGGTACATCCCCGGCCCGGTGCGGGAAGGTACCTGGTACGTCGCGCTGGGCCCCTACACGGTGGCGCCGCAGGGCCTGACGTACGAGCTGACGATCACACTGACCTACGGCGCGGCGGGCGAGACCCCCCGGCCGGTGTATCCGCCCTCCCGGGCGAGGGGCCGGGGCCGGGACTGGTACCGGGGCGACTGCCATCTGCACTCCTGGTACTCCGACGGCCGCCGCACCCCGGCCGAGATCGCGGCCCTCGCGCGGGCGGCGGGCCTGGACTTCATCAACTCCTCGGACCACAACACCCACTCCGCGCACCCCCACTGGGCGGACCAGGCGGGCGACGACCTGCTGATCATGCTCGGCGAGGAGATCACGACCCGCAACGGCCATGTGGTGGCGCTCGGCACGGAGCCCGGCACGTTCGTGGACTGGCGGTACCGGGCCCGGGACAACCGCTGGGCCCGCTTCGCCCGGGAGATCCGCCGCGCCGGCGGCCTGGTCGTCCCCGCCCATCCGCACGCCACCTGCGTCGGCTGCGGCTGGAAGTTCGGCTTCGGCGAGGCGGACGCCGTGGAGGTGTGGAACGGCCCGTACACCCCGGACGACGAGGTGACGCTGGCCGACTGGGACAACCAGCTGGTCGCCTCCGTGCGGCAGGGGCGGGCCTGGCTTCCGGCGATGGGCAACAGCGACGCCCACCGCGACCCGGACACGGTCGGCAGTCCCCAGACGGTCGTCCTCGCCGACGACCTGACCCGCGAGGCGATCCAGGAGGGCATCCGCGCGGGCCGCTCGTACGTGGCCGAGTCCAAGAACCTCACCCTCGGCTTCACGGTGACGGGCGGACGCGGGCAGCGGGCGGGCATCGGGGAACGGCTGGAGGTGCCCGCCGACACCCCGGTGACCGTACGCCTGGAGGTCTCGGGCGCCCCGCGCTGCACCGTCCGCTTCGTCACCGACCAGGGCGTGCTGTACACCAGCGATCCGCTGCCGGTGTCGGGCACGGGCACGGTCGAGTGGCGGACGACGCCCTCCTACGCGGCGTACGTACGGGCCGAGGTACGGCACGAGACGGCGGCCGGTCCGGTGCCGGGGGCGCTGGCGGCGTTCACGAACCCGGTCTTCCTCGGGCCGGTCAGCGACGGACGGCCCGCCGCAGGGCGATGATCTCGGCGACCGCGTCCAACCAGCGGGCGGCCCGGATCTCGGCCTCGGGGGTGGCCGCGGTCTGCGCGGCGCCGGTCAGCCAGTCCCGCAGCAGCTCGGCCGGTTCCGGGGACGGCAGCGGCTCGGGCAGCGCGGCCGCGTAGGCCAGGCCGCCGGACCGGACGATCTCGGCGAGGAACGTCACCGAGCGCGGCAGTACGCCGAGCCGGTCGAGGGTGACGGCGGCCGCCACGGCGCCGTCCCCGAACAGGGCCGTGTGGAAGGTGTCCTGGGTCAGGCCGTAGCGCAGCAGCATGCCGATGTCGGTGGCGGCCAGGACCTCGTCGTCGGTGCGGCTGTCGTGGTCGGGGGCTGGGGGCATGAGGGCCTCGGTTCCGGTCACTGATTCAGCGGACGGTGATCGTGAAGAGGTAGTAGCCGGCCTGGGCGCGTGGGCGGGCGGTCAGGGTGGGGTACGGCGACGGGGACGCCGGGGACGCGGAGGGCGTGCCGGTGCATGTGTCCATGGGGCAGTACAGCAGCCGTACCGTCGCCGTGCCCTTGGCGAGGGCGGTGAAGTCGAAGGACTGGGTGCCGTCGGTGCTGCCCTCGACGTCCTTGCCGGCGTTGCCGTAGTCCGCCCGTCTGCCCCGGTACGTGAGCACGGTGGCGTCCGGGCCGGGCTTGGCGAGGTACCAGTTCTGGCCCAGGGTCGGGGCCGCCGGCACGGTGAGCGAGAACCGCTGGCCCGGCGCGACGGTGATGGTCCGGTGCTCGGTGCCGTAGGCGGGGGTGGCGGGAGACGCCGACGGTCTGGGCGTCGCCGTCGCGCCGGGCGTGGTCGGCACGGTGGGCGTGCCCGTGGGGGCGGTCCCCCCGCTCTTGCCGCAGCCGGTGAGGGCGAGCAGGCAGAGGAGGGCGGCCGGGCCGAGGAGAGGGGTACGTGAAGTCATCGCTGGTTTCCGTCAGTCCTGGGGCAGGTGGACCTCGTAGGCGTCGGGCAGCTCGTTGTCGCTGGCCTTCGCCATGCCTCCGTTGACGAAGTCGTCCTCGCTGACCCAGGTGGTCTTGCCCCACGGGTTGTAGATCTCCAGCTTGTCACCCTCCTGGCCGATGATCATCATGGCGTGCCCGACCCGGTTGCCCTTCTCGTCGTGCCCCTGGACGCCGATGGGCACCGGCTTGCCGTCCGCCACCGCCTTCTCGATGTCCGGCAGGACGTCGCGCCGGGCGTTCGCGTCCGGGACCTCGTGCATCTCGTACGAGCTGCCGGTCTCCGGGCTGATCTCCTTGTCGACGACCTCGGTCTTGCCCTTCAGGTCCATGCCGTTCCAGCCGGCGCCGCCGTGTCCCTCCTCGTGCACCCGGTGCTGTTCGGCGATCAGGCGCTGGCGGAAGGCGGCCGAGTCGTCCTCCTGGCCGCTGGGGCCGCCGGTGAGCGAGAGGGCGTAGACGGGGTCGACCAGGGCGCGCGCGGTGACCGTGGAGGAGGCGACACAGGTGCCCTCCTGGCCGTCGCCGCCCTGCGCCCACAACTGGCCCTGGAAGTCCTGCAGCTGGGTGTTCAGGTTGGCGCCGCTGACGGGGTTCGTCCCCTCGTCCTTGAGGCTGTCGCCGTCGGTGACGATCGGGGTCAGGTGCCGTTGCAGCCAGGCCGGGTCCTTGCCGTGGATCTTGCCGTCGAACGTCTGGATGTCGTCGACGCCGTGGCCCGCGGCGAGGGCCTTCATCAGGTACGCCTTCTCCTGCGGGGTCTTGGCGCCCGCCAGGAGCTGGTCCATCCGGGCCCGGTCGGCGGGCGAGAGCTGGTCCATGGCCCGGCCGGAGCGTTCCAGGTCGTTCGCGGTGAGGATCTCGTTGAGGTCGGCCGCGCCGTCCTTGCCGCTGGTGTCGGCGAGCATCAGCCGGTCCACCGCGGACAGCTGACCGGTGTGCATCGTGCCGGCGCGGGCCTCGGCCGCCCACTTGTTCAGGTCGCGGGCCGCGGCGCGTACGGCGTCGTCGGCGGTGACGGCCGCCTTGTGCATCAGCTCGACCCCGTCGGTGGCGAGGGTCCGCCCGGCGTCGAGGGTCGCCTTCTTCTCCGCGTCGCTCTCCAGCATGCTGCCGAGATCGAAGACGCTGTCCCTGGGGCCGAGCCGCTGCTTGGCCTGCTGCATCTTGGCGCGGCCGTCGGCGTCCTGCTTCTTCGCGGTGCCGAGCGCGTCGGCCAGCGCGTGCAGTGCCCTGGCGCCGCCCTGGAAGGCGTCGGCCATCTTGGTCGCGGCGCGGGCGGCGGCGGCCACCCCGTCGCAGGCGAGGACGCCGGTGTCGCCGACCCAGACCTCGGGCAGGCCCTTCTTGGCCACCTTGGCCGTACGGTCGTGCAGCTCGCCGGCCTTGTCGACCTGGTCTCGGTAGCGCTTGCCGAGCGCTTCGAGGGTGGCCGTGTCGCCGACGGGCGCGGAGACGAAGAGGGCGTTGTCGATCTGGTCCAGCAGGTCGTTCTTGTCGCCGGCCTTGGGAATGCTCGTGGCGAGGTCGGCCAGCCAGGAGCGGCGGCCGGCGGGGGTGTCCAGCGCGCCCAGGGGGTTCAGGTGGTCCAGGAAGCCCATCGGCCCGTCCTCAGTAGCGCGTCAGGGCCGACGGGCGGTCGCCGTGCTCCGGCATCGTCGTGATGGTGGGGTCCGGGCCGGTGGCGGGGGCCGGCATGCTGGTGATGTACGAACTCCCCGTCGGCGCCGGCATGGTGGTGAACCCGCTCCCGATGCCCGCCCCGTCGGCGGAGACGGCGGCGGCGCGGGTCGCGACGGCGTGGTCACTGCCGTGGTACGCGCCCTTGGCCAGCCGCACCTTGCCGGCCAGCTCGTGCAGCGCCGACTCCAGCGTGGCGGCGTCGTCCAGCCAGGCGGCGGCGAAGGCGTCGAAGGCCGCGCCGGCCTCGGGGCCGCCGAGGGCGTCCTGCGTGTAGCACATGGTGGGCTGAACGGCCTGGTGTATGTGCCCGGCGTCGTCGCCGGCGCCGTCCAGTTCGGTCGCCTGCCCGGACATGCCGGACTTCACCGTGTAGCCGTCCGTCGACGCGCCCATCCCCGCTCCCCCGTTGCGTAGACCAAGACCGCAGGGGAGGCTAGCACGCGGCAGTTGTAGGAACGTCCAGGCACCACACGCCCCGCACGGAGCCGACACACCATCCCCGCGCCGGGAGACCAGGAGAGCGACAGACATGCCAGGCCGCAGCGATCTCAAGCACCGCCTCGTGACCCGTCTCCAGCGGCACCTCGCCAATCCGCTCAACCGGCGGCTGCCGTTCCAGACCCTGCTGGAGACCACCGGCCGCACCTCGGGCCTGCCCCGGCAGACCCCGGTCGGCGGCCGCAGGGTCGGCGAGTCCTTCTGGCTGGTCTCCGAGTTCGGCTACAAGTCCCAGTACGTCCGCAACATCCAGGCCGACCCCGGGGTCCGCGTCCGCATCGCCGGCCGCTGGCACCACGGCACCGCCCACCTCCTCCCGGACGACGACCCGCTGACCCGCCTGCGCGCCCTCCCCTTCTTCAACAGCACGGCGGTACGCGCCTTCGGCACGGACCTGCTGACGGTGCGGGTGGATCTGGCGGACTGAGGGGCGCCGGCCCCCTCACCCCGGCCACACGATCGCCTGCACCTCGCTGTAGGCGTGCAGGGCGTAGGAGCCCACGTCCCGCCCCACGCCGCTCTTCTTGAAGCCGCCGAACGGGGCCTCCATGTTGCGGCCGACCGTGTTGATGCCGACCCCGCCCGCCCGCAGGCGCCGGGCCACCCGGAAGGCTCTGGCGACGTCGCCGGACCAGACGTAGTCGATCAGGCCGTAGTCGGAGTCGTTGGCGAGGGCGATCCCCTCCTCCTCGTCGTCGAAGGGGACGACCACGACGACCGGCCCGAAGATCTCCTCCCGGGCGACCCGCATGTCGTTGGTGCAGTCGGCGAGGAGGGTGGGGGCGACGTAGAAACCCCGGTCCATGGGCGGGCGTTCGCCACCCGTCACCACCGTCGCGCCCTCCTTGCGGCCTAGTTCGACGTACGACTCCACCCGTGCCCGGTGCTCCGCCGAGATCACCGGCCCGACCACCGTGCCCGGCCCGGCCGGGTCCCCCACCGTCAACCGCCCGGCGAACGCGGCCAGTTGCTCCACCAGACGGTCGTACACCGCCCGCTGCGCCAGCACCCGCGTCGGTGCCGTGCAGATCTGCCCGCTGTAGAAGGAGAAGGTCGTACCGATCCCGGCGACGGCCGAGGCGAGGTCCGCGTCGTCGAGGACGACCGCCGCGCCCTTGCCGCCCAGCTCCATCAGCTGGCGCTTCATGTCCCGCCCGGCGACCTCGGCGATGCGCCGGCCGACGGCCGTGGAGCCGGTGAAGCTCACCATGTCCACGTCCTCGCTGGCCACCACCGCCTCGCCCACGGCCACGTCCCGCCCGGACACGACGTTCACCACGCCCGGCGGCACCCCGGCCTCCTCCAGCGCCTCCGCCATCCGGTAGACGGACAGCGGATCCTGCGGGGCCGGTTTCACCACCACCGTGTTGCCCATGGCCAGCGCCGGGGCGACCTTGCCGGCCGGGTTGGCCCACGGGTTGTTGTACGAGGTGACGCAGGTGACGACCCCGACCGGCTGCCGTACCGCCAGCGCGCCCATCACGCCCGCCCTGCCCATCGGCCCCGCCTCGTTGATCTGCGGCGGCACGGCCCACTCGGCGGGCTCCACGTTCGCGTACCGGCGGAACCGGGCGGCGGCCACCCCGACCTGCATGGCCCGCGCGGTCCCCGTGGTCGCGCCGGTCTCGGCGCGGGCGAGATCGGCGTACGGCACCAGGCGCTCGCGGATGATCTCCGCCGCCCGCCCCAGCACCGCCGCCCGCTCCTCCGGCCGGGTCCGCGACCACGCCCCGAACGCCTCCCGGGCCGCCGCGCAGGCCGCCCGGGCCTGTTCCGGCGAGGCCTCCGGCGCCCGGCCGACGGTCTCCTCGGTGGCCGGGTCGGTCACCGGGTAGTGCCCGCCGTCCGGCTCCACCCACCGCCCGCCGACGAACAGCCGCTCCTCCCTCACCTGGTACTCACCGTCCGCGTGTCCCGCCCCGAGCGCAGCACCTTGCCCGGTACGGCCCCGCTGACCACGTCGTCCCGGATCGCCTCGACCCCGTTGACCCACACGGCCCGCACCCCGATCGCCGCCGAGTCCAGGCGGGGGCTGTCCCCCGGCAGGTCGTGCACCAGCCGCGCCTGCCCGGCGTCGATCCGCTCCGGGTCGAAGAGGACCAGGTCCGCGTGCCAGCCCTCCCGGATCCGGCCCCGCTCCCGCAGCCCGAAGAGCCGGGCCGGGTCATCGGTGAGCATCTTCACCGCCTGCTCCAGCCCGACGAGCTTCCGGCGGCGCAGACAGTCCCCGAGGAACCGGGTGGTGTACGGCGCCCCGCACATCCGGTCCAGATGCGCCCCGGCGTCGGACCCGCCCAGCAGCACGTCCTCGTGCTGCCAGGTCTCGGCGCGCAGCGCCCAGGAGGCGGGGTCGTTGTCGGTCGGCATGGGCCACAGGACCGTGCGGAGGTCGTCGTTGGAGCAGATCTCCACCAGGCAGGCGAAGGGGTCCTGGCCGCGTTCGGCCGCGATGTCCCGTACGACCCTGCCGGTCAGCCCCTGGTTGGCGGCGCTGTAGGTGTCCCCGATGACGTACCGTCCGAAGTTCGCCAGCCGCCGGAAGACCCCCGCCTCCTTGGACCGGGCCCGGCGCAGCATCTCCGCCCGGACGGCCGGGTCCCGGAGCTTCGCGATCCGTTCCGGCACCGGGAGCCCGAGGACCGGCCCCCAGCCGGGGATGAGGTTGAGGGCGCAGAAGGTGCCCAGCGACATGTTCATCGGGGTGAGGATCGGCATGGTGAGCGCCACCACCCGGCCGCCGGCCTTCCGGGCCCGTTCGCTCGCGCTCAGCTGCCGGGGGACCCGCTCCGGGACGGCCGCGTCGACGGTGAGCACGTTCCAGTTGAGCGGCCGCCCGGCGACCGCGCTCATCTCCACCAGCAGATCGATCTCGTCGTCACTGAACTGGTCCAGGCACCCGGCGACGATCGCCTCGATCTGCGTGCCCTCGTGCTCCCCGACCGCCCTGGCCAGGGCGAGCAGTTCGGCGGGCCGCGCGTGCCGGGACGCGACCGGCTGTCCGTCACCGTCGGAGTGGGTGCTCGACTGGGTGGTGGACAGGCCCCAGGCACCGGCGTCCATGGCCGCGTGCAACAGCCCTACGATCTCTGCGAGTTGCTCCTCACTGGGCTGCCCGCCGACGGCCTGAGGCCCCATGACGTGCCGTCGCAGCGCGCAATGGCCGACCATGAAACCGGCGTTGACGGCGATCCGCCCGTCGAGGGCGTCCAGATACTCCCCGAACGAATGCCAGCTCCACGGCGCCCCCTCCTCCAGCGCCACCAGGGACATCCCCTCCACCTTGGACATCATCCGGCGGGTGTAGTCGGCGTCCTCGGGGCGGGCGGGGTTGAGGGGCGCGAGCGTGAACCCGCAGTTCCCGGCCGCGACCGTCGTCACCCCGTGGTTGAGCGAGGGCGTGGCGTACGGGTCCCAGAAGAGCTGGGCGTCGTAGTGGGTGTGGGGGTCGACGAAGCCGGGGGCGAGGACGAGGCCGTGCGCGTCCTCGGTGGTCCGGGCGTCCTCGGTGATCTCGCCGACGGCGGCGATACGGCCGTCCCGGATGCCGACGTCGGCGGTGTACGCGGGTGCGCCCGTCCCGTCCACGACGGTCGCACCCTTGATCAGGTGGTCCAGCATGCCCGCGAACCCCCTCAGACGGACTGACGGAATCGCGTGGTCCGATGCACCGGATCCGTGTCGATCTCAGGAATCACATGCTCCCCGATCAGCCGGATCGTCTGCAGCGTCTCCTCCTTCGGCACCCCCACCGGCAGCCCGAAGCTCAGCTGGTCGGCGCCCGCCTGCTCCCACCGCTTGCACTGGCGCAGCACCTCGTCCGGGTCCCCGCAGATCAGCAGCTCCTCCTCGATGAGCAGCTCCACGAACTCGGGCGTGTACTCGGGCAGCGTCTCCGGCCAGACGGGGAAGCCCTCCGGGCGCGGGAACGTGTCGTGGTAGCGGAAGACCAGCGAGGGCAGGTAGTGCAGCCCGCCGCCCACCGCGATCCGGATCGCCTCCTCGTGCGTCGGCGCGCAGATCGCGGTCGTCGTCACCATCACGTTGTCGTTGACGAAGTCCCCGACCGGCTCGGCGTTCACGACCGCCGTCTTGTACTGCTCCAGCACCCACTCCATGTCGGAGACCTTCTGGATGCTGAAGCCGAGCACGCCGAGCCCCTTCCTCGCGGCCATGGCGTACGACGCCGGGGACCCGGCCGCGTACCACATCGCCGGGTGCGACGCCCCGTACGGCTTGGGCAGGACCTTCCTCGGCGGCAGCTGCCAGTGCTTGCCCTGGAAGCCCGCGTACTCGTCCTGGAGCCACATCTTCGGGAACTCGGCGATCGTCTCCTCCCAGATCTCCTTCGTGTAGTTCATGTCGGTGATGCCGGGCAGGAAGCCGAGGATCTCGTGCGAGCCCGCGCCCCGCCCGCTGCCGAACTCGAACCTGCCCTCGCTGAGGTGGTCCAGCATGGCGACCTTCTCGGCGACCTTGACCGGGTGGTTGACCTGGGCGAGCGGGTTGAAGATCCCGGAGCCGAGATGGATCCGGTCCGTCGCGTGCGCCAGGTACCCGAGGAAGACGTCGTTGGCGGACAGGTGCGAGTACTCCTCCAGGAAGTGGTGCTCGGAGGCCCAGGCGTACTTGAAGCCGGACGTGTCCGCCTGGATGACGTACTCGGTCTCCTCCATCAGTGCCTTGTGCTCGGCGAGCGGGTCGGTCTCGGCACGCTTGCCCACGTATCCCTGTACAAAGAGCCCGAATTCCACGGCGGTTCACCCTCCCAGCTCTTCTGACATACCGTCAGATCTCCTGTTGGCCGACTGTCGCATCGAGCACGAGGACCGTCAATAGCTGACGGTGAGTCAGATAACGGAGACGCCGGCCAGCCACCCGCCGTCGATCACGAACGGCTGCCCGGTGATGTACGACGAGTCCTGCGAGGTGAGGAAGAGGGCCAGCCGGGCCACCTCCTCGGGCTGTCCCACCCGGCCGAGCGGCACGAGCTTGCGGTACAGCTCGTCCAGGGCGCGGCTCATCTCCTCCGGGTCGGCGTCCGGGTCGAGCCGCGCCGGGTTGGACATCGGGGTGTCGATCGCGCCGGGACAGATCGCGTTGACCCGGATCCCCCGGCCGGCCAGCTCCAGCGCGGCCACCCGGGTCAGCCCGAGCACGGCGTGCTTGGTGGCCGCGTACGTGCCGACGGCCGCCATGCCGGTCAGCGCGGTGTAGGAGGCGGTGTTCACGATCGTCCCGCCGTCCACCATCTCCGGGACGACCGCCTTCATCCCCAGGAAGCAGCCGACCTGGTTGACCTGCACGACCTGCATGAACTCGTCCAGCGGGGTGTCCACGAGGGCGTTGAAGCGCAGGATGCCCGCGTTGTTGACGAGCCCGTCGACACGCCCGTACGCCTGCCTGATCTCCGCCACGGCCTCCCGCCAGCCGTCCTCCTGGCTCACGTCGAGGTGGACGTACAGCGCGCCGATCTCCTCGGCCAGCGCCTTGCCCTGCTCGTCCAGCACATCCGCCACGACGACGCGCGCGCCCTCCGCCCGGAAGAGCCGCGCCTCCTGCTCGCCCTGTCCGCGCGCCGCCCCGGTGATGACGACGACCCGCCCGTCCAGCTTGCCCATGTCCCCTCCTCAGCTCAGGTGGGGCGCGACCTCGGCCCCGAACGCGCCGATCTGCTCGATGAGTTCGCTACTGCTCCGGCTCCGGAACCGCACCTGGATCTGGTCCACGCCCATCGCCCGGTACGCGGTGAGCGACGCGGCGATCTCCTCCGGCGCCCCGGTCAGGGTCCGCCGCCCGACCTCCCAGCCGGCCCGCCCGACGTACAGCGGCTCGGTGATGGCCCCGACGGTGAACGGCCCCTCCAGCCCCTGGTCCGCGCGCAGGTGCCGGATCCGGGCGATCTGCGCGGGCAGCCGGTCCCGTGGATCCCCCTGCGGCAGCCAGCCGTCGCCCTTCAGCGCGGCCCGGCGTACGGCGGCGGGCGAGGAGCCGCCGACCCAGAGCGGGACGTGCGGCTGGGCCGGCCGGGGCCGCTGGCCGAGCCCGGCGAAGTCGTAGCGCTTGCCGTGGTGCTCGGGGAACTCCTCCGGCCCGAGGGCGGCGCGCAGGGCGTCGATCGTCTCGTCCAGTACGGCCCCCCGCCGCTCGAAGTCGGCCCCGAGCGCCTCGAACTCCTCCCGCACATGCCCGGCGCCCACCCCGAGGATCAGCCGCCCGCCGGAGAGGTGGTCGAGGGTGGCGTACTGCTTGGCGGTGAGAAGGGGGTGCCGGAGGCCGACGACGGCCACGTGGCTGAGCAGCCGCACCCGCTCGGTGACGGCGGCGAGGTGGGCGAGGGTGGCGACGGGGTCGTACCAGACCGTGCCCATGGCCTGGGCGAGCCGGCGCGGGACGGCCACGTGGTCGCAGACGGCGAGGTAGCCGAACCCGGCCCGGTCCACGGCCCGCGCGACCGCCACCAGATCCTCCGGCCCGGCCGCCGCCTCCCAGCGCTCGGTGTAGAGGGTGCTCTGGGACTGGACGGGCAGCTGGATGCCGTACACCAGGGCACTCACTGCCAGAGTCCTTCGGGGGTGAGCCCCAGCAGTTCGATGGCGTTGCCGCGCACGATCCGCTCGACCACGTCGGCCGGGAGGTGCCCCATCTGTGCCTCGCCGACCTCGCGGGACTTGGGCCAGGTGGAGTCGGAGTGCGGGTAGTCGGTCTCGTACAGGACGTTGCCGACGCCGATGGAGTCCAGGTTGCGCAGCCCGAAGGCGTCGTCGAAGAAGCAGCCGTAGACGTGCCCGGCGAAGGTCTCGGACGGCGGCCGGGTGACCTTGTCGGCGACCCCGCCCCAGCCCCGGTTCTCCTCCCAGACGACGTCGGCGCGCTCAAGGATGTACGGGATCCACCCGATCTGCCCTTCCGCGTACATGACCTTGAGGTTCGGGAAGCGTTCGAACTTCCCGCTCATCAGCCAGTCCACCATCGAGAAGCAGCAGTTGGCGAAGGTGATGGTGGAGCCGACGGCGGGCGGGGCGTCGGCGGAGGTGGAGGGCATGCGGCTGCTGGAGCCGATGTGCATGGCGATGACCGTGCCGGTCTCGTCGCAGGCGGCGAGGAACGGGTCCCAGTCGTCGCTGTGGACGGACGGCAGGCCGAGGTGCGGGGGTATCTCGGAGAAGGCGACGGCCCGGACGCCACGTGCCGCGTTCCGCCGTACCTCCTCGGCGGCGAGGTGGGCGTCCCACAGGGGTATGAGGGTGAGCGGTATGAGCCGGCCGTGCGCGTCCGGGCCGCACCACTCCTCCACCATCCAGTCGTTGTAGGCGCGCACGCAGAGCAGGCCGAGTTCCTTGTCGTGGGCCTCCGTGAAGGTCTGGCCGCAGAAGCGGGGGAAGGTGGGGAAGCAGACGGCGGACTGGACGTGGTTGGCGTCCATGTCGGCGAGCCGGGCGGGGACGTCGTACGACCCGGCCCGCATCTGCTCGTAGGTGATGACCTCCAGCCTGACCTCGTCCCTGTCGTAGCCGACGGCGGTGTCGAGGCGGGTGAGGGGCCGGCGCAGATCCTCGTAGACCCACCAGTCGCCGAGGGGGCCGTCGGCGCTGCCGGGCCGGCCCATGACGGGCTTGAACCGTCCACCGAGGAAGGTCATCTCCTTCAGCGGCGCACGCACGATCCGGGGCCCGGTGTCCAGGTACTTCTTCGGCAGCCGCTCCTGCCAGACGGTGGCGGGCTCCACGGTGTGGTCGTCGACGGAGATGATCAGCGGGAATCGGGGTGTCGTCTCCATGAGCCTCACGGTAGCGCCGATCTGACGGTCCGTCAGCTATCCGGGTTTGATCTCCTGTGTGCGATCGTGTGCGAAGACCGTGTGAGGGCCTTGTGTGCTCAGGTGTGCCGGTCTGTGATCGGCGTCTCCCACGGCTGACGCAACCGCCCGGAACAAGGCAAACTGACGGGGTTGTTCGGATGCCAGGGCCTGTCCGGCGGATCAGGCCGGCTCCAGGCAACGGTGTTTTGTCAGCACGGGTGAGCGGGGCAGGCCCCGCCATTCCGGCAGGATCCGTCGGACAGGCCCTAGGGGGACGAACGCATGGACGGTGGGCCGCGAGTGCCTGAGCAGCGGCGTCCCGGTTCCGTGACCGTCACGGAACCGGAGGCGTTGCGGTTCGGCGTGCTCGGTCCGGTGCGGGCCTGGCGCGGCGCGGAGCCGCTGAGCACGGGGTCCCCGCAGCAGCGCGCCCTGCTGGCCGCCCTGCTGCTGCGCGAGGGCCGTACGGCGACGGCGGCGGAGCTCATCGACGCCCTCTGGGGCCCCGAGCCGCCGTCCCAGGCCCTGGCGGCCGTGCGTACGTACGCCTCCCGGCTGCGCAAGGTCCTTGACCCCGGCGTGCTGGTCAGCGAGTCCGGCGGCTATGCGATCCGGGGCCTCGGCGAGGGCGCCCTGGACCTGGCGCAGGCCCAGGAGCTGGCGGCGCAGGCGGAGAAGGCCCGGGCGGCCGGCGACCTGTGCCGGGCCAGGGAGCTGCTGAACGACGCCCTCGGCCGGTGGGACGGCGAACCGCTGGCCGGCGTCCCCGGCCCCTACGCCGAGACCCAGCGGGTCCGGCTGGAGGAGTGGCGCCTCGGCCTGCTGGAGTCCCGCCTGGACATGGACCTGGAGCAGGGCTGCCACGCGGAGGCGGTCTCGGAACTGACGGCCCTGACCGCGGCCCACCCGCTGCGGGAACGCCTGCGCGAGCTGCTGATGCTCGCCCTGTACCGCAGTGGGCGTCAGGCGGAGGCCCTGGCGGTCTACGCCGACACTCGCCGCCTGCTGTCGGAGGAGCTGGGGGTCGACCCCCGCCCCGGCCTTCAGGAACTGCAGCAACGCATCCTCCAGGCGGACCCGGCCCTGGCGGAACCGTCGTCACCGGCGGTGGAACCGGCCGTGGTGGCCGTCCGCCCGGCCCAGCTCCCGGCGTCGGTCCCGGACTTCACCGGGCGCGCGTCCTTCGTGGCCGAGCTGAGCGAGGTGCTGGCGTCGGCGTCCGAGTCCCCGGACGCCCAGGGCCGCGTGATGGCGGTGTCGGCGCTGGCGGGGATCGGCGGGGTGGGCAAGACGACCCTGGCGGTGCATGTGGCCCACCGGGCGCGGGGTGCCTTCCCGGACGGCCAGCTGTACGTGGACCTCCAGGGCGCGGGCTCGAGGGCGGCGGAGCCGGAGACGGTCCTGGGTTCGTTCCTGCGCGCGCTCGGCACGGCGGACTCGGCGATCCCGGACTCCCTGGAGGAGCGTTCGGCCCTGTACCGCTCGGTGCTGGACGGCCGCCGGGTCCTGGTCCTGCTGGACAACGCGAAGGACGCGGCGCAGGTACGTCCGCTGCTGCCGGGGACAGAGGGCTGTGCGGCCCTGGTGACGTCCCGTGTCCGGATGCTGGACCTGGCCGGCGCCCACCTGGTCGACCTGGACGTGATGTCCCCGGACGAGGCGCTGGCCCTGTTCACGAAGATCGTGGGCGAGGAACGGGTGGCGGCAGAACGCGAGGCAGCCCTGGACGTGGTGGCGGCCTGCGGCTTCCTGCCCCTGGCGATCCGCATCGCCGCCTCCCGCCTGGCGGCCCGCCGTACGTGGACGGTCTCGGTCCTGGCGGCCAAGCTGGCGGACGAACGCCGCCGACTGGACGAGCTCCAGGCCGGGGACCTGGCGGTGAAGGCGACGTTCGAGCTGGGCTACGGCCAACTGGAGCCGGCCCAGGCCCGCGCCTTCCGTCTGCTGGGCCTGGCGGACGGCCCGGACATCTCGCTGGCCGCCGCAGCCGCGGTCCTGGACCTCCCGGGGGAGGAGACGGAGGACCTGCTGGAGTCCCTGGTGGACACGTCACTGCTGGAGTCGGCGGCGCCCGGCCGGTACCGCTTCCATGACCTGGTCCGACTCTACGCGCGTGCTTGCGCGGAGCGGGACGAGCAGCCGCCCGGCGAGCGGGAGGCGGCCATGTCGAGGTTGCTGGACTTTTATCTGGGTACGGCGGCGCAGGTGTATGCGATGGAGCGGCCCGGGGATCGGCTGGTGGATCACCTGGAGCCTACGGAGTATCCGGGGCTGCGGTTCGAGGACCGGCACCGAGCTCAGGACTGGCTGTATGCGGAGGCGACCTGCCTGCTCGCCTGCGTACGGCAGTCCGCCGAAGGAAGTCCGCTGCGGCGGGCCATCGATCTGCTGTGGGCGTCTGTCGACCTTGCCGAATCGGGCGCCAACTCCAAGGAGTACGAGGCCGCCGCCACCGCGCTGAGGAGGGCTGCACAGGCTGCCGGCGACGTACGAGCCGAAGGCAGGGCCTCGGTCGTCCTGGGCAACGCGCGGCTGTTCTCCGGGGTGTTCGACCAGGCGCACCGCGATGCACGTGAGGCGTTCCAGCTCGCCGAGACAGCCGACGATCCGCTGCCCTCCTGCTGGGCGGCGAACGTATTGGGCAGCACGGCGTTCTACCAGAACCGGCACGAGGACGCCGAAGGTTACTTCAGCCAGACCATCGAGAAGTTCCGCAGCTGCGGCGACCTCGCAGGCACGGCGGCCGCCCTGTGCAACCTGTCGCGTCTCCATCTGGCGACGAACCGCGCCGACACCGCTGTCGTCCTTGCCCGCCAGGGCACGGACATCTACCAGGAGCTCGGCCATACCCTCAGAGGAGCGAACGGGCGCTACGCATACGGCATGGCCCTTGCCAAGACCGGCCAGCACAGCAGCGCAGCCGAACAGTTGGAAGAGGCACTGCGGGTCTTCCGCGACAGTCGTCAGCGTCTGTGGGAAGGGATGACGCTCTGCCGACTCGCGGAGGTCGAACTGGACGCCCGTAAACCGGGCCAGGCCGCGAGCAACGCCGAGATGGCTCTCACCGTCCTGCGGGGCATCGGAGGCGAATGGCGCCGCGGCCACGTCCTGACCGTGCTGGGCAGAGCCCTGAACGGCATCGGCCACTCCGGCCGGGCCCAGGTCTGCTGGCAGGAAGCCCTGGAGATCTACGAGAACCTCAACTCCGCGGAGGCCGCCGAGGTCCGCAAACTCCTCACTCCGGTGGCGGCCGCCTGAGCTTCTGCCGGGACGTTCATCGTTCGTTTATCGCGGCCCGGCACTCTCGTGGTCGTCGATCCGTCGCGTCGGGGGGCAGACGGACCGCGGTGAGGGTCCCCACACCTGCGGATTAGGGTTGGGCGACCCGAGTGGCCCGCCCGGCCATCCACGGGGGAATGACCGGGCGGGCCCTCATGTTCCACACGGATCCACCCAGGGGAGGCACCATGAGCAACACCGAGAACAACACGATCGTCCAGCCGGACAACACGCACGTCACCGACGCTCCGGCGGGCGGGGGAGTCACGCCGCTCAACACGCATGTCACCGATGCGCCCGCGAACGGGGATGTCAAGCCGCTCAACACGCACGTCACGGACGTCGAGGCGGTGGCCGCCGCCGACGGGACGGTGGCCCCGGACAACACCCACGTCACGTCCGAACCCAGCTGAGCCAACTCCCGCACGGGGGACCGGCCGCGACGGCGCCGAGGGGGAGCCGTCGCGGCCGAGGTACATCGAGGGGCAGATCCAAGTCATTCCATGGCGGGAACCTTTCGACCTACAACATCCACATCACCGTTTCGCCCGACAACATCCACATCACGGGCAACGGCAGCTGAGTCAGCCAGCACGACGAGGGGCCGGCGTTGCCGGCCCCTTCGCCATGTTCGGCCCCAAGGCCTCCTCCGCTTCAGCGCCGAGGACGTTTTCCACCGCCCTGCGCACATGGTCGAGGAGATCAGGGCCACCCTGGCTGACCTGGCCGGCGCTTCCGAGTGACCGTGGGGCCCGGAAAGGCGGGGTCCCGACCGGCGTTGGCCTCTGCCGTCGGCTACGTCGCGGGTCGGCGCGGAGGGGACGCGGAGCGTGGATAGCGCGCCCACATCGTCCAACTCCCCCCTCGTATGGGATGGGTGGGGCTGGCGGGGCCGACGAGGACTTCGCGGCGACGGGACTGCTCCCCCGGGCTGCCCGCTCGCTTCTCACCAACCTCCTCGATGGCAGTCCAGGCTCCCTCCCCCTCCCCCTCCCCCTCTCCCTCCGCCTCACTCCCACCCCCGCAGCTCCCCCTTCACCACCTTCCCGCTCGCGTTCCGCGGCAGCTCCCCCACGAACTCCACCGCCCGTGGCACCTTGTAGTTCGCCATCTCGCGGCGGGACCAGGCGATCAGGTCGTCCTCCGTCAGGACTGAACCCCGCCTGCGGACCACGAACGCCTTGCCGACCTCGCCCAGCCGGGCGTCCGGTACGCCGATCACGGCCACCTCCCGCACATCCGGATGGAGGCCGAGCAGTTGCTCTATCTCCGCCGGGTAGGCGTTGAAGCCGCCGACGATGAACATGTCCTTGATGCGGTCCGTGATGCGCAGGTTGCCCGACTCGTCCAGGACGCCTACGTCGCCCGTTCGCAGCCAGCCGTCCGGAGAGACGGCCTCTGCCGTTGCCCCGGCATCCTCGTAGTAGCCGCGCATGACGTTGAAGCCCCGGACCAGTACCTCGCCCGGCACGCCCGGCGGTACCGGGGCGCCCGAAGCGTCCGCCACCCTCACCTCCGCCCCCGGGATCGGTCGGCCGGACGTCGACGCGATCACCGACGGGGGGTCGTCGCGCCGACACATCGTGACCATGCCGCTCGCCTCCGACAGGCCGTACGCCGTGAGGACCGTCTCCACGCCCAGTTCTCCGCGCAGGCGTTCCACCAGGAGCAGAGGGACGACCGCCGCTCCCGTCACCACCAGGCGCAGGGCGGAGAGGTCGTAGGCGTCCCGGGACGGGTGGTCCAGCAATGACTGGTGGAGGGTTGGTGGGCCGGGCAACACTGAGATGCGTTCCGCCGCTATGTTCGCCAGTGCCGTCTCCACGTTGAACACCGGCTGCGGGATCATCGTCGCCCCCCGCATCAGGCAGGCGATCACCCCCGCCTTGTAGCCGAAGGTGTGGAAGAAGGGGTTGATGATCAGGTAGCGGTCGGCGGCGCGCAGGCCTGCCAGGTCCGCCCAGACCGCATACGCCCGCAGGGTCTGCCCGTGCGTGATCACCGCGCCCTTCGGGCGGCCCGTCGTACCCGACGTGTAGATGATGTCCGACACCGAACCGCCGTCCAGTTCGGCTTCCCTCGTACGTACGTCCTCCGGCCTCACCCCCTCCCCTCCCGCCAGGAAGTCCTTCCACGTCCGGAAGTCCGGCGGTGCGTCCTCCGACAGGACCACCACCTCCTCCAGGGCCGGAAGGCCCGGGAGCGGGCCCTGGCCGTCCGGCACCCCTTCTCCCGCCGCCCTGCGCAGTGACGCCACGTACGACGTGCCCAAAAACGTGCCCGTCACGAACAACAAGCGCGCCCCGCTTCGGCGCAGTACGTCCGCCGCCTCCGTGCCCTTGAAACGGGTGTTCAGCGGGACCAGCACCGCGCCCGCGCTCACCGCGCCGAGCGCCGCGACGATCCAGTCCAGGGAGTTGGGGGCCCAGACCGCCACCCGGTCGCCCGCCTCCACGCCGCTCGCCAGGCAGGCCGCCGCCGAGCGTTCGATGCGGGCGCCGAGTTCGGCGTACGTGATCCTCGTACGGCCCTCGACCACGGCCTCCCGCTCCGCGTACCGCTCGGCCGACCACCGCACCAGCTCCGGGATGGTCCCCCAGTCGCTCACAGCGTCCCTCCCCATCACCCAGCCAGCTGACTGTCCGTCAGATTAGCTGTAATCTGACGGACTGTCAGGATGTCCAGAGGAGGGGGACGGCATGGCAGTCGCCGGGCTGAAGGACGCCACCGCCATCGTCGGGATCGGGCAGACCTCGTTCGCCAGGCATCTCCCGGAGGACGAGAAGACGCTCGCCTGCCGGGCCGTGGTCGCGGCCCTGGAAGACGCGGGGATCGCTCCCGGTGAGGTCGACGCTCTCGCCTCCTACACCATGGAGGAGACCGACGAGGTCGAGCTGGCGAAGGCCGTGGGGTTCGGGGATCTCACCTTCTTCAGCAAAGTCCCCTACGGAGGGGGCGGGTCCTGTGCCACCGTCGCGCATCTCGCCGCCGCCATCGCCTCCGGGCAGGCCTCCGTCGGCGTCGCCTGGCGGTCGCGGAAGCGGGGCAGCGGGGCGCGGCCCTGGACCAACACCGCCGTTCAGCTGCCCACTCCCGCCCAGTGGACCCGGCCCTTCGGGCTGCTCCGGCCCGCCGATGAGATCGCCATGCTGGCCCGCCGGTACATGCACGAGTACGGGGCTACGCGCGATCACCTCTTCAATGTCGCCCTCGCCTGCCGGAACCGCGCCAACCAGAACCCGGCCGCCGTGATGTACGAACGGCCGCTGACCCGCGAGATGTACATGACCTCCCGCTGGATCAGCGAACCCCTCTGCCTCTTCGACAACTGCCTGGAGACGGACGGGGCGTTGGCCTGCGTCGTCGTCGGCCGGGAGCGGGCGCGGGACTGCCGTCACAGGCCCGTGTACGTCCACTCCGCCGCCCAGGGGCTGCCCGCCCAGCACCACGGCATGGTCAACTACTGGAACGACGACCCGCTCACCGGCCCGGCCTGGTCCGCCGCACGGCAGCTGTGGAAGCACGCCGACCTCACCCCGGACGATGTCGACGTGGCGCAGATCTACGACGCGTTCACCGCACTCATACCGCTCTCGCTGGAGGGGTACGGCTTCTGCGGGCGGGGGGAGGGGGGCGCGTTCACGGAAGGGGGCGCGCTGGAGATCGGGGGGCGGCTTCCGCTCAACACCTCCGGCGGGGGGCTCTCCGAGGCCTACGTCCATGGCTTCAACCTCATCAACGAAGGCGTGAGGCAGCTGCGCGGCACCAGTACCGCCCAGGTGCCCGGCGCCGCCACCTGCCTCGTCACCGCCGGTGAGGGCGTGCCCACCTCCGCTCTGCTGCTCAGGAGCTGACCATGCTGAACCCCGTCACCGACACCGACGGCGCGCCCTTCTGGGAGTACGCCGCCCAGGGTGAACTGCGCGTCCAGGCCTGCGCCGACTGCGGTGAGCCCCGCTTTCCGCCCCGGCCCTGCTGCCCGCACTGCCAGTCCTTCGCGAGCGAGTGGCGGCTCACCGGCGGACACGGACGGATCTGGTCGTACGTCGTTCCGCATCCGCCTCTCCTGCCCGACTACGCGGAACAGGCGCCGTACAACGTCGTCGTCGTGGAGCTCGAGGACGCCCCCCGTATCCGGCTCGTGGGCAATCTCGTCCGCCACGCCGGGGACCCTCTCAACTCCCTTGATCCGGAGCGGATTCGGATCGGGGCTCGCGTGCATGCCGTCTTCCCGGACGGCGGGCTGCCGCAGTGGGTGCTCTCGTGAGCGCCCTCCTGGTCGAGGCCGACAAGGACAGCGGCGTCGCCGTCGTCACCCTCAACCGGCCCGAGCGGCTCAACTCCGTCGATCTGGAAATGGCCGGCCAACTTGCCGACATCTGGCGTGGGTTGCGGGTCGACGACTCCGTGCGGTCCGTCGTGCTCACCGGGGCCGGTGAGCGGGCCTTCTGTACCGGGATCGACCGGGACGTCGTCGTACCGCAGCCGTCGTCGCCGTACATGCAGGACGATCCGCTGCTGGGGATCGGGCCGAAGGCGAACGACCTGTGGAAGCCGGTCGTGGCCGCCGTGCGCGGGATGGCCTGCGGGGGTGCCTTCTATCTGCTCGGGGAGTGCGAGTTCGTCGTCGCCGATGCCACCGCCGTCTTCTTCGATCCGCATACGACGTACGGGATGGTCAGCGCCTACGAGTCCATGCTGCTGGCCGCGCGGATGCCCTACGGGGAGGTCGCGCGGATGATGCTCATGGGGACGGCGGAACGGATCTCCGCGCGGCGCGCCCATGACATCGGGCTGGTCTCCGAAGTCACCGAGGAAGGCGGGGCGTTGGAGGCCGCCGTGCGCTGTGCCGCCGTCATCGCCGGGTATCCGGCGGAGGGGGTGCAGGGGACCGTGCGGGCGCTGTGGGCGGCGCGGGAGGCGGGCCTGACGCAGGCGTTCGCGCAGGCCCCGCATCTCATCGCGCTCGGCAATCTGCCGGCCGAGCGGCAGGCCGAGCTGTTCCGGAGCAGGGACCGGACCGCGCCGCGGACACGGTGAGTGACCGCGTGGCGGGGGTCCGGCGGCCGGGGTAGCCTCGGCCCTGGGACGGCCGCCGTCTGGAGCCCTTTCCGTGACACACCGGTACGACGGCCGTCACGTATCCCCCCCACCGCGCTAGGCCGTCCGTGCCGTGCCCGTGCCCTTCTCCGCGTCCAGCGCGTACACGCACCGGTCCTTGCTGCACGCGTACACCACACCGTCCTGGACCACCGGGGAGCCGGTGATCTCGCCGCCGGTCGCCAGCTTCCAGCGCAGGCGGCCGTCGTCGGCCTTCAGGGTGTAGAGCAGATGGTCCGTGGAGCCGAAGTGGATGCGGCCCTCGGCCACCGCGGGCGCGCCCACGACGTCGCCGCCCGCCTGGAAGCGCCACTTGGGCGTGCCGGTGACCGCGTCCAGGGTGTACAGGGCCTTGCCGCTGCCCACGTGGACATGGCCGGCCGCCACCAGCACCGGCTCGATCGAGGCACGGGCCTCGGTCGCGATGCGCCAGCGGTCGCGGCCGTCGGTGGCGTCGAGGGCGTAGACCGTGCCGAGGTAGTCCGCGAGGTACACGCCGCCGCCCGTCACCGCCGGGCCCGGGGTGAAGGCGGGCGGGGAGAGGAAGACCGCGGGGGCCTCGAAGTGCCAGCGGACCCTGCCGCTCGCCACCTCGATCGCGAGGACCCGGGTGCCCGCGGAGACGTAGACGTAGCCGTCCGACGCCGGGGCGAGGCGGACCGGGACGCCGCCGCAGGAGGCCGCGTCGCCGACCGGGTACGACCAGCGCTCCTCGCCGGTGCGGGCCTCCAGGGCGCGCAGCCGGGCGTCCTGCCAGACGTAGACCGTGCCGTCGTGGACGAGCGGGCCGGACTCGGGGGACTCGAAGTCGGTCTGGCAGCCGGCGATCTCCCACAGCTTCTGCCCGCTCGCGGCCTCCCAGGCCTGGACGCCGCCGCCGCGGGTGCCGGTGACGACCGTGCCGTGGTCGGCCTTCAGGGAGTACACCCAGGCGTCCGTCGACAGCCGCCACAGGTCGGCGCCCTCGCGGGCGTCCAGGGCGAACAGGGTCGGGCCGTCGGAGGCGTGGATACGGCCGTCCGCCACCGCCATGGACCAGGCGACGTCCCTGGTCTTGAAGCTACGGCGGCCCGTCGCCACGTCCAGGGCGTGCACCTCGAAGGAGGTGACGTAGACCAGGTCGCCGGCGACGGAAGGGGTGCCCCAGACGTCGTTCGACATGCGGAAACGCCAGGGGCGCCAGCCGGCCGCCGTCTCCGGGGGCTGGGGCGGGACCGGCGGCACGGCGGGGTCGGGACCGGTCAGGCCGGGGCGCGGGCGGGACCAGCTGGCGACCAGGCCGGCCTCCGGCGGGGGCGCCTTGACGGCGGCGGCGCGGGCGTCGGCGACGCGCGGACCGGGGCCGATGGGCACCGGGGCGCCGGCCAGCCGGACCGGACCCGTGTCGGGGGCGCCCACGGGAACGGGCGGGACCGGCGGGTCGTACGGGGGCGGCGGCGGGACCGCGGAACGCCCGGCGCTGCCCCGGCCGCCGGTGCCGGACGGGGCGGGCCTGGCGGTGGGGCGGACGCCGCCGCGGCGGGACTCGATGAGGGCGACGGCCTTCTCGGGCAGCCAGGCGGAGGCGGTGCCGCTGTCGTCGGAGCCGGAGCCGAAGAGATGGGGCGCGAGCTGGGCCTGGAGGTCGGCCGGGGAGGGGCGGCCCGTGGCCTCCATCTGCATGCAGACCTCGATGAGCGGGCGCAGCTCGTCGGGCAGGCCGGTGAGGTCCGGGCCCTCGCGCAGCAGCATGAAGACCGTCTCGACCGGGTTGGCGCCGTGGAAGGGCGGGTGGCCGGTGGCCGCGAAGACCAGCATGGAACCGAGCGAGAAGACGTCGCTGGCGCCGGTGACGCTGCGGGAGTCCTTGGCCTGCTCGGGGGACATGTAGGCGGGGGTGCCGACGGCGACGTTCGTCATGGTCAGGCGGGTGTTCGAGACGCCCGACGCGATGCCGAAGTCGATCACCCGGGGGCCGTCCTCGACCACGAGCACGTTGGAGGGCTTCAGATCCCGGTGCACGAGTCCCGCGCCGTGGATGGACTGGAGGGCCTCCGCCACGCCCGCCGCGAGCCAGCGCACGGCCTGGGCCGGCAGCGGACCGCAGTCGTTCACTATCTCCTCGAGGGAGGGCGCGGGGACGTACGCCGTGGCCAGCCAGGGCACGGCGGCGCGCGGGTCGGCGTCGACCACGGCGGCCGTGTAGAAGCCGGAGACCGCGCGGGCCGCCTCCACCTCGCGGGTGAAGCGGACGCGGAAGAGCTGGTCCTCGGCCAGCTCGGTGCGCACCGTCTTGATCGCCACGCGCCGGCCGGACGCCGAGCGCGCGAGATAGACCAGCCCCATGCCGCCGGCGCCCAGCCGGCCCAGCACCTCGAACGGCCCGATCCGCCGCGGATCGTGCTGTGTCAGCTGATCCACCACTTGCCTGCCACCTCCCCGTACTGGCCGCGCCACCCCATATGTACGCGACCGACGTGCAGCGTCTCACCACCGCACCGCCATGGCGGCACGCACCCCGATTCTTCCTGGCCGGGCGGCTGGTTGCGAACCCGGTGAAAAATCGGGGTGTCTTGCGACCAATCCGGCCAAAACGGACGGATCAGCGGTGCAGCAGTGCGAACGACGCCCCCTGATTGTCGGTGACGACGGCCACCTGTCCGTACGACGTCTCGAAGGGTGACGCCTGCACCCGGCCACCCAGCCGCTGGACGGCCCCGAGGGCGTCGTCCAGGTCGGTGACCCGGAAGTGGGCGAGGAAGTGCGGGGGCATCTCGGCCGGGAAGACCTCGGTCACCTCGGCCCGCCCGAAGTCGGGCTCGGCACCGGAGCCGAAGAGGGCCTCGTGGAAGAGGCCGCCGTAGAAGGTGTTGGCGGCGGCGGTGTCGCGCGTGTACAGCTGGGCCCAGACGAAGGTGCCCGGCTCGCGCCGGCGCCCGAAGCCCTGGTGGCCGCCCGGCTGCCACAGGCCGAACACCGCGCCCTCGGGGTCGGCGGCGAGCGCGGCCGTGCCGAGGTCGTCCAGCGCGGTGGGCGCCATCACGACCTGTCCGCCGGCCGCCGTGATCCGCCGGGTGAGCGCCTCGGCGTCCGGGGTGGCGAAGTACACCGTCCAGACGGTGGGCATCCGGCCGTCGGTCTTGTGCGCGAGCGCGGCGACCGGCTCCCCGTCCAGCCGGGCCCACACCGAGGAGCCGTACGCCTCCTCGAAGGTCCACCCGAAGAGCTCACCGTAGAACCGCTTGCCCGCCTCGACGTCGGGCAGCTGTGCGTCCACCCAGCAGGGCACGCCCTCCCCGTACGCCTCTCCCACCTCTTGCGTCTCTTCGTTGGCGGATGCCCTGTTTTCGGCCATGCCGCCAAAGTAACCGGGGCGCGCGCACCGCGCAGACCAGGCACACCACCCTCAGAGTCCCCGTGCACCCCATTTGCACTCGGCCGAATCGCGCTCCGATCACCCCTCGGTAAGCTGACGGCATGACAGGACAAGTGCGTACCGTCGACGGCCGCGTGGCCGGCCGGCGTGGGCAGGCGACCCGGCAGAAGCTGCTCGACTGCCTCAGCGAGATGCTCAGCTCCTCCCCGTACCGGGACGTCAAGGTCATCGATGTCGCCCGGAAGGCGGGCACTTCGCCCGCGACCTTCTACCAGTACTTCCCGGACGTCGAAGGCGCCGTCCTGGAGATCGCCGAGCAAATGGCCGCCGAGGGCGCCGGGTTGACCGAGCTGCTCGAGGGCCGGTCATGGGCCGGCAAGTCCGGGTGGCAGACCGCGCAGGAACTCGTGGACGGCTTCCTGGAGTTCTGGCGCAAGAACGACGCGATCCTGCGGGTGGTCGACCTCGGCGCGGCCGAAGGGGACAAACGGTTCTACAAGATCCGGATGAAGATCCTCAATTCGGTGAACAACTCCCTCGTGGACTCCATCGCCGAACTGCAGGCCAAGGGCAGGGTCGACAAGGACGTGAACCCGGCGGCGGTGGCCGGCTCGCTGGTCGCGATGCTCGCGGCGGTGGCGGCCCACCAGAAGGGCTTCCAGTCCTGGGGCGTGAAACAGGCCGAACTCAAGCCGAACCTCGCCCTGTTGATCCACCTGGGCGTGACCGGCAAGAAGCCGAGCAAGTAACACGCCCCCTTTTTCCAGGTCCCAAGTCCTGTCTGGCAGGCGGTAGTTCATCGAGGTGAGCTGCCGCCTGCCGTGCTACGCGGGCAGCGGACGGTCCCGTACGACGTGCTTCATCACCAGCGTCGACGTCAGCCGCTGCACCCCCGGCAGGGTCGCGAGCCGGTCGTCGTACAGCCGCTGGAAGGCGGCGAGGTCGGCGGTGGCGATCCGGAGCAGATAGTCGGGCTCGCCGAACAGCCGCTGGGCGTCCAGGACGTGCTCCAGCTCACTGACCGCCCGCTCGAACTCGGCGACCGTGTCCCGGTCCTCCTGCCGCATGGACACGAAGACCAGCGCCTCGAAGTTCAGCCCCAGCGCGGCCGGGTCCACCACCGCACGGTAGCCCTCGATGGCGCCGGAGCGCTCCAGCTCGCGCAGCCGCCGGTGACAGGGCGAGACACTCAGGCGCACCCGCGCGGCCAGCTCGGTCACGGTCAGCCGCCCGTCCTGCTGCAGCTCGGCAAGGATTTTCCGGTCCATGTCGTCCATGGGGTAGATCTTCCCCCGAAATGCCGGTTGACGGGAAAACTTCGGGAACACTTTCGGCCTCTTCGCGCCTAATGTCCCCAGCATGGATTCGGGACTGCTCTTCTCCTTCCTCGCCGTGGACCTGCTGCTGGTGTGCGTGCCGGGCGCCGACTGGGCGTACGTCATCGCCACCGGCCTGCGCGGCCGCTCGGTACCGCGCGCGGTAGCGGGCCTGGTCTGCGGGTACGCCCTGCACACGGTCCTGGCGACGGCGGGGCTGGCGGTGCTGGTCGCGGGCTCGCCGCGGCTCCTGACGGCGCTGACGGTCGCGGGCGCCGGGTATCTGCTGTGGCTGGGGTGGGGAGTGCTGCGGCGACCCGCGGTGCCGGACGCGAGCGCCGCGCCGACGCCTTCCGGCGCGCTCTTCCTCCGGGGCGCCACGATCAGCGGCCTGAACCCCAAGGGCCTGCTGCTCTACCTCTCCGTCCTCCCTCAGTTCCTCACCCTGCGCGGCGCCCACCTGCCCGTCCCGGTCCAGACGGCGGCCCTCGGTGTGCTGCACATGGCCTGCTGTGCGGCGGTGTACCTCGCGGTGGGGGTCCTCGCCCGTGCGCTGCTCGCCGCGCGGCCTGCGGCGGCTCGGGCGGTTACGCGGACGTCGGGGGCGGCGATGCTGGGGATCGGGGCGTTTTTGCTGGTGGAGCGCCTCGCCACGCTGTAGGTTCGGCCGGCCTTTCGGGTGCGGGTTCGTTGTGGTTGCTCGCGCCCACGCGGCGGTAGCCGCATATCAGATACAGCCCCGCGCCCCTAAGGAGTTGCAGTGAGCCGGAACAAGCGGATCTGCCTCGTCACCCTCTCCTGATACGCCGCGTACGGGGGCCAGAACGCCAGGACCGCTCGCCAGGCCTCTTCCCGCTCCTCCCCCCTGAGCAGCCGGGCCGTCACCGGGATGTCCCGGCCCTTCCAGCTGATCGACGCCTCCGGATGGGCGAGGAGATTGTGGGTCCAGGCGGGGTGCCCGGTCCGGCCGAAGTTGGAGCCCACCAGGATCCAGCTCTTGCCGTCCTCCTCGGGCATGCACGCCAGCGGAGTCCTGCGGAGCAGCCCGCTGCGGGCGCCGGTCGACGTGAGGATCACCCCGGGCAGCATCTGGGCGCTGAGCAGCACCTTGCCCCGGGTGAGGCGGTGGACGGCGCGGTCCAGCGCCGGGATCACATGCGGGGCGACCTTCGCGAACCCGCGCGTCGAGGACACCTTCTGCACCAACCGGACACCGATCACACCGCCACCTCCCCAGTCCCGAACAGCCCGGCCGTCTCGGCGGCCCGGTCCCGCAGCCGGTGCGGTGGGCCGAACAGCAGCTCGTCCCCGGCCGCCCGTTTGAAGTACAGGTGGGCATCATGCTCCCAGGTGAAACCGATCCCGCCGTGCAGCTGGATGCCCTCGGCGGCGGCCAGCCGTAGCGCCTCCAACGCCTGCGCGAGCGCCAGCCCGCCGGCCGCCGACGGTGAGGACACCACCGCCGAAGCGCCGCAGGCCCACGCCGCGTAGTACGCCGCCGAGCGTGCCGCCTGTACCGCCACGTACACGTCCGCCAGCCGGTGCTTGACCGCCTGGAAGGATCCGATGGGCCGCCCGAACTGTTCGCGCTGCCCGGCGTACTCCACGGTCCGCTCCAGCACCCGGCCGGCCGCCCCGACGGCCTCGCAGGCGAGCACGGCGGCCACGGAGTCCCCGAGGGCGGCGAGGGCGGGCAGCACCTCGGTGTTTTCCTCGCCCAGCACCTCGGCTCGTACGTCCCGGAGTTGGACGCGCGCCTGGGGGCGGGTGGCGTCGAGGGCGGTCTGCCGGGTCCGTACGACGCCCGGCGCGTCCCCCGGCACCAGGTACAGCCGGGTCCGGGACCGCGCGAAACCGCCGGTGTGGGCGGCGACCAGCAGCAGCCCGGCGCTGTGCCCGTCCAGCACCTGGTCGGCCTGGCCGTAGAGCAGCCAGCCGTCCGCCGTACGCCGGGCCTGCATGCCCCCGGCTCGCCCGCCACCGGCCACGTACTCCTCATTGCCGCAGGTCAGGGCGAGAGCGGTGGCGAGGTCGGTGCCCGGTACGGCGAGGGCGGCGGTGCGGGTGCCGGTGGCCAGCCGGGGCAGCAGGCCGGCGCGCTGGGCCTCCGTACCGAGGGCGAGCACGAGGGGCGCCACCAGCACGGAGGTGGCGAACAGCGGGGAGGGGGCGAGGGCGCGGCCGGTCTCCTCGCAGGCGAGGGCCAGGTCGGTGACCGGGCAGCCGACCCCGCCGTACCGCTCGGGCAGGGCGAGCCCCGGCAGGCCCAGCTGGTCGGCGAGGGCGGACCAGAGGGCGGGGTCGTGTCCGGCGGGGGCGGCGAGGGCGGCGCGCAGCTCCTCGGGGCCGCAGCGCTTGTGGAGGAGTTCACGCAGGGTACGGCGGATCTCGTCCTGTTCGGCGGTGAGACGCGTGTCCATGGCTCTTCCCCGACTCTTCCCTCCGGATCTGACGGACCGTCATATTAGGAGGGCCGCAGCGATATGCACAGGGGACGGAGGCCTCTTATGACGCCCGGGAGCCGGAAAGTCGCCGTGGTCGGGGTGGCCCTCTCCGACTGCGGACGCGTGGCCGACGCCACGCCGTACACCCTGCACGCGCAGGCGGCCCGCCGCGCCCTCACGGACGCGGGCCTGGACCGGACGGTGGTCGACGGCTTCGCCTCCGCCGGTCTCGGCACGCTGGCCCCGGTCGAGGTCGCCGAGTATCTGGGCCTGCGCCCGACCTGGGTGGACTCCACCTCGGTCGGCGGCTCGACCTGGGAGGTGATGGCGGCGCACGCGGCGGACGCGATCGCGGCGGGCCATGCGAACGCCGTCCTGCTCGTCTACGGCTCCACGGCCCGCGCCGACATCAAGGCGGGCCGGCGGACGGGCGAGCTGTCCTTCGGCGCGCGCGGTCCTCTCCAGTTCGAGGCCCCCTACGGGCACACCCTGATCGCCAAGTACGCGATGGCCGCCCGCCGCCACATGATCGAACACGGCACGGTCATCGAGCAGTTGGCCGAGGTGGCCGTGCAGGCCCGGGCCAACGCGGCACTGAACCCGCAGGCCATGTTCCGCACCCCGATCACGGTGGACGACGTCCTGGCCGGGCCGCTGATCGCCGACCCCTTCACCAAGCTGCACTGCTGCATCCGCTCGGACGGCGGCGCGGCGGTCCTGCTGGCGGCCGAGGAGTACGTACGGGACTGCCGTACGACCCCCGTCTGGATCCTCGGCACCGGCGAGCACGTCTCGCACGCGGCGATGTCCGAGTGGCCGGACTTCACGGTCTCCCCGGCGGCGGTCAGCGGCCGCCTCGCCTTCGGGCGGGCCGGGGTGGGGCCGGGCGAGATGGACTTCGCGGAGATCTACGACGCCTTCACCTACATGACCCTGGTGACCCTGGAGGACCTGGGCTTCTGCGGGAAGGGGGAGGGCGGGGCGTTCGTGGAGAAGGGTCGGCTGCTGGTGCGCGGCGGGGAGCTGCCGGTGAACACCGACGGGGGCGGCCTGTCGGCCCAACACCCCGGCATGCGAGGACTGTTCCTGCTGGTGGAGGCGGTACGGCAGCTGCGCGGGGAGGGAGGGGAGCGGCAAGTGCGCGGCCGGGACGGGGACTTGCCCCGGCTGGGGGTCGCCTCGGGGACCGGGGGGTGGTTCTGCTCGTCGGGGACGGTGGTGCTGGGCCGGGAATGAGGGCGCACCGGGTGATACTCGCCCCATGCCACAGCACGATCTCCACGAGCTGCTCCGGTCCCTGCGGGTCTGGGCCCCAGAGACGACCGAGCTACGCCCCTTCGACCCGGACTCGGCCCCGCCGACCCCGCTCGCGCTGTTCACCGGCTGGTTCGCGGACGCGGTGGCGGCCGGGCAGTCGGAGCCGCACACGATGTCACTGGCGACCGTGGACGAGGAGGGGCGGCCCGACGTACGGATCGTGATGCTGCACGGCGCGGACCCGGACGCCTGGACCTTCGCCACGCACCGCACCAGCCGCAAGGGCCGCGCCCTGGCCGCCCACCCGTACGCGGCGCTGGCCTTGTACTGGCCGGTGCTGGGCCGCCAGGTGCGGGTGCGCGGCCCGGTGACGGCGGCGCCCTCGACGGAGAGCCAGGCCGACCTGCACGCCCGCTCGACGGGCGCACTGGCCGCGGCGCTCACCGGCCGGCAGAGCGAGGAGCTGCCCTCGGTCGAGGAGCTGCGCCGCGCCTCGGAGGAGGCCTGGGACCGCGCCCGCGCGAACCCGGCCGAGCCGTCCCCGACCTGGACCCTGTACCGACTGCACCCCGAGACGGTGGAGTTCTTCCAGGGCGATCCGGACCGACGGCACGTACGCCTGGAGTACCGGAGCACGGAGTTCGGGTGGAGCAGGACGCTGCTCTGGCCGTAACGGTCAGTCGATTTGGACTTCCTCGCGCACACCACCAGCCGGGGTCCAGCTGAGGATCCCTCCCACGAACCTGTTGGACCGGTCCACAGGGGAAGGGCCGCTCTCGTCCGAAAGCGGGTATCCCATCCGGCTGCGCTCCCAGCCGTGCTGTGCCCAGTAGTCACGGATAGCCCCGTGCACTTCGTGGGCATCGGTGTCAGGGGTCCAGTAGATCGAACCGTTCTCGAAGTGGTTGTAGCGCCCGATGTCGTCCGGAGTGCCGGTCTCGTCGGTCAGCGGGTAACCCAAGAGACCCTCAGGCCCGCCGAGTTGTGCGTAGTGGTCACGGATCGCACCGTGCACTTCGTGGGCACCGGTCTGCGGCGACCATTCGATCGTTCCGTTCTGGAAGTCGCGTGAACGGCCGCGCCCGTCAGGATTGGGAGCCTCGTTGATTCCCCCACCGGCATCCACCGGAGGCCCGATCCACTGGATTGTCTGCCATTTGTCGTCGATCGGAGACATCGTCTGACCCCGTTCCGGTTCCGGCCCTGCGTGGTCGCATGGCCCTTCGGACTACTTCCATCGCAGCACTCCTCGCCGAGCGCGGCAACCGCAAACGGGAGTTGCGGCGCCGTCGGCTCAACACGCTCCCACCGTGGGCGTTTGTCAGGCCTCCGCCACCAGTTCCCGCACCAGCCTGACCAGATCCGGGATCGCCGGATGCGTCGGAGCACCCCGGTGCCAAGCCAGCAGCAGCGGCACCGGCGGGGCGTCCGTCAGCGGCCGGAAGGCGATCGCCGGATGCGTGTGCACCCCCGGTGTCGCCGTCGTCGTGATGCCCGCGGCACGGCCGGCCGCGATGGCCGTCAGCCACTCGTCGGTGTTGGTGACCTCGATCGTCGCCGTGGGCCGCGCCCCGGCGGGCCAGAGGTCGAGCGTGGTCGTGCCGGCCACGGTGTTGAGGGCGATGGGCCACGACGCCAGGTCGGCGAGGGACAGCTCGGCGCGGGCGGCGAGGTCGCTGTCCGCGGGGACGACCGCGATCCGCTCCTCCTCCAGCAGCAGCTCGGTCCCGAGCCCCGGCGCCGTCACCGCGCCCCGCAGCAGCGCCACGTCGACCTTGCCCCGGGTCAGCCCGGCCGTACGGTCGTCGACGCGGCGCAGCTGGAGCGGCACATCGGGGTGCTCCTCGTCCCAGCGGCGCAGCAACGGGACGGTGAGCCCGCCGAGCGCCGCCCAGGGGTGCCCGAGCCGCAGCGGCAGCGTGGTGAGCGTGCCGGGGTCGAGGGCGGTGTCCACGGCGGCCAGCGCGGCGGCGGCCCGGTCCAGGAACCGGTGCCCGGCGGGCGTCAGCTCCAGGTGGTGCGTGGAACGGTCGACCAGACGCACCCCGAGATGGTTCTCCAGCTGGCGCAGGGTGCGGGACAGCGCGGGCTGGCCGATGTGCAGCCGGGCCGCGGCGCGCGTGATCGTGCCCTCCTCGGCGATGGTGAGGAAGGCCCGCAGATGGCGCAGCTCGATGGTCATGCCTGTCAAGCATAAGCGCGGTTCGATCGGCATTTCACGGGCCGCGTGCGGCTTCCTAGCGTGGGGCCATGACGAACCTGACCTCCCGGGCAAAGACCCCGGCGCCGCAGCCGGCCATGCCGCGGATCACGGGTGTCGGCACCGGCAGCCTCACCGGCATCGGGCTCATGCTCTCCGGGGCGCTCTCGGTGCAGTTCGGCTCCGCCTGCGCCGCGCTGCTCTTCCCGCGGGCCGGGGCGCTCGGGGTGGTGGCGGTGCGGGTGACGCTCGCGGCCGTACTGCTGCTGGCCGTGTGCCGGCCCCGCCTGCGCGGGTACGGCCGTGGCGACTGGGCGGTGGTGGTCGGCTTCGGGCTGGCGCTCGGCGGCATGAACCTCCTCTTCTACCAGGCCATCGACCGGATGCCGCTGGGCCCGGCGGTGACCCTGGAGGTCCTCGGCCCGCTGGCCCTGTCCGTGGTGGCCGCGCGCCGGGCGGTGAGCCTGCTGTGGGCCGGGCTGGCGCTCGCGGGCGTGCTGCTGCTCGGACAGGAGGGGCTCGGGCGGCTGAACCCGACGGGCGCGGCGTTCGCGCTCGGCGCAGGGGCGCTGTGGGCGGCGTACATCGTCCTCAACTCCCGTACCGGCGCCCGCTTTCTCCGCCTGGACGGGCTGGCCCTGGCGATGGCCGTGGCCGCCCTGCTGAGCCTGCCGCCGGGCGTCGCATCCGCCGGGACCACGCTGCTTCAGCCGCGGGTCCTGGGCCTCGGTCTGGCCGTCGCCCTGCTCTCCTCGGGCCTGCCGTACACCCTGGAACTCCTGGCCCTGCGCCGCCTGCCCGCCGCCACCTTCGCCGTCCTGACCAGCCTCTCCCCCGCCCTCGCCGCCCTGGCCGGCTTCCTGGTCCTGGACCAGACCCTGTCCCCCGCGCAGTGCCTGGCGATCACGCTGGTGATCGCGGCGAGCGCGGGGGCGGTACGGTCGGGTCGCCGTCAGCCTCCCTCCGTCCCGAACCCCCACACCGCGAAGTCCGCCACCGGCCGGTAGCCGATCCGCTGGTACAGGCCGTTGCTCGTCGGATTGGCAAGATCGGTGAAAAGGACGACCTCCGCAGCCCCCGCCTCCCGCGCGACCCGGCTCACCTCCACCGTGACCGCGCCCGCGTAGCCCCGGCCGCGCAGCTCGGGCGGGGTGTAGACCGGGGCGACGCGGACCTGGCCGGCGCTCGGCGGGGTCACTCCGGCCAGGGAGACGGGGGTGCCGTCCGGGGTCTCCCAGAGGGTGATGCCGCCTTCGGCGATGCGGGCATCGGCCCACCGGGCCGGGTCCTGGCCGACGCCGTGGCCGGTGTCCTCGTCGAACGCGAGCTTCCAGCGGATCAGCAGCTCGCGGTCGACGGGCTCGGCGATCCGCGCCCGCCCCTCCGGCCGGGGCTCGGGAAAGGTCAACTCGCCGAGCCGGTACAGCCGTTGAAGCTGAGTGACCGTGCCCGCCGTGCCGGTGCGCCGCTGCCAGGCCGCCGCGAAGGCCTCCGCCGTCTCGAGCGGTCCGGAGAGCCCGGGGACCGGATGGTCCAGCTCTGTGAAGCGGGCTGCGAGCGCGTCGGCCTGCTGCGGGGTGAGCGCGGTGACATGGACGTGGAAGGGCGGCGTGTGGATCAGAACCGCGCGGACCACGCCGTCGTCCAGGATGCCGAAGACGGCATCCTCTGGGCCGAAGTAGTGCGCTCCGCGGCGCCGCAGCGCGTCCGTCACGCTCAGCGCCACCGTGTGCAGCGCCGGGCGGGAGTGCAGGAAGTCGCCCGCGCGGGCGAGGAACTCGTCGAGGTCTTCGGTGAGATACCAGTTCTCGGGGCTCATGCGCCCCCATGATCGGGCTCAGCCACCGGGCTCGAACACCGGTTTTCCGTCCCGGTACGTCACCCGCAGCGCCATCCCGGCCGCCGGCGCGCCCTCCGCACAGTTCACGATCTCCGTCATCATCCGCGGCCCCTCCGCCAGGTCGACCACGGCGGCGACGTACGGCGTGCGCTCACCGAAGGGCGGCAGGTCGTTCCGGTGGACCGTGGACCAGGTGTAGAGGACGGCCCGGCCGCTCGCCTCCTCCCAGGTCACGTCCTCGCTCCAGCAGTGCGGGCAGAACTCGCGCGGGTAGTGGTGGGCCCGGCCGCACGCCCCGCAGCGCCGGATCAGCAGCCGGCCCTCCGCGGCCGCCTCCCAGTACGGACGCGTGAAGGCGTCGATCTCCGGCAGGTCGGCACGCATCAGAACCACCCCAGCCAGGCATCCAGCGACCAGCTCTGCCAGGACATCCCGAAGAAGCCGACCACACAGATCAGCGCCATCATCGAGTTCTGCCCCTGCTCCGCCCAGTCATGGATCATCAGCACGAAGTAGATGAGGTTCAGCAGCAGGCCGCCGATCAGCGCCACCGGGGTCAGGAAGCCGAGGACCAGGCCGAGGCCGAGGGAGAGTTCGGCGTACGCGACGACGTACGCCATCAGCTTCGGACGCGGCTTCACCGTCGCCTCGAAGCCACTCCGCACCACCGCCCACCGGTGTTTCTCCGCGATCTCCGCCGCCCACGCGATCCCGCTGCCCCGCTCGAACCAGGCCTTCTTGTCCTTGTGCCGCCAGCTCTCCAGCCACCACAGCCCGAGGCCGATCCGCAGCACCGCCAGCCACTGAGCGCCGTCCAGCCCTATGGAGTCCATGGATCTGACGGTACGTCAGATACCGCGTAAAGCCCACCCGTGAGTCCACTGCACCAAGAAGGGGCGGCCGGCCCACCCCACACGTTCCCTCCGGATCCATGTGGGCTACGTCACCTGTCGCGCCCACTTCTCCACACACGTGATCAATCCGCAACCAATTCCGGTCTTGACCGAGACCCATCAAGCGGGTGGGTGATTACGCTCCGAGCATGACCGACTCCCGTTCCGCGTCCGCACCGCTCTCCGCCACCCCCGCCGACCGCCCGGTCTACGTCATCGGCGCGGGTCCGGGCGGTCTGGCCGCCGCGTACGCGCTGCGGGCGCGGGGCATACGGGCGGTGGTCCTGGAGAAGGCGGACGGGGTGGGCGCCTCGTGGCGGGGCCACTACGACCGCCTCCGGCTGCACACGACCCGGCGGCTGTCCGCGCTGCCGGGACTGAAGATCCCCCGGAGGTTCGGGCGTTGGGTGGCCCGGGACGACGTGGTGCGCTACCTGGAGAAGTACGCCGAGCGCCACGAGCTGGAGATCGTCACCGGGGTCGAGGTGTTCCGGATCGAGAGGGCGGCGGACGGCTGGCTGCTGCACGCCTCCGGCGGCCGCGAGCTGACCGGCAGCGCGGTGGTCGTCGCCACCGGCTACAACCACACCCCGTCGCTGCCCGACTGGCCGGGCCGTGACGAGTACACCGGCGAGCTGCTGCACGCGGGCCGCTACCGCAACGCGCAGCCGTACGCGGGCCGTGACGTGCTGGTCGTCGGGATCGGCAACACCGGCGCCGAGATCGCCGTGGACCTGGTGGAGGGCGGGGCCGCGCGGGTACGGCTGGCCGTGCGCACCGCCCCGCACATCCTGCGCCGCTCGACGCTCGGCTGGGCCGCCCAGTACACGGGCGTGCTGGTACGACGGCTGCCGGTGGGCCTCGTGGACCGGCTGGCCGGACCGTTCGCGAAGGCGACCATGCCGGACCTCACGGCCCACGGGCTGCCACGCCCGGACACCGGCCTGTACAGCAGGGTCAGGCAGGGGGCGATCCCGGTGCAGGACGTCGGCCTGATCGACGCCGTGCGCACGGGCAAGGTGGAGATCGTGGCCGCCGTCGAGTCCTTCGAGGACGGGAAGGTGGCTCTCGCCGACGGCAGCCGGATCGAACCGGACGCGGTGATCGCGGCGACGGGATACGCACGGGCGCTGGAGGGGCTGGTCGGGCATCTCGACGTCCTCGACGGGCGCGGCAGACCGGTCGTGCACGGCGGCCGTACGCCCGCGCAGGCGCCCGGTCTCTACTTCACCGGGTTCACCAACCCGATCAGCGGCATGTTCCGGGAGATGGCGCTGGACGCCGGGAAGATCGCGAAGGCGACGGCCAGACGTCTGCGCTGACAGGGGCTCGCACCCGCCGGTAACTTTGAATGTCCGACCAGTTCCTGACAGTGCGTCAGTTCAGTAATCTGACACTGCGTCAGTTTACTTGTGCTGTCTCACAGGAGCGGGCGGACCGATGCTTGGATCAACCCACGGCACCCTCACCACCGACTCCCGCCGGGCCCGGGTCATCGCCTGCGGCGAGCAGCGGCCCGGACCCGTCGTCCACGACCGGGTCGACGACCTGGATGTCAGCGGGCGCCCGCTCTACGCGGACGTACCGGACCTCACCCGCTTCTTCCGGCCCGAGTCCGTCGCCGTGATCGGCGCCTCGGACGTGGCGGGCCGGCCGAACACCGGCATCACCCGGCAGCTCCTGGCCTGGGCCGAACGGATGGGGGCGCGGGTGCACCCGGTGCATCCGACCCGCCCGTCGGTCTTCGGCATCCCCTGCGCCGCCTCCGTCGCCGAACTGCCGCCCGGCCAGGTCGATCTGGCGGTGCTGCTGGTGGCCGATCCGCTGCCGGTGATCGAGGAACTGGCCGACGCGAAGGTGAGGTTCGCGGTCGCCTTCGCCTCCGGCTTCGCCGAGACCGGCGAGGCGGGCGCCGAGGCGCAGGAGCGGCTGGCGGACGCGGTGCGCCGTTCGGGGATCCGGCTCCTCGGCCCGAACACCAACCTGAACGCCTTCGAGCACTTCCGCGAGGACCTGACCGGCCCGGCGATCGCACTGATCACCCAGTCCGGCCATCAGGGCCGCCCGGTGTTCGCGCTCCAGGAGCTGGGCATCCGGCTCTCCCACTGGGCGCCCACCGGCAACGAGGCCGACCTGGAGACCGCCGACTTCATCTCCTACTTCTCCGAACAGCCCGAGGTCGGCGCCATCGCCGCGTATGTGGAGGGCCTGAAGGACGGCCGCGCCTTTCTGCTGGCCGCCGACCGCGCCGCCCGCCGCGGGGTGCCGGTGGTCGCGGTGAAGGTGGGCCGCACCGAGACCGGGGCGCGTACGGCCGCCTCGCACACCGGCAAGCTCACCGGTGCCGACGAGGTGGTGGACGCGGCGATGCGCCAGTACGGCGTCGTACGCGTCGACGGACTCGACGAACTCCAGGACACCGCGACCCTGTTGGCGCGGGCGCGGGCTCCCCTCGCGGACGGGGTCGCCGTGTACTCGATCTCCGGCGGCACCGGCGCGCATGTCGCCGACCTGGCCGCCGGGCTGGGGCTGCGCCTGCCGCGTCTGTCGGACGAGCGGCAGGCCGAGCTGCACCAGTGGATCCCGGAGTACCTGAGCGTGGCCAACCCGGTGGACAACGGCGGGCATCCGGTGGGCGACCGGCGCGGCCGGAAGATCATCGACGCGCTTCTCGCCGACCCGTCGATCGGGGTCCTGATCTGCCCGGTGACCGGCCCGTTCCCGCCGCTGAGCGACAAGCTCGTCCAGGACCTGGTGGCCGCCGCCGAGGAGACGGACAAGCTGGTGTGCGTGGTGTGGGGCTCACCGGTCGGCACGGAGCCGGCGTACCGCGAGACCCTTCTGGGCTCCTCCCGGGTGGCGACGTTCCGCACGGTCGGCAACTGCCTGACGGCCGTCCGCGCCTGGCTGCATCACCACGCCTTCGTACGTGAGTACCGCTCCCCCTTCGACGAGGCCCCCCGCACCCCCTCCCCCTCCTTCCGCAAGGCGGAGGCGCTGATGCGGCCGGGCCGGCAACTGAGCGAGCACGCGGCGAAACAGCTGCTCCGCGCCTACGGCATCCGGGTCCCGCGCGAACAACTGGTGACCAGCGCGGCGGCGGCCGTACGGGCCGCGGCCCAGGTCGGCTACCCGGTGGTGATGAAGGCCTCCGGCGACCGGATCGCCCACAAGACCGAACTGGGCCTGGTGAAGATCGGGTTGACGTCGGCCAGCCAGGTCAGGGACACCTACCGCGAGTTGACGGACATCGCCCGCTACGAGGGGGTCTCGCTGGACGGGATCCTGGTGTGCCAGATGGTCGAGCAGGGCGTGGAGACGGTCGTCGGGGTGACGCACGACGACCTGTTCGGGCCGACGGTGACGGTGGGCCTGGGCGGGGTGCTGGTGGAGGTCCTGCACGACGCGGCGGTCCGCGTCCCGCCGTTCGGCGAGGACCAGGCCCACGCCATGCTCGCCGAGCTGCGCGGCAGCGCCCTGCTGGACGGGGTCCGGGGCCGCCCGCCGGCCGACCGCGACGCGCTGGTGGAGGTGGTCCTGCGGGTCCAGCGCATGGCACTGGAACTCGGCGACCACATAGCGGAGTTGGACATCAACCCGCTGCTGGTCCTGCCCCGGGGACAGGGCGCGGTCGCGCTGGACGCGCTGGTGGTGTGCCGATGACGCCGGGGATCACGCACGAGGTGCAGGACCACGTCTCGTACGTCACCCTGTCCCGCCCTGAGTCCCTGAACGCCCTCACCCCGGACCTGCGCGACCGGCTGATCGAGCTGTTGGCCGGGGCCTCGGCGGACCCGGAGATCCGGGCGGTGGTCCTGACCGGCACCGGGCGGGGCTTCTGTGCGGGGGCGGACCTGCGAGGCAGCGCCGGCACGGGGGAACGGCTTCCCGGGGACGTGGCCCGGGTCCTGCGCCTGGGTGCCCAGCGGCTGATCGCGGCCGTACTGGACTGCGAGAAGCCGGTGATCGCCGCGGTGAACGGCACGGCGGCGGGCCTGGGCGCCCATCTGGCGCTGGCCTGCGACCTGGTCCTGGCCGCCGAGTCGGCCCGCTTCATCGAGGTGTTCGTACGCCGGGGCCTGGTGCCGGACGCCGGAGGGGCGTACCTCCTGCCCCGCCTCGTCGGCCCCCACCGGGCGAAGGAGCTGATGTTCTTCGGAGACCCGCTCCCGGCGCCGGAGGCGGAGCGGCTGGGCCTGGTCAACCGGGTCGTACCGGACGGCGACCTGGAGAAGACGGCCCGCGCGTGGGCGACCCGCCTGGCCACCGGCCCCACCCGGGCCCTCGCCCTGACCAAGCACCTGGTGAACACCTCCCTCGACGCGTCCCGTGCGACCTCCTTCGCGGCGGAGGCCTGGGCCCAGGAGATCAACATGACGACCGAGGACGCCCAGGAGGGCCTGCGGGCGTTCGTGGAGCGGCGCGGGCCGGAGTTCCGGGGGCGGTGAGGGTCAGGTCTCGGCGCGGTCCAGGATCCGCAGGGTGCCGGCGTCCGGATCGCCGAAGAGGACGAACAGCCGGGGGGCGGACGCGGTGCCGCTGACCGACCAGTGGGTGTCGAGGCCGCAGTCGCCGTCCAGGTGCAGGAGGACGCCGGCGCGGCCGGTGCTGTGCGCGTCGGCGTCGGGCTGCCAGGTGCCGGAGCCGGCACACACGGTGTAGCCCTGGTCGGATGCCCCGTAGCCGTCCGCGGTCCGGGTCGGCAGTGCGCGGGCGCGGGCCCGGCCGTCGGGGTCGAGACGCAGCTCGGCGCCGTTCTCACCGCGCCAGACTCCGGCGAGCTGGGTGGCGGTCAGTCTGGGCGGCCGGTACTCCTCGATCAGGCCGGTCACGATGGCCAGGGCCCCGCCGCCGAAGGCCAGGGCGAAGAGGCCGGCACAGGCGAGTGCCGAGCGCCACCACAGGCCCCACTGCGACCACCTACGCGTGCGGACGTGGGTGACGGTGAGCGTCGGCAGCACGCCGAGGCCGGTGAGGACCGCGGCCGTGGTGGCGAACGGCCAGTGCCACAGCGCCGTCGTCACCGCCCCCCAGCCGACGGCCGTGGCCACCGCTCCGGCCGGCCGCCAGGCCCACTCGGGCCCGCCGAACCGGCGGAGCGCCGGCCGGGCGAGCGCGAGTGCGGGCAGCGTCAGCACGAGCGAGACGAACAGGCCCAGCAGCGGAAGCAGCAGCGGCGCGAAGACCAGCAGGAGCGCCGGCCCGAAGGCGCCGCCGGTGCCCGCGCCGTACTGGTCCTGGGTGACACTGAGGACGAGCCACAGCAGCCCGGCCGTCGGCAACTGCGCCGCGTTCACCGGGATCGCCGCGGCCACCTCACTCCGCAGCGTCCGGTCCGCGGCCCGGCCCCCCTCGCGTACGTCCTCCCAGCCCATGATCGCAGCCTATGAGCCGCCTGTACGGGGCACTCCGGCAGGCTTCCCATCTGACGTACCGTCAGCTTCAATGGAAGGCGTGATGGGACACGCAGGGGCGGCGGCCGCCGCCGTCCGGTATCTGGGGCCGAGGGCCGTGGAGCCGTTGCCGCGGCCGGAGTTGCGGTGCGTCCGGGAGGGCGAGCGGGCGCCGATGGAGGCGGGGGAGTTCCGGCGGGTGCTGGGTCACTTCGCGACCGGGGTCACGGTCATCACCGCCCCGGCGGCCGAGGGCGGGGCGGGCCCCGCCGGGTTCGCCTGCCAGTCCTTCTCCTCCCTCTCCCTCGAACCGCCCCTGGTCTGCTTCCTGGTGGGCCGTACGTCGGCCACCTGGCCGCGCATCGCCCGCGCCGGCGTCTTCTGCGTCAACGTGCTCGGCGCCGGCCAGGGGGCGCTGTGCCGGGCCTTCGCGGTGAGCGGCGCGGACAAGTTCGCGGGGGTGGCGTACGACGCGGCGCCCGTGTCCGGCTCGCCGCGGCTGGCCGGTGCGGCCGCCTGGATCGACTGCACGATCCACGCCGTGCACACCGGGGGCGACCATCTCATCGTCGTGGGCCGGGTGGACGCCCTGGGCACGGCCGGGGACGGCGATCCGCTGCTGTTCCATCGGGGGCGGTTCGCGCGGCTCGACGCGCGGGGGTGAGGGGCCGGACGGAGCTTCAGCGCCGCGCGTGGCGGATCTTGAGCCGTCCGAACTCCATGGCCCCGGAGATGCGGATGGTCGGCCCGCCGGGGCGGGAACTCCGCCGGGTCCTGTAGCGCACGTCCTTCCACCCGGTGTGCAGCCCCTCGACCTCGACGATCGCGTCGCGAGGCACCGTGATCCTGGCCCCGCCGGTGCCGAGTCGCAGCTCGATGTCGACGACCGGATGCTCGATGACCGCCCGGGACAGATCCAGGCGCACCCTTCCGAACGCCGACTCGACCTTGAGGACCCGGGGTACCCGCCACACGCCGCCCCGCCGGATCCGTCCGCCGGCGGCGCCGATCGCCGACGTGGCGGCCGGCTTCTCCTCCGGGAGCGAGGTCAGGGCCACCGCGAGGTCGCCGTGCGTCTTGGCGGTGAGCACCCGGTCGAGACGTTCGTCCATCTCCTCGTGCGAGATGCGCTCATCGGCGTACGCCTCCTGCAGGCGCCGCACGGCCGTCTCACGGTCGTCCTCGCTGAGCGGGGTCGACGGATCTTCCGACGAAGAGGTCACCGTTGCACTCTAGTGCCGCACCGAAGGGGCGAACCACGGCACCGGCACGGCTCGTTGCAGGGAGTCGCCCGGATCGCTCGCGCCGCCCCGGGACGCCCTAGGCGGGCGATACGGCGAGCCCGGTGGACGCCGAGCCGCGACGGATCACCAGGGACATCAGGGCCGCCGCCGCGCACAGGGCGCCGGAGGCGTACCAGACGAGGTCGTAGGAGCCGAAGACATCGCGGGCGACACCGCCGAGGTAGGCGACGAGGGCGGCGCCGATCTGGTGGGAGGCGAGGACCCAGCCGAAGACGATGGCGCTGTCCTCGCCGAACTGCTCCCGGCACAGGGCCAGGGTGGGTGGGACGGTGGCCACCCAGTCGAGGCCGTAGAAGACGATGAAGAAGAGCATCGGCGGGTGGACGGACGGGCCCAGCAGCATCGGGAGGAAGAGCAGCGACAGGCCGCGCAGGGCGTAGTACACCGCCAGCAGCCGGCGCGGCTCGAAGCGGTCGGTGAACCAGCCGGAGGCGATCGTGCCGACCACGTCGAACACCCCGATGACCGCGAGCAGCGAGGCCGCCGTGGTGACCGGCATGCCGTGGTCGTGCTCGGCGGGCACGAAGTGGGTCTGGATCAGGCCGTTGGTGGAGGCACCGCAGATCGCGAAGGTGCCGGCCAGTAGCCAGAAGGTGCCCGTGCGGACGGAGGTGGACAGCACCTTGAGCGTACGGCGGGCCGCGCCCGTCACCGGAGCCGGCTTGGGGACGAACTCCTTCGCCCCGTACGGCGCCACGCCGATGTCCGCCGGGTGGTCGCGCAGCAGGATCCAGACGAACGGGACCACGGCCAGGGCCGCCAGGGACACCGTCACGGCCGCCGGACGCCATCCGTGGTGCTCGGACAGCCAGGACAGCAGCGGCAGGAAGATCAGCTGGCCGGAGGCGGACGCGGCGGTGAGGATGCCGCTGACCAGGCCGCGCCGCTCGGTGAACCAGCGGTTGGTCACCGTCGCCGCGAAGGCGAGCGCCATCGAGCCGGAACCGAGGCCCACCAGCAGGCCCCAGCACAGCCACAGCTGCCAGGCCGCCGTCATCCACACGGTCAGACCGGACCCGGTCGCGATCACGATCAGCGCGACGGCGACCACCCGGCGGATGCCGAACCGGTCCATCAGCGCGGCGGCGAACGGGGCGGTGAGGCCGTAGAGCGCGAGGTTGAGGGAGACGGCCGCGCCGATCGTGCCGCGCGACCAGCCGAACTCCTGGTGCAGCGGGTCGATCAGCAGACCGGGCAGGGAACGGAAGGCGGCCGCACCGATGATCGTGACAAAGGTGACGGCGGCGACGAACCAGGCGCGGTGCACGCGATGGCTCCGGACGGGCGGAGCGGCCTGGGCGGGGGCTGCGGCTGGGCTTGTCTGAGTCACGTCACACAGCTTCCGGTCTCCGGTCCGGCACATCGAGTGGCCCGGAGGACAGCATTCGCTAGGATCGGGCCATGACTGTCGCTGAGGGTTCTGAGGCTTTCCGGCCACACCGTGTCGTCGTCCTCGCGCTCGACGGCCTCCTCCCCTTCGAACTGGGCATCCCGCACCGCATCTTCGACCGCCCCAAGGACGAGCGGGGCCGGCATCTGTACGAGGTCGTGACCTGCTCGGTACGGCCGCCCGGCCTCGTCGAGACGGACGCCGACTTCGCCATCCACGTCCCGCACGGCCCCGAGGCGCTGGCCGAGGCCGACACGGTGATCGTCCCGGCGTCGTACGAACTCGGCCCGGTCTTCGAGGAGGGCCGGCTGACCGGGGAACTCGCCGCCGCCCTCGCCCGCATCCGCCCCGGCACCCGCCTCGCCTCCATCTGCACCGGCGGCTACGTCCTCGCCGCCGCCGGCTACCTCGACGGCCGCCCGGCGACCACGCACTGGGCCCACGCAGAGCACTTCCAGCGGCTGTTCCCGCGGATCGAGGTGGACGCGGACGTGCTGTTCATCGACGACGGCGACGTGCTGACCTCGGCCGGGGTGGCCTCCGGGATCGACCTGTGCCTGCACATGGTGCGCCGTGACTTCGGCACGGCCGTCGCCAACGACGTGGCCCGGCGCACGGTCGTACCGCCGCACCGCGACGGCGGCCAGGCCCAGTACATCGAACGCCCCGTCCCGGACCCGCAGTTGGCGACCACGACCGCCGCCCGCGCCTGGGCGCTCGGCCGGCTGCACGACCCGATCCAGCTGCGCGACATGGCCGCACAGGAGGCCATGTCGGTCCGCACCTTCACCCGCCGCTTCCGCGAGGAGGTCGGCGTCAGCCCCGGTCAGTGGCTCACCCAGCAGCGGGTCGAACGCGCCCGCCACCTCCTGGAGACCACCGACCTCTCCATCGACCAGGTCGCCCGCGAGTCCGGCTTCGGCACGGCCCAGTCGATGCGCCAGCACCTCCAACAGGCCCTGGGCGTGACCCCGACGGCATACCGGCGCACGTTCCGGACGACGGCCAACGTCGTTTTCTAGGGATACGGCTCAGAACGTCAGCACCGCCCGCGCCACCCGCCCCGCCTCCGCGTCCGCCCGGGCCTTCTCGAAGTCCTCCACCGGATACACCGCCGTCACCAGCTCGTCCAGCATGAGCCGCCCCTGGCGGTACAGCTCGGCGTACAGGGCGACGTCCCGCTGGGGGCGCGAGGAGCCGTAGCGGCAGCCCAGGACGGACTTGTCCAGGTACAGGGAGGAGACGAGGAAGGACGCCTCGGCCGTGGCGGGCGGGACCCCGAGGAGGATCGCCTGGCCGTGCCGGTCGAGGAGGTCGATCGCCTGCCGGATCAGCTCCACCCGGCCGACGCACTCGAAGACGTGGTCGGCGCCCGTGGGCAGGATGTCCCGCACGCCCTCCGCCGAGGTCAGGAAGTCGGTCGCGCCGAACTGCCGGGCCATCTCCTCCTTGCCCGGGTCGGCGTCCACGGCGACGATCCGCAGCGCCCCCGCGAGCCGCGCCCCCTGCAGCACGTTCAGCCCGATCCCGCCGGTCCCGATGACGACGACGCTGTCCCCCCGGTCCACACGGGCCCGGTTCAGCACCGCACCCACCCCGGTGAGCACCCCGCACCCGATCAACGCGGCGGACCGGAGCGGGAGTTCCCTGGGGATCCGTACCGCCTGGACGGCCTTGACGATCGTGCGTTCCGCGAAGGCCGAGTTGGACGCGAACTGGTACACCAGGTCCGCCGTGCCCCGCGTGAAGGGCTTCCCGGGGCGGCCGATGGCCTGCCGGCACATGGTCGGCCGGCCCCGGTCGCACTCCGCGCAGGCGCCGCAGTTGGCGAGCGTGGACAGCGCCACATGGTCGCCGGGCGAGACATGGGTGACCCCCGCGCCGACCGCCTCGACCACCCCGGCGCCCTCGTGCCCCAGCACCACCGGCACGGGGAAGGGAATGGTGCCGTCCACCACGGACAGATCGCTGTGGCACAGCCCCGCCGCCGCGATCGCGACCAGCACCTCACCGGCCCCCGGCTCCCGCACCGCGAGATCGTCCACGACCCGCACCCGCTTGCCGTCGAACACCACTCCACGCATCACACGGCTCCCTTGGGCTCTCTGGGCAGACCGAGCACGCGCTCGGCGATGATCGTGCGCTGGACCTGGTCCGAGCCGCCGTAGATCGTGTCGGCCCGGGAGAAGAGGAAGAGGTGCTGGTCCGCGTCCAGTTCGTACGGCGCCGTGGCCGACCAGTCCGCCGGCCCCACGGAGGCGGCCGCACCCCGGACCCCCACCGCCAGTTCGCCCAGCCGCTGGTGCCAGCCCGCCCAGAGCAGCTTGGCCACGCTGGGCGCGCCCGGATCACCGGAGCCGCCGAGGGTGCGCAGGGCGTTCCAGCGCATGGTCCGCAGCTCGGCCCACTGCCGTACGAGCCGCTCCCGTACGACGGGATCCCGCACGGCCCCCGTCGCCACGGCGACCCGCACCACCCGCCCCAACTCCTCGGCGAACCCGATCTGCTGGGCGAGCGTCGACACCCCCCGCTCGAACCCGAGCAGACTCATGGCGACCCGCCAGCCCTGCCCTTCACCGCCCACGACATGCTCCACGCGTGCGTGTGCCCCGTCGAAGAAGACCTCGTTGAAGTCACTGGTGCCGGTCATCTGCCGGATCGGCCGCACCTCGATACGGCCCGGCTGGTCCATGGGCACGAGCAGAAAGCTCAGCCCATGGTGCCGCCGGGAATCCGGCTCGGTACGGGCCAGCACGAAACACCAGTCGGCCTCGTGCGCGAGCGAGGTCCAGATCTTCTGTCCGCTGATCCGGTACCGCTCCCCGTCCCGCACGGCCACGGTCCGGATCCCGGCCAGATCGGACCCGGCCCCGGGCTCGCTGTACCCCTGGCACCAGAGCTCCTCCCCGGCGGCGACGGGCGGCAGGAAACGGTTCTTCTGCTCTTCGGTGCCATGCGCGACGAGGGTGGGCCCGAGCAGGTTCTCCCCGATGTGCCCGGACCGCGCCGGCGCCCCCGACCGCGCGTACTCCTCGGCCCAGGCGACCTGCTGGGTGAGCGTGGCGGTCCGGTTCCCGTACCCGGCCTCGGCCCACCCGAGCCCTATCCAGCCGGCGGCGCCGAGGGTGCGTTCCCATGTGCGCTTGTGAGACGTCTGGTTGACGTGGGATGCCAGCCATTCCCGGGCCTCACGACGAAACGCGTCATCCTCTTCACTGAACCCGAAATCCATAAAAACCGCCTCAGGTCAAACGCGCCCCGAAGGGGCGCGGGGAACTGCGCGACAAGCCACGACGAACCCGCACCCGCCGAACCACAACACACCCCGAGCTACTGGGCGTTCGGCCGAGTACCACTCCGCGCCGCCTCTTCCATCGCCAAAAGCTGGGACAGCATCGGCATCGGGTCCACCCCAACCGACCCCGGCAGAAACTCCGCAATCCGTTCCGGCGTCCAAGGCCTCTCCCCGTAGACCGAACGGAGTTCCCGCGGCTGCGCCCACACCGCGATCTTCGGCCCCGCGATCGTGTACACCTGCCCGGTGATGCCCTGCGCGGCGGCCCCGTCGGACAGCAGGTACACCACCAGCGCGGCCACGTCCTCCGGCTCGCCGATCTCCGTCAGCTCCATGGGGACGCCGGCCGACATCCGCGTACGGGCCACGGGGGCGACGGCGTTCGCGGTGACCCCGTACTTGTGCAGTCCGAGGGCCGCGCTGCGGACCAGCGAGATGATCCCGCCCTTCGCCGCGCTGTAGTTGGCCTGGGACACGGACCCCTGGTGGTTGCCGCTGGTGAAGCCGATCAGCGTGCCGGAGCGCTGCCGGCGCAGCACCGCCGAGGCCGCCCGGAAGACGGTGAACGTGCCCTTGAGGTGGGTGGCGACGACGGGGTCCCACTCCTCCTCGGTCATGTTGAACAGCATGCGTTCGCGCAGGATGCCCGCCACGCAGACGACCCCGTCGAGACGGCCGTACGACGTCACCGCCGCATCCACGACCCGCTGCCCACCGGCCATGGTGGAGATGTCGTCGGCGACGGCGACCGCCTCACCACCCCCCGCCTCGATCTCCTTGACGACCGCCTCGGCGACCTCGCTCGTCGGCGAGGTGCCGTCGGTGGAGACCCCGTAGTCGTTGACGACGACCTTGGCCCCCTCGGCCGCCGCCGCGAGCGCGACCGCGCGTCCGATGCCGCGTCCGGCACCGGTGACGGCGACGACCTTGCCTGCCAAGAAGTTCCCCACGTCCGGCCCCTTCCCGCGGTTTCTGACGGTCCGTTAGATTTTATGGCCCGTCGGTCGCACGGACACAAGCCCCGGGGAGGCACCGGATGGCACTGCCGGAGGAGTTCCACGAGATCGCCAAGCGCGTGAACAACTGGGGGCGTTGGGGGGCGCACGACGAGATCGGCACCCTGAACCTCATCACCGACGAGGCCGTGCGCGAGGCCGCCGGGTGCGTCCGTACCGGCCGCCGCGTCCCGCTCGCGCTCCCGCTCCGGCAGGACGGGGTGCAGACCGGGATGATCCCCGGCCGGGTCAACCCCCTGCACACCATGGTGCAGATCAACCAGGAGCTGTTCGGGCCCGGCACGGTGGCGTGCAGCGACGACGCCGTGACGATGGGCCTGCAGGCGGGCACGCACTGGGACGCGCTGACCCATGTCTCGCACTCCGGGAAGCTCTACAACGGCCGCCCGGCGCACACGGTCACCGCGCACGGCGGGGCCGAGTTCGGCGGGATCGACAAGGCGCGGCACATCGTCGCGCGCGGGGTGCTGCTGGACGTGGCACGCGCGCGTGGCGTGGACCGGCTGGAGGGAGGGCACGCGGTCACGCCCGAGGACCTCGACGCGGCCGAGGAACTCGCCGGTACGACGGTCCGCTCCGGCGACGTCGTGCTCGTACGGACCGGGCAGGTGCAGGTGTATCTGGCCGGGGACAAGCACGGGTACGGCTATCCGTCGCCGGGGCTGTCCGTCCGTACGCCGGAGTGGTTCCACGCGCGCGATGTCGCCGCCGTCGCCAACGACACGCTCACGTTTGAGATATTTCCGCCCGAGATCGACAATCTGTGGCTGCCCGTGCATGCGCTGGACCTGGTGGAGATGGGGATGCTCCAGGGCCAGAACTGGAATCTGGAGGAGTTGTCCACAGCCTGTGGAGAAGAGGGACGGTACGCGTTCCTGCTGTCGGCGATGCCGGAGCCGTTCGTCGGCGCGACGGGCACACCGGTGGCGCCGGTGGCGATCCTGTGAGTCAACGGCGGCAGTGGCAGCCCGAACTGGGACCGGATGGCGGCGCGCCTCCCCCCACGGGCGCGTCTCCCCCACGGCCGTGCGCACACGCCGCCATCCGGTGCGACCCACACTCGACGAGGGCCGCCGTCACCCTGACCCTCGTCGTCCCCTCGCGGCGAATCGACGCCACCAGGGTGTTCAGGCGGTCACGTGACGTCAACGCCGGTACGGGGATTTGTAACGTACGCCCAATTCACGGCACCCGCGCACGGATGCACCCCCGGCGCACCAGTGCGCCGGGACCTACACCGCCTCGTAGGCCAGGCCCCCGTACGCGGACAGTCCGCCCCCGCACGCCAGTTCCGCGCCCTCCCGGGGCGTCTCCTCCTGGGGCTGTGAACAGCGGTCCAGTTCGCACCAGATGCTCTTGCCGGCGCCTTCCGGGCTCCAGCCCCAGCGATCCGCAAGGCAGTCCACGAGCGCCAGACCCCGGCCGCCGGTGGCGTCACGGCGGGCGCAACGCGGCACGGGGGCGCGGGAACTGGTGTCGGCCACCTCCACCCGCACCGTGGCCGAGGCGGCCGACCCGGTCTGCGCGCCCGGCAGGGAGAGCCGCAGCACGGCCGGGCGGCCGGTGTGCACCACCGCGTTGGTCACCAGCTCGGAGACGAGCAGGATCAGGGTCTCGGCCAACGGCTCGTCGGCCGCTATCCCGAGCCCGGCGAGCCGCGAGCGGGCCCACGCCCTCGCCCGCCCCACCTCCGCGGGGTCGGGCCGGATCTCCAGCTGCACTTGAAGCACCTGCACCGCTCACACCATCCGAACCGGCGGACACATGTCCCCGCGCCACACTGCCGCCACGACGGGAGCCGCGACGACGATCACGACGAGGGCCACGATCGTAGCCATTTTCTGCATGGCCAGAACAACGGCCAGAGCAGGGATCACGGACCGTGATTCCCTTATGAGACAGCATGGTTGACGTACAGTCACGCCAACAAGCGCTTCGGGCATATTCCAGCGCGAAGGAGTACGCGTGCGGCATACTGTGCGACGCTCGTGCCGGGAAGTCGAACAGACGGCGCCCGAAGCGGTGTCCGCGACGGCATCCGCCCTGCGAGCGGCGGTGCGCACCGTGCCACCCGGCGCCACCCCAGGGGCTTCGCCGGCTCGGCTCGTGCTCGCGGCCACTCGCATCCCACACAAGGTACCGGAGCGAACGCCCGACTCCAGGCCGTGACGAGTCACGTGAAGGACACAACCGGGTATCAACGCTCCGTGATGGCCAGTACGCCACGATCCGCAACATCCTGGGCCATGGCTTTTCCGGCGTCGCAGCCCAGGGCGGTGCGGGCCGGTCAGCTGGCCAGCCGCGCCGCGAGCAGTTCCTCACTCTGTGTACCTCCACCGCCACGCTCGGCCCGCACCCAGGCCCGCTTCAGATGCAGATGGACGTCCGCCTCCCAGGTGAAACCCATGCCGCCGTGCACCTGCAGACAGTCGCGCGCGCCGCGTACGGCGGCCTCGTCGGCGAGCAGCCGGGCGGCGGCGATGTCGGCCGGATCGCCGGTGACGGCTGCCGCGTACACGGCCACCCGCGCGGTCTCGGCCCGCACCAGCAGGTCCGCACACAGATGCTGCACGGCCTGGAACGCTCCGACCGGCCGCCCGAACTGCTCCCGCGTCCGGGCGTGTTGCACGGCCAACTCGCACACACGCCCGGCCGTGCCCAGTTGTTCGGCGGCGGTGAGGAGGACGGCGAGGGGGTCCGTGGCCTGGGCGGCAGGCACCCGGTGCAGCGGCGTCAGCGGGTCCAGCGACCTCAGCGGTACGGCGTCCGAGACGTCCCCGAGCACGACGTCCGCCCCCGCCAGCCACTCCACCAGCTCCCCGTCCACGGCCGCGACGACCGTCTCCCCCGTCGCCGCGCCGGGTACGGTGCCGGCCGCGAGGTGCGTGGCCACGAGCGGCCCCGGCACCAGCGCCCGCCCCGCCTCCTCGAACACCAGGACCGCCTCCGCCGTCCCCAGCCCGACCCCGCCCTCCGCCTCGGGCAGCCGCAGCGCGAAGAACCCCGCCTCACCGAGCGCCCGCCACAGCCCCCGGTCGAGCCGCCCCGACGCGTCCACGGCCGCCCGCAACGCCTCGCGCCCGAAACGCCGGTCCAGCAGCCCTCGTACACCATCCCGCAACGCCCGCTGGTCATCGGTCAGTTGAAAACGCACCCTCATCTCCCCCTCGGCAGACCGAGGATCCGCTCGGCCACGATGGTGCGCTGGATCTGCGAGGTGCCGGCGGCGATCGTGTACGACAGGGACGACAGGCGGTCGAGGACCCACGGCCGGTCCAGGTCGAGGCGGTCCGGGCCGAGTACGTCCGCCGCCGCGTCGTACAGGTCCTGGCGGGCGTGCGAGTAGCGGAGCTTGAAGAGGGAGCCGCCGACGCCCGGCACGCCACCCCCGCTCGCCTCCGCCGCGCTCACGTTCCACTGGGTCAGTCGCCACAGCGCCCGGAACTCCGCCTCCAGCCGCCCGAGCCGGCGCCGTAGCACGGGATCGTCCCAGCGGCCGTTCTCCCGTGCGGCACGGGCGAGTTCACCCAGCACGCGCCGACAGGCCACCACCTCGCCGACGAAGGCCGTACCGCGCTCGAAGGACAGGGTCACCATGGTCACGCGCCAGCCGTCGTTCTCCTCGCCCACCCGGTTGGCCACCGGCACCCGCACCTCGTCCAGGAACACCTCCGCGAACTCGGCCGACCCGGCGAGCGTACGCAGCGGCCGTACGGTGATGCCGTCCGCGTCCATGGGCATCGCGAGCCAGGTGATGCCCTGGTGCCTGGGCGCGTCGAGGTCGGTGCGGACGAGCAGCTCGCACCAGTCGGCGACCTCGGCGTGCGAGGTCCAGATCTTGGACCCGCTCACCACGTAGACATCCCCGTCCCTACGCGCGCGCGTGCACAGTGCGGCGAGATCGGAGCCGGCACCCGGCTCGCTGAACCCCTGGCACCACACCTCCTCCCCGCGCAGGATCGGCGGCAGCCAGCGCGCCCGCTGCTCGGCGGTGCCCTCGGCCGCGATGGTCGGGCCGGCGTGCAGCAGGCCCACGAAGTTCGCCCCCACATAGGGCGCCCCCGCGCGCTCGGTCTCCTCCAGGAAGATCAGCCGGGTGGTCGGGGAGGCGTCCCAGTGGACGTCGGCGTACCCGGCGTCGTGGAGCGTCCGCTGCCAGCCGAGGTCGTAGGCGCGGCGGCCCGGCCAGTCGTCGGGCGAGGGCTTGGCCGGGAGGGTGGGCAGCACCTTGGCCAGCCACTCCCGCAACCGGACCCGGAACTCCTCCTCCTCGGGCGTGCAGGTCAGGTCCATTACCGGTCGAGATCCAGTCCGAGCATGCGGATGGCGTTGCCCCGCATCAGCTTGTAGACCGTCTCCTCGTCCAGGCCCTTCACATGGTCGAGCGCGACCTCTTTGGTGTGCGGGAAGGTCGAGTCGACGTGCGGGTAGTCGGTCTCGAAGGTGGCGTTGTCGCGGCCGACGACGTCGATCGAGGCGACCCCGTGCCGGTCACGGAAGAAGCAGCAGAAGATCTGCCGGTAGTAGTACGTCGACGGCGGCTCGGGGATGAGATCCCTGACCCCGCCCCAGGCCCGGTGCTCCTCCCACACGTCGTCGGCGCGCTCCAGGGCGTACGGCACCCAGCCCATCTGCCCTTCGGAATAGGCGAGTGTCAGGCGCGGGAAGCGGACCAGGACCCCGCTGAAGAGGTAGTCCATCATCGAGGCCATCGCGTTGTTGAAGCTGAGCGAGGCCTGGACGGCGGGCGGGGCGTCCGGGGAGGCGGCGGGCATCTGCGAGCTGCTGCCGATGTGCATGTTGACGACGGTCCCCGTCTCCTGGCACACGGCGAAGAACGGGTCCCAGTAGCCGGAGTGGATGGACGGCAGCCCGAGATGGGTGGGGATCTCGGAGAAGGTGACGGCCCGCACCCCCCTTTCGGCGTTCCGCCGGATCTCGGCAACGGCCAGCTCGACATCCCACAGCGGAATGAGACACAACGGGATCAGCCGCCCCCCGCTGCCCCCGCACCACTCCTCCACCATCCAGTCGTTGTAGGCGCGCACACAGGCGAGGCCGACCTCCTTGTCGTGCGCCTCGGCGAAGGTCTGCCCGCAGAAGCGGGGGAAGGTCGGGAAGCAGAGGCTGGCCTCGACGTGGTTGAGATCCATGTCCTTCAGGCGCTCGACGGGATCCCAGCACCCGGGCCGCATCTGCTCCCGGGTGATCCCCTCCAGCGTCATCTCGTCCCGGTCGAACCCGACGGCGGCGATGTTGCGCTTGTACGGGAACTTCAGGTCCTCGTAGATCCACCAGTCCGTCGGCTGTCCCGCCGGATCCATGGTGATCTGGTACTTCCCGCCGACGTAGGCCAGTTCACCGATCCCGGCGGTCAGCGGCTTGGGCCCCCGGTCCCGGTACCTGGCCGGCAACCAGGTCTCGAAGAGGTGGGCGGGCTCGATCACGTGGTCGTCGACGCTGATGATGCGGGGCAGTTCGGTCATGTTTTCCCCTCCGCGTTCTCCTCCACCGGACCGTACTTATCTGATGGTCCGTCAGATAGCATGGCATCTGACGTGACGTCAGCCAAGCAGGGGGCGACATGAACGAGACCCCGCACGCTCTGAGTTCCGCACCGACGCTGTGGGACCTGGTGGTCCGCCGGGCCCGCCTCACCCCCGACCGGCCCGTCCTTCTCCAGGGCGACCGCCGCCTGACCTTCGGCGCACTGCGTACGCGCGCGGAGCGGGTCGCGGCGGGCCTGTACGACATGGGGGTGCGCCCCGGCACGGTGGTCGCCTGGCAGCTGCCCACCCGCATCGAGACCGCCCTGCTGTCCTTCGCGCTGGCCCGCCTGGGCGCCGTACAGTCCCCGGTCATCCCCTTCTACCGGGACCGGGAGGTCGGCTTCGCACTGCGCGAGTCGAAGGCGGAGTTCTTCGCGGTGCCGGGGGTGTGGCGGGGCCACGACCACTCGGAGATGGCGCGTCGGCTGGGCGCGAAGGGCGTCTTCGAGGCGTACGACGACGACTCCTTGCCGGACGGCGACCCGTCGACGCTCCCCGCTCCCCCCTCCGAGGGCACCTCGGTCCGCTGGATCTACTGGACCTCGGGCACCACCTCCGATCCCAAGGGCGTCCTGCACACCGACCGTTCCCTGATCGCGGGCGGCTCCTGCCTGGCGCACGCGCTGCGGCTCACGGCGGACGACGTGGGCTCGATGGCGTTCCCGTACGCGCACATAGCCGGCCCCGACTACACGGTGATGCTGCTGTTGTACGGCTTCCCGGCGGTGATGTTCGAGCAGTTCGCCCTGCCGGACGCACTGGAGGAGTACCGGCGGCACGGGGTGACGGTGGCCGGCGGTTCGACGGCGTTCTACTCAATGTTCCTGACCGAGCAGCGCAAGCAGCCGGGCGCGAAGGTGATCCCCTCCCTACGCCTCCTCGCGGGCGGCGGCGCCCCCAAACCCCCGGAGGTCTACCACTGCGTCGTCCGCGAGATGGGCGTCCAGCTGACGCACGGTTACGGCATGACGGAGGTCCCGATGATCACCATGGGCGACCCGGAGGACACGGCCGAGAACCTGGCGACGACCGAGGGCCGCCCTCCGGCGGGCATGGAGATCCGGATCGTCGACGGCGAGGTGCGACTGCGCGGCGAGGCCGTCTGCCAGGGCTATCTGGACCCCGCCCAGACGGCCGCCGCCTTCGACGCCGACGGCTTCCTCCGCACGGGCGACCTGGGCCATGTCACGGACTCGGGCCACCTGGTCCTCACCGGCCGGCTGAAGGACGTGATCATCCGCAAAGGGGAGAACATCTCGGCCAAGGAGATCGAGGACCTGCTGGCCGCGCATCCGGCGGTCGCCGACGTGGCGGTGATCGGCCTGCCGGACGCGGAGCGGGGGGAGCTGGTGTGTGCGGTGGTGGAACAGCCGCCGGGGGCCGAGGAGTTGACCTTGCCGGACGTCGTCACGTACCTGCGGACTGCCGGCCTCTCCGTGCACAAGCTGCCGGAACGCCTGGACGTGGTGGAGGAGCTGCCACGCAACGACACCCTGCGGAAGGTGCTGAAGTACAAGCTGCGGGAGCGGTTTTCCCGACCGTTGCCTTAGGCGCTCGGGCAACCCACCTCGGCCCCGTCCACTTGGGACGGAGCGGGTACGGCGTACCGGCCAGCGGAATCGGTTAGCCGGCCGGGTCGTCTTCGGTCCGCAGTTGCTTGGCCGTCTCCTGGTACGCCTCGGCCGCGCGGGCGAAGTAGTCGAGGAGGGTGTCGAGCTGCTCGCCCGAGTAGCCGCTCAGGATCTCGCCGATCCGCTGCCGCGCGGGGGCCATCACCCGGTCGAGGTCGGCGGGCCGGCCGACCGGTTCGACGATCACCTTGCGCCGGTCTCCGGGGTCAGGCGCCCGGCGCACGTAGCCGGCCTGCTCCAGCCGGTCGATCAGGCGTGTGGTCGGACCGGTGGTCAGGCCGGTGCGCGCGGACACTTCGCCAGGGGTCATCGGCCCGGCCAGCTGAAGGATGTTCAGCGCGTACAGGTCGGTGGCGCCGAGCCCGCAGGCCTTGGCGCTCGCATGGCCGTGCAGCATCACCGCGCTCAGGTACCGCCGGTAGACCTCGCTCGCGTCGGATCGCGTGGAGGGCGTTGACACGGGCTTCCCCCTTCCCTAATCTCTTCCTCGAAGAAGAGAAATCTTCAAAGCAGTAACTTCTTCAAAGAAGTTACCATGCCGGGGGAGGAACACCATGTCCGAGGACCGCACCGCCCGCGAGGCCGACACCACCGCGATCCGCGACCTGCTTGAGCGCACCTGCACCGCGTGGGGCAATGGCGACGGCACCACGTACGGCGAGCAGTTCACCGAGGACGCCACCGACGTCACGTACGTCGGCACCGTCTACCACGGAGGCGCCGAAATCGGGCGCGCCCACCAGGCCCTGTTCGACGGCTTCCTGAAGGGCACCGCACTGACCCTGGAGATCGAGAGTCACCGCTTCTACGGGCCGGACACGGCCGTCGTCGTCGCCCGTGGAGACGTCCACAAGGGCAGCGGCCGGCCCAAGCGGCTGGGCAAGTTTGCCACCTACGCGGTCGTCCGCGAGAGCGACGGGCAGTGGCGGATCGCCGCCGTCCAAAAGACCCAGCGCAAGCCGCTGTTCGAGGCCATCTCGTTCCGCTTGCAGCCTGCGACCCGGCCCGCGGCGCGTTGATGTCCACCGCACAGAGCTGGAACCGGAGCGAGCGCCGGGTCGGGCGCGAGCTCGCCCGCCGGCTGGCGGGCGAGGGCTACCGCGTCATCGCGGTGGCCAGCCACGAGGAGCGGCTCCACCCGCTGACGGCCGAGGTCGACCCGGGCCACGAGTGCGTCGTCGCGGACCTCGTCACGGCCGACGGACTGGAGCGGGTGGCCGAGCTCATCGCCGAGCAGCGCGTCCATCTGCTCAGTGAGTCTGGCTCTGGCGAGCGTCGTAGGGCTCGATAACCGATCGACACGCTGATCGTGATCGCGTTAGCTGGGTGGCATGCCCGAGCTGCGTACCGATCGTCTCCTGCTTCGCCGGTGGCGGGAGTCGGACCTCGAACCGTGGGCGGCGATGAACGCCGATCCCGAGGTCCGAGAGCACCTGGGGGGCCTGCTGACGCGGGAGCAAAGTGATGCCGTGGTGGCATCCATGCAGGCCGTGTTCGACGAGCGAGGTTTCGGCTGGTGGGCGCTCGAAGTGCGGGAGACCGGCGAGTTCATCGGCCGCGCCGGCTTGGACGAGGTGGGCGAGGACATGCCGTTCGCCGGGGTGGATATCGGGTGGCGGTTGAAGCGTTCGGCGTGGGGTCACGGCTACGCCAGTGAGGCCGCCCTGGCCTGCCTGGCCTTCGGCTTCGAGATCATCGGGCTGCCGGAAGTCGTAGCGTCGACGACCGTCCGCAACCTTCGCTCCCAGGCAGTGATGCGCCGGATAGGCATGACCCGAGACCCGGTCGACGACTTCGAGGATTCGAGCGTGCCGGAAGGGCCGCTTCGCCAGTGTGTGCTGTACCGGATCCCCGCAGAGATGTTCACGGGCCTCACAGAGAAGGGCCGTGGCGAGCGGCAAGCGTCGGCCCGTGAAGGTGCCTGGCGAGATGGGCGAACTGATCGACGCCATGCTCAGCCCGGCTCCTGAGTCCAGGCCCACCATTCGCGAGGTGGGCAAGGCCCTGAGCTGCCTTTGATTCAGGAAGTCGACGTCTCTTCGGCTGCGGGTGGCAGAGGGTCGGAGACGAAAGTTCCCAGCCCGACCTCGCCACGCGTCCAGCCCTGCTCCCGCACGTACCGCATGGCCTTCGCCGCAGTCGCGTTGACCACGCCGAACTCCTGGGCGATCTCCAGAGTGGACGGCACACGACTGCCCGGGGGATACGTGCCGTCCGTGATACGTCGGATGATCTCCGCTGCGATCTGCCGCCAGAGCGGGCGCGTGCGGTCAAGGTCCATGACCTTCAGCCTGGGTGACCATGGCTTTCCACACATCCGTAGTTATCCACGGTTATCTACGCTAGCCTGCTTCCACGAAAGAGATCGGCCCCAGCGGGAAGCGGCTACTTCCTCGCCAGGGCCTGAGCCGACTGAACTGGAGTCGACCTGTGCGCAGCCTACTGACCGCGATCCTGCGTCTCTTCCTGCCCCCAAGGGGCACCCATCGCGCCACCCCGGCACGTACTCCGACCAGCCCGACCCTGCCGCCCAGGCCCGTCAAGCCGCCCCTGCCCGTCGTCCTCGCCGACGGCCAGCCCCTCGTCCGGCCGTACGTCGTCCTCTGGGAACGCGAACGCGATGAACTCGACCGGCGGCGTCTTCAACGCGAACGGCGACGGGCAGCCGTACTGGCGACCATGGGCCAGGACTACGCCGTCCCGCTGGAGGTCGCCGTATGAGCGCGCCGCGTCTGCGCAGCCTCGGCATCGACCCGGCCACCGGCAAAGAGGCCTACGCGGTCACGCGGCCCGGCGGCCGCCTCGAAGCACTGGCCGACGTTCACGCCCTCGAGTCCGCCGCCGTACTGCTCGCCGTCGTAGGCGCCGTACTGGACGCGGGCAACGCCTCCGACGCCGAACTCGCCGCCTTCGTATCGCCGTTGTACATGGCGCTCGGTGAGTGCGTCGGCCTGATCGTGGACGAGGCAGACTGTCGATAGGCGCCATGCCGGCAAGGGGTGCCCCGAAGCTGGGCACCCCTTCTGGCGCCGTCGACCTTGTCGGTGATCAGGCCGACGCGCTGACCGCTCGGCCGAGGTGCCGGGCGAAGAAGCGGACCGCGCTGTCGGCCTCGAACCGGGGCAGTTCCTTGTGCCTGCCCGAGTTCACGTGCAGGGACTTCTCCTTCGAGGCGAAGGCGTCGAACAGCGCGAGACCCTCCTCGCGCGAGATGTGCTCGTCGTCCCACTGCAGGTCGAACTCGACCGGGATGGTGATCTGCTTCGCCTTCTCGGCCAGGACGTCGGGCCAGTGCTGACCGAAGACCGCGGCCGTGATCCTGGGTTCGATCGCCACGAACGGTATTCCGATCGCGGTGCCCATGTTGATGCCCCAGTAGCCGACCAGCCCGTCAGTGCCGATCTCCGGAAGTTGCTGGAGGGCGTCCAGGGTGGCCTGGTACTCGGGCACGGCGAGTTCCGCCAGGTGGTCGTTGTAGCGGACGACGATCGGGCCTTCCGGCTCGCCGGCCGCGCGCGCCCGGAACAGCTCGGCGATTTCCGCCTCGTCGTGTGCCGTGCGCGGCCGGTCGCCGTGACCGGGCGCGTCGATGACGGCGACGTGGAAGCCGCAGCCGTTCACGAGGAGCTGGGCGCGGCCCGTCATCGCGGGGTGCTTCTTGTGGTTGCCGCCGCCGTGGCCCATCAGGATCAGGGGCGCGCGATCAGCCGCGCCGGATGCGGGCGACCAGAGGACACCGGGGACCTCGCCCACGGTGAAGTCGCGCTCGACCATCCCGTTGGCGGACGACTCGGCGGTGAACTGCAGAGAGTGCATGAGGTGTTGCCTTTCGGAAGTGCCTGGTGATCGAGGCTCTCCCGGCGACACCTACGTCAATCGCCCACCGTGAGGGAAAGGGGGAGCACCCACGTCGATACAGCGTTCACGGGTCTCACCTCCTCGGGCGGTTTCACGGTCCACTGGAAGCTACCAGCTTGATCATCATTCCCTCAACCCTTTTCCTGCCATGTGATCACGACTCAAGCCGACGTCTCTCACCCGGATTGCGCTTCTACGGGTTGCCGCAGAATCGTCCTGAGCTTGGCGGGGTCAGTCCTGCGTGGGTCGCTGAGGTAGATCTCGTGGTGCAACCCCGCCTCCCGCAAGTTGTTGGCGGGGAGGTAGTCGTGGTGCAGCCTGGTCAGGATCGGTGTCTCGTCGTCGTAGGGGCCGATGTGGAGGACCTGGACGCTGGTGCCCTCGTGCAGCGTCTCTGACCGAACGTCCGGAATGGCCGGAAGGTTCTTCTTGGTCAGGGCGGTTTGCTTGGCGTCTTCGATCGCGCCGCCAGTGATCCAGTCGGGGATGTTGATGAGCAGTCTCCATCGCCAGTTGTCCTTGAGCCTGGCCAGGAAGTCGTTCATGTCGTCCGCCCACCACAGTCCCTCGAGTGGGCCCACGACGAAGTCCTTGCCGAGGCTGCCTTTGCTCGCGAACTTGGCGGTATAGGCCACCGCGTAGAGCGCCTCGACCGCGTGGCGGTACGCGGCGGTGGTGTTCGGGTCGCCGTGCCCGTCGATGGCGAGGAAGCGGAGCTCGGGGATGTCGACGAGCTCCCAGTCGGTGTTCTTGGGCGCGTAGCACTTCTTGAACTCGCGCTTGACGTCGTACTTGGTAGTCATGCCGGGGAACCTCCCTGTGAGTGGAACCTGGCGGTGAGGCGCTCGAAAACCAGTGGATCGGCGCCGCTGTACTGCCCCACCGTGCTGCCGAGCCAAGTCATGCCCACCTGCCTGCCCACCGTTCTCCACCGTTGCCACGCGTGCGCGTCCGAGCGCTTCCGGGCAAACGGCAAATTTCGCGTCAACGCAACCACAAGCTCCTTGACGCCTGGCTCCTCGTGCTCTGTACGGCTTGCGGGGACACGGTAAAGCTCACGGTCTTCGAGCGGATGAACGTGCGCTCCGTACGACCGGAGCTGCTGGACCGGATGCATGACAACGACCCTGGCCTGGCAGCTGAGCTGCTCCAGGATCCGGTCGTGCAGTGCCGTAATCGCATCGCCCTCGACTGGGACAACGCCTGGCGCCTCGACACCGGCGAATCGGATCACCTGGACCACGAGGTGATCGACGTCTCGGTCCGCTTTGCGGCGCGGATCCCTGTCCGGCCGGTGCGACTGATCGCCGACGGTTGCGGCCTTTCGCGGGCCGAGGTCGAGCGACTGATCACGGAGGGGAAGCTCGTTTCGGCAGTCTGGCTGAGCGGCAAGCTCTCCGGCGACTTCACCTTCACGCTCAAGCACTGAGCCTCCACGGGACCACGGGCCTGTCCGGCATGATCCGCCGGACAGGCCCCGGCCAGACCGCGCCGCTCCCCAGGGCCTCCGGCTATGGCTGCCCTACTCATTCAGGGCTGTTGCTGCCGTCCGCTCTCTGGCGTTCTGCGAGATGGTCTTGCAGTTCGCGGTGTCGGAACTGGTACGCGACACCGGCGATTCGGAGCAGCCCTGCGTCGTAGGCCCAGGCGAGGAAGCGGCCGAGGCGCCACGGCAGGCGTCCGCGTGTGCAGAGCAGGGTCGCGAGGTAGCGGCGCCAGGCACCGGCCCAGATGAGCCCGAAGAGGACAGCCAGGATGCCCCCGTCAAGCAGTGCTTCAGGTACCAAGCTCTGGATCCAGTAGTGGACGGTGGCTTCGAAATGGCCTGCGGCGATTTCGGCGATGTCCACTGCAAGGGCTCCGGCGATCCCGGCAAGGAAGCCCACCGACAGTCCCGCGCGTAGGTCGGCGCGGACGAGGTCAGTCGGACCCGGTTTCCTGCCACCAGGTGCTGCGGTCTCCAGGTTGAGGCGAAGTCCGAAGGCAAGCCCGGCGATCAGGCCGATCGGCAGAAACTGGGGCAGCGTGACGGTGAGCAGGGCCGATGCGAAGGGAAGCGTCGGATCGGTTGCCAGTGTCAGGGCAACTGCCAGCGACAGGGCAAGCCCCACGACAAGACCTACGGCGAGGGGTCCCATAGCTGCGCGGCGTCCGGCGGGCGTGCGGAGACGGCCTGGATCGACGCCCTTCGGTGCAGGCCAAGCCGTCGTGATCGCCACGGCGATCCAGCTGATGGCCAGGAGCGCGAGGACGGCGCTTGTGGCCATGAACGTGGAATGGACCATCCAGGTGACGACGAGAATCCCGGCGGTGCCGTTGATGGCCGCTTCGACCATGAGGGCGCGGGTTCCGGCGAGGGGCCAGAGGCGGTGCAGGACGAGATCGGTGCCGGGCAGCAGTTGGCCCCCGACCGTGCGAGGGGCGCGGATGTTGTCGTTGAGGTAACGAGCGAGGATCCTCAGCCAGCGCTCGACCTGTTCGGGATGATGGGCACGGTTGCCCGCCCTGGCGTGCAGTTCGGTGGCGGCCGGCACAAAGCAGTCCAGCAGATGGTCGCGCAGGGTCTCGAGGTCGGTGAATCGGAGCAGTTCGGTGGGGTCGCCCTCGGCTTCGTACACGGTCACGGCCAGGGTGAGTAGCCAGGGGGTGGACAGCACCTGTGCGACTGCTCCGTGCGGGCTGCCTTGGGCGTGGTCGATGACTGGCTGCCACGGCTGGGGGTCGAGCACCCGAGCGGTCACGAAGGCTTGTGCCTGGTCGGCGGTGACAGGTTCCACTTCGACGCGGGCGGCATCCAGCAGGCGGGTGCTGGCCGCCAGCGTGTCGTAGGTGGTGGTGCGGCAGGTCAGCACGAGGGCCGCCTTCTGGCGACCGGCCTGGTACCGGTTCAGGGCCGCCAGGGCGTCGGCGGCACGTGAAGAGCCGGCTGGGCTGCCCTGCGGGTCCATTTCGTCCAAGCCGTCCAGGACGGGCAGGACACGCCGCTGGTCCACCAGACGCCTGGCGGTTGCTGTGCTGAGCTGGTAAATGTCCGCCAGCTCGTGGGTCAGCCAGTCGTCGAGCGGTTGGGTGGTGTCCCAGCCGGCCAGGGGCAGGCGCACAGGCACCGGCTCGTCGGATTTCCGCTGTTCGAGCAGGCCCAGCATGAGCTCGACCGCCAGGACGGTCTTGCCCGCCCCGGCGGCTCCGGTGATGATCAGCCGCTGCGGCTGAAGGCGGCGGTAGTAGTCGGTGATCTCGCGCAGGGTTCCCGTACCGGCAGCACCGGCAGCGACCCGGGACGGTGCTGCGCGGAGCATGAAGGCCACGTCGATGGGCTCGTTGTCGCCGCCCAGCAGCTGGGTGCGCTGCGCCAGTTCACCGGCCTGTACCGCCACGGCCAGGTTCCCGGCTGCCTGAGTCAGATCCACATCCGGAGGCTTGAGCAGTCGCCCCGCCGCGCCGGCCACCGCGAGAAGGCCGGCCGCCAAGCCCACCACTGTGGATACGTCCGTCTTGTGGCTGCTGGCCAAGGAGAAGACAGCCCAGGCAGCGAGCGCCAGGCATGCGGCGGCCAGCAACAGTCCCGCTGGCCGTCGAAACCAGTCCTGTCGAAGAACGTGTCTCATGTGGTTACACCAACTGGCTCCCTGCTGATCGTGACACGGGTGACTCACGTCTTGGAGCGCACGGCCCGCACCCAGCGAACGCTCCATGGGATCAGCGTGCGGCCGACCGCAGCGGCTCGCAGCTCGGGCTACTTCTGTGGCGGGATGGCGGAACGATCAGCATCCGGCACCTGTGCCGCTCGCCCCTTCCGGCCGCGCCGCCTGAACCTCGGGCCTGTCGTTCCCCGGCACCGGCCAACAGTCCCAGCCCATGTGGCGGGGAATCGTTGGCCGGGCCAGTCTGGAAGTATCACTCAGCGGGGAGCCGCCGTCTGACGGCAGGTGAGCGGTAATGGACTGGGAAGAAGTACAGCAGGAGGAGATCGACAGCGCGATCTCCGATGTCCTGGCGGAGCCGGAAATCGTCTCAGGGATGCGCGAGGCCGGGGTTTCCGCCGATGAGCTAAAGAAGGAAATAAAGAAACGGCGAGAAGATCTGGAGTCGGCTTACTCAGCAGAATTCAGCCGTCTGCAGGATTTTGAGCAGCACGCCGAGGCCATGCAAAAAATGTTTGCCGCGGAGGCCCGGCGGGTGACACCCAGAAAGATCCTCCTATTTCTGCGCTCGCTCGGCGGGATTGCGATCAGTTTGACTGCCGCTATCGTTGCCCTTGGCCTCGGCGGGCCTATCTGGAAAATCTCCGGAATTCTTATCCTCATTGCCGTATTTTTCATCCCAGGACGTGCTGTATACAGAAAGGTCCATGGTTCGCGACGCGAGAACATCCCGGCCGCCGAGACCTCTCGGTACAGCGTGCTGATGAAGAATCGCGAGACCGCATGGGACGAGTGGCGATTCACCCTCCGAACGCGAGCAGTGTCCGGGCTACTGCGCGAGGAGATCAACCGCCGAAAGCCCTCGTATTCCCTGACTCTTGACATCAGCGACCCAAAAGGACTGGCGGAGCTTGAGGATCCACAGTTCCTCATCGCCGTGCCGGCCGTGTATGAGATCGATCAGTTGATCTCTACGATGCCCGGCGGCAGCATCGGTATATCGGGACCACGCGGCGTCGGAAAGACCACGTTGCTGCGACACTTCTGCTCCAAGGAGCATGCCCCTGTCGCGGAGTACCTGACCGAGAATCCGCCGGTCCGGGTCCTGGTCCCGGCACCGGTCAAATACGATGCGCGGGAGTTCGTCCTACTGCTCTTTTCCAGGGTGTGCGGCGCTGTCGCGCCCGAGAATATTCTGTCACAGAATCCCCGCCGAGATGACGAAGAAGGTCCTGCCGCTTACACACCTCTCGACCTTGGTATTCTGACCGCCCTCACATTCGCAGGTTGCTGGGGTGTCTTCCTGCTGATCACCTCCGTCATCGGCTGGAAACCACCGGCCAACCTCGCTCCGGCCATCATTTTGATCTTCGCTTCCTGCCTGGGTTCGGTGTTCTGGACGATCCACCGCGGGAGGCATCGGCGAGGGGCGGACGAGTTCAGCAGGATCGCGGCAGTGCACGGCAAGGACGTGGCCGAGGCTTCGGCACTGCTCCGCGGGCTGGCATACCAGCAATCGGTGTCCCGCACCTGGTCCACGGGGGTCAAGATCCCGGTCGGGCTCGAGGCGGGAGTTTCCGCGAACACGACGATGACGGAGAAGCCCATGGCATTCCCGGAAATCGTGGCACGCCTGAACGACTTCCTGAGGACACTGGCAGTCAACCGGAAAATATTCATCGGCATCGATGAGCTGGACAAGATTGACTCGGACGACCAGGTTTACCAGTTCATCAATGACATCAAGGGTATCTTCGGGCGGGAGGACTGCTTCTACCTGATATCCGTCTCGAACAATGCGATGAGCTCGTTCGAGCGACGCGGACTACCTGTTCGTGACGCATTCGACTCATCCTTGGACACCGTGGTAGATCTGCGTCCGGCCGACCTGTCCATGTCGCGAATTCTGATGCGGCGCCGCGTCATCGGAATGCCCGAGGCTTTCCTCTGCCTCTGTCACGTCATCTCCGGAGGGCTACCGCGAGACCTCATACGCGCGGCTCGGGACCTGGTCTCGCTCGCCAAAGGAAAGCAAGAATCCGGTCGCACGCTGGAGGCGCTGACCCGGGCCATGGTGCGGGCCGACCTGGCACGGAAGATCCATGCGATGGAAGTCGCCGCACAACGCATCGACTTCGAACCCAATGTCGGCCTTTTCATCTGCACCCTCCACGAGGCCCTGGACCGTGTGCCGGAACCAACTTCCGATTCCTTGCTGGACGAGGTGGATCGCATTGCGGGCGGGATTTCCTCGTCTGCGAGTGATCCTGATGCTGTGCGATCCGCTCACGAAGAGCTGAACCACCTCAGCCTGGAGGTGGCCGCCTACATCTACTTCTGCTCGACGTTGATCGGCATGTTCAACGACTCTTTGGTGCAGGAGGCGGTGGAGCGCCTTTCCTTTGGTGCTGGCGATGGCTGTCTGTCACGGCTGGCGCAGGTGCGCTCCGAATTTACCGTCAACCCCAGGCTGGCGTGGGTCACAATTTCGTCCTTCCGGAAAGCGCACGGCCTCGCGGCCAAGCCGTATCCAGAGCCGGTACCGGTGGTCGCCCGTGCCGGCTCCGGTGCACGCTGAGGTGGCGCCAGATGCCGCTGGCGATGGAGGCGAGCGTCCGAGGAACTGGTGCTACGTCCTCCGCCGCCACTCCGCCCCCTCCCACCGGTACACCAGCGGCTCCACGGCACCGCCGACCGGCTCCGCGGTGAAGGCGTACCGCATGCCCCACGTGTCCACAGCTGTGGAGACGTAGGACTTCCCGGCCGCCACAAGGGCAAGCGCCCGCTCCAGCTCTCCGGCGTCGCGCAGCCAGGCGCGCACGGGCTGGCCCAACCCGGCGACCGACCGTCTCGTAAGCCTCGCCGCCCGATCGTGCAGCCAACGCAGCGCCGAACCCGAAGAGTTCGCCCGGCACTCGCCGAGCACGATCATCGACATACCCGGGGCGTAGGCGACCGCCCGGCAGCGGACAGCGGCGCGCGGAGTCCCGGATGCGGGGGCACCCCGCCGAACGGCATCAACCTCCGGTGCCACACTCATGCCCCACCCCCTGCGTGGGGGAGCAACGCGCATGTCGTGGCTCCGCAGTTCGGAGGCTCCCCGGAAGGGGGCAAGCTCACATCCGGCTCAACCCCGCCGTGGCGAACAGCACATCCTTGATCGCCTGGCGGTCGCCGTGCTGGCCGGCGGCCGCTTCCTCCGGGGGGATGTGGCCGGCGGCGAGGCGGCAGAACTCCACGCCGTCCAGGGCGACATGGGCCACCTCGAACTCCGCCGAGCCCACCGCCGCCGGGGAGTCCAGCGGGATGAACCACTCGCCGCCCGCCGCGCCCTCGATCTCCAGGCGGAGGCTGCGGCCGGGTGTGCCCGCCGCGACCAGGTGCGGGGTCTCGCCGGGTGCGGAGCGGCCCGCGCGGCGGCGTTCGGCGAGTACGGCCGGGAGCATGCGGGCCGCGAGGTCGATCATCTTGTTCAGGTGGCGCGGGGCGGGCGGCTCGTAGGGATAGTCGACCGCCTCCGCGATGTCCTCGGCGTGCACCCAGCACTCGAAGGCGCGGTCCAGCATGGCGTCGTGCAGCGGGAGGGAGAAGTCGCCGTAGGACACCGGGAGTCCGCCCGCGTGGCTGTCCGTGAAGGCCACCGTGCGCACCAGGCTGTGGCTCTGCTCCCGCCAGGGTCCGCGCACCGAGCGGGTCGGCGGGAAGTGGGAGGTCCGCCAGAACGCCTCGGTGCGTTCCGCCGGGCCGGTCGCGTCGGCGCCCTGCGCGCCGGTGATCTCGGCCAGCGGGTCCTCCAGGCCGAGCGTGAGCGCGACCATTCCGTCCACCGACAGCAGGTGGGCGATCACACCGGCCACGGTCGTACGACGGCTTGTCGGCTCGTCGCCCGCGAACCAGCGCAGCCGTACCGGCGCGTGCCACTCGGCGTCCCCGAAGTCCTGCAGCAGGGCATCCAGCCGCGCGGCCTCGGCGTCGTACGGCGCCGCCCAGGACGGCAGCGGGATGCGCGGCGGCCGGCGGTCCAGGCAGGCCTCCAGGACGCGGGTGCGCAGCCCCGGGTCCAGGTCGAGGCTCTCCGGCTGGTGCAGCAGGCCGACCGCCTCACGCAGCCGGCGGGCCTCGTCGGCGCAGCTGCCGCAGGAGCCCAGGTGGTCCTCGACGGCCGCCGTCTCGGCCGCCGAGCAGGCGGCCAGCGCCCAGGCGCCGAGGAGCGACTTCAGGACGTCGTGCGGCAGGTCGAGCGGCACGGGCGCGAGCTCCCCCAGGTCGGCGAGGTCGGGCAGCGGGTGTCCGCCGTCCTCCACGGTGGCGCGGGGCGTCGGTGTGCGCGGCCGGTCCGGCACGGGCCCACCGGAGCCGGACGGCACCTGTCCGGAGCCGCAACCATCATCCTGACGAGGGCGTTCCCGGTCGGGCTTCTCATCCGGGCCGCCGTCATCGCCGTACCCCTCGTGGTCGTCGCACCCCTCGTGCTCGTCGTGCGCCTCGAACCGGTCCGCTCCGCTCACACCGCACCCCCGTGTCCCGGAGGCATTCCGGCGTCGTAGGCGGTGGAGAGCAGTTGCAGGCCGAGGCGGAGCCGGCGGCGGGCCTCGTCCTCGGTGACGCCGAGGTCGACGGCGGTCTGGCGGTAGTCGCGGCGCTGGAAGTAGGCCAGTTCGAGCGCGGCGCGCAGGGGGGCGGGCATGGAGTGGACGATGAAGTCGGCGCGGGCGGCGACCGAGGCGCGGCGCACCTTGCGCTCCAGCTCCGCCGTTTCCTCCGGGGCGGCGCCGGCCTCCCGGGGCAGCGCGGCGGTCTCGCTGTCGCGCAGCCGCTGCACCGCGAGCCGGTGGGTCACGCCGGCCACCCAGGAGCGCAGCGGGCCCTGTTGGGGGTCGTAGCTCTCGGGGTGCTCCCAGACGTGGGCGAAGACCTCGCGGGTGACGGTGTCGGCGGCCTTCTCGTCGCCGAGGACGCGATGGGCGAGGTTGTGCACGAGCGAGGCGAATCTGTCGTACAGCTCGCCCAGGGCGGCCGCCTCACCGCGGGCGAGCCGCTGCTGCATCGTGCGGTCCCAGCGGGGTGGTACGTCCTTCTTGGCCATGCGGTCCCCTCCCCTCACCCGTGCTCCGGCCCGTCCAGCGTGTCTGCACCGTCTCCTCGAATGTAGTCGGCACCTCTGACAGCGCACGCCCCTTCCTGACAATGCACGCCCCTCGAGGTATCGCTGGTGATAGTGCCCTCTTCACACAACCTTCACGCGAGAAGCGGGCATCTCTGACGCATCTCCGATCGAACTCGATCGATAGTGACCGAAACAAGCCCCTTGTCGATCACGTCCGGTTTGCTGCACGACGTTTCAGGGAACCGCCGCTGGGCAGCCGCGCGGAAGCAAGCGTAGGAGCCGCTTCCGCTTCCAGGCGGCTCCCGCGATTCCGAGAGTTCCGGCGAGCGGAGGGGCATGGCCGTGACAATCAACGTGACCGGCGTCGAACAGGGCGAGTGGGCCGTCCTGCGGGTGTCCGGCGAACTGGACCTGATGACTTCACCGGTGCTGCGCCAGCGGGTGCACGACGCCGTCGCCGACGGGCACCACAGCCTCGTCGTGGACCTCTCCGAGGTGTTCTTCTGCGACTCCAGCGGGGTCGGCGTCCTCATCGCCGCCCGCCGGCTGATCCGCTCCTGTCAGGGCCGGCTGCGACTGATCCTGCCGGACCGGGGCGCCGTCGACGGCTCCCATGTCAACCGGGTCCTCGGCGCGCTCGGCGTACGCCGACTGTTCGACGTCCGTCCCGACCTCGACGCCGCCACGGCCGACGAGACGGACCCGCTGTCGGCCTGAGGCCCCGCCATGGCCCTCGCCGCGCTCGCCGCGGTCGCCGCGGTCTTCGCGACAAGCCCACACGTCTGTCCCGGAATTCCCCCGGTCTTGGCACAACCGCCGGTTTCCCGCCACCTCGCGGCCACCCGACGTCGTACGCTCCGTGCGAGATCGACCGTGCACGACCCACGCACACGTAAGGCGGCCCGAACAGACATGCCCAGCACCGAGTACGAACGCAGGATCGCCGCCCGCTTCGCCGGCTTCGACCAGGACGGCAACGGCTGGATCGACCGCGAGGACTTCAGTACGGCGGCCAAGGCGCTGCTCACCGAGTTCGCCGTGCCCGCCCGCTCCGACAAGGGGCAGGCGCTGTACGCCGGCGCGGAGGCGTTCTGGCAGGGCATGGCCGGCATCGCGGACCGTGACGGCGACCAGCGCATCACCCGCGAGGAGTTCGTCACCGGCGCGGTCAAGCGCCTGCGCGACAACCCCGCCCGCTTCGCCGAGATCGCCCGCCCCTTCCTGCACGCGGCCCTGGCGGTGGCGGACACGGACGCCGACGGCCGCATCACGGTCGCCGACACCGCTCGAGTCCTGCGGGTACTGCACGTACCGGACGCCGTGGCCACGACGACCGCCGCCGCCCTCGACACGGACGGCGACGGTGTGGTCAGCGAGACGGAGATCGTCCCGGCGTTCGCGGGCTACTTCACCATCTCCGAGTGAATACGGCGCCCCGAGCCCTCAGGCGAACACGACCGTCCGCCGCCCGTTGAGCAGAATCCGCCGCTCGGCATGCCACTTGACGGCCCGCGCCAGCGCCTGGCACTCCACATCCCGCCCGACGGCCACCAGCTGGTCAGGGGTGACATCGTGTGCCACCCGCTCGACCTCCTGCTCGATGATCGGCCCCTCGTCGAGGTCGGCCGTCACATAGTGGGCGGTCGCGCCGATCAGCTTCACGCCACGCGCGTGTGCCTGGTGGTACGGCTTGGCGCCCTTGAAACTCGGCAGGAAGGAGTGGTGGATGTTGATGATCCGGCCGCTGAGCTGCTTGCACAGGTCGTCCGACAGGACCTGCATGTAGCGGGCGAGGACGACCAGCTCGACGCCCTCCTCGCGGACGATCTCCAGCAGCCGGCCCTCGGCCTCCGCCTTGTTGTCCCTCGTCACGGGGATGTGATGGAAGGGGATGTTGTAGGAGCCCACCAGCTCCTGGAAGTCCGTGTGATTGGACACCACACCCACGATCTCCACGGGCAGCGCGCCGATCCGGGCCCGGAAGAGCAGGTCGTTCAGGCAGTGCCCGAACTTGCTGACCATGAGCACGATGCGCATCTTCGCGTCGGCCCGGTTGATCTGCCAGTCCATGTGGAACGAGTCGCCGATCGCCGCGAAGCTCGCCCGCAGCTTCTCCACCGTCACCGGCGCTTCGGCCGAGAAGTGGACGCGCATGAAGAACAGACCGGTGTCGTGGTCGCCGAACTGCTGGCTGTCCTCGATGTTGCAGCCGGTCATGAACAGATAGCTGGACACGGCGTGCACGATGCCCTGCTTGTCCGGGCAGGAGAGGGTGAGGACGTACTGGGCGGCCGGTGCGGCGGCGGGCGCGGACTGCTCATTCATGCACTACAGGTTCCCATACGGCCGCCCCGCCGTGGGCAGTCGTCCCGCAGGGCGGGACACGCCCATGAGTCCTTCTACGCGGTCCTCGTCATGATCCGCAGCACTTCCAGGGTCTTCGGTGGCGTGTCCGGATCGTCGCCGTCGCTCGCCGCGAGGCGAAGGTGCGCGTCCCGCGCCGCCCGCACCGCCTCCGGCCAGCCCTCGTGCTCGAGGTAGGCGGCGACCGGCGCGTCCGGGCCGACCTGGTGCATGATCCGCAGCACCCGCAGTACGGCGGTGTCGACGAGCGCCGCCTCCTGCGAGTCCCGGAAGATCGTGCCGACGTACTTCTCGGCGGACCAGTTGTCCAGCCAGGTGTCCTCCACCAGCCGGTACACGGCGTCGGTGACGTCGCCGTACCCGTCCACGCCGGCCAGCCAGACGTCCCGCTGGAACACCGGGTCGGAGAGCATGTGCAGCGCCGAGCGCACATTGCTGCGCCAGCGCCACCACGGCATGTCGCTTAGAGGCATGCCGCCCATGGTGAAGGAGCGACGGCCACGACGGGAAGAGTTCTCCGAACCTTGCACGGTCATCGATCGTACGTTCCTCGCCACACGCACCTCACCAGCCCCCGTAATTCACCTCCGCGTCACCTTTCGTTGACCGAGGGTCACTCCCGGGTTAGCAGTGTGAGGGAATCGTGGTCCTCCATGACCGGCAGGCGACGTACCCGCACGACCCTTCCCCACTTCTTCTCCCGGCCCGTCAGAGCCGGCGCCCTGTCCGTGGGTGCCGTGGCTCTCTGTGCGTCGCTCACCGCCGGATGCGGGGTCATCCCCGGTGCCACGGGGGGCTCCGGGGATGACCCGATCAAGGTCATGACCTGGGCGCCGGAGAACACCGACGCCACCAACAAGCCCGGCATGCCCGCGATGGCCCGGGCCTACGGCAAGTGGATCAACGACCACGGCGGCATCGACGGCCGCAAGCTGGAGATCCTGACCTGCAACGACCACAACGACAGCGTGGCCGCCGCCAAGTGCGCCCGGCAGGCCGCCGACGAGGACGTCGTGGCGGTCGTCGGCTCCTACAGCCAGTTCAGCGACTCCTACCTCGCCCCGCTGGAGGGCGCCGGCATCCCCTACATAGGCGGCTACGGCGTGACCAGCGGCGAGTTCACCGGCCAGATGTCGTACCCGGTCAACGGCGGCCAGCCCGCCCTTCTCGCCGGTCTCGGCAAGGCCCTCGCGGCCACCTGCGGAAACGTCTCCCTGGTCCGCCCCGACAGCATCGTCGGCGACCAGCTGCCCCCGCTGCTGAACTCGGGCCTGAAGGCGGGCGGGCACGCGACCGCGGAGGACGTGCTGGCTCCCGAGGACGTCACCGAGTACAGCTCCCAGTCCGACCATGCGCTGCGCGACGCGACCAGGAACGCGGCCCGCAAGGGCTGCGTGGTGCCCGCGCTCGGGGACCGCACCGACACCTTCATGGACTCCTTCCGCCGGGCCCGCGAGACCTACCCCGACGTGCGCATGGCGACCGTCCTCGGCAGCGTCGACCAGACCGTGATCAACTCCACGGGCGGGGCGTCCGGCCCGTACGAGGGGGCGTACATCACCGGCTGGTACCCGCCGGCGTCCGACGCGCGCTGGGACCAGATGAAGAAGGTGATCAACGAGGAGGCCTTCGGCGACAACCGCATCGACCCCGCGGACGCCGGAGTGCAGACCACCTGGATCGCCTACACCGTGCTGAAGGCCGTCCTGGAGAAGATCGGCTCGGGCGACGTGACCGCCGACTCCGTGCGCCGCACCCTCAGCGGCGGCCTGCACGTCTCCACCGGCGGCCTCACCCCGACCCTGAGCTGGCCCTACGAGGGCAAGCTCGCCTCCGTCGGCTTCCCGCGCCTGGTCAACGCCAACGTCACCCTCCAGGTCGTGCAGAACGGTCAGCTGGTCGCGGCCCGCACGAACATCGGCGGCACGAACGGCACCGGCGACATGACGCAGACGCTGGAGAACGCCGACGTGCGGTGACGGCGGGGCGCGTCACCGCTGGGCGCGTCACAGCTGGGTGGGCTGGCGCTCGGTCAGGCCGTACTTCTTCGCGATCGCGTTCCACAGCCCCGCCGCCTTCTGCTTCTGCTCGGTGGCGGTACCGCTCTCCCGGTTGCCGGCCTGGGCCTCGCCGGTGACCTTGGCATGGCCCTTGCGGCAGCTCTTGCGGCCGCCGCCCACCTGGTCGGCCCAGGCCGCGTAGTGGTTGTCGGCCGCGGCGGAGGCCTGCCAGGCCCTGGTCAGGGCGTCGGTGAGGGCGCCGTTGTCCGGCAGCTTGTCGACGGACAGCTTGCCGAGCCGGGTGACCAGGTCGTTGCGCTGCCTGGCCGCGTCCCGCAGGTTCGAGGCGGCGCCGTCGAGGTTGTCGCACTGCTTGACGTCGGCCACCGCCTTGATCACCGAGGCGCGGCTGCTGCCGCTGTCGGCGAGCAGCTTGTCCAGCTCGACCGCCTGCTGCCGGGCGGGGTCGCCGGCGGGCGCGGAGGAACCCTGGCCCGCGGCCGGGGAGGCAGCGGCGACCGTCTTGCTGTCGTTGCCCTTGCCGCCGCTGTCGCTGAGGAGCGCGCCGGCGCCCACGCCGATGACGACGATGCCGACGCCGATGCCCGCGATCAGCGGCACCCGCGACCGCCGCCGAGGCCGGTCGTCGTCGTGCGCCGGGTCGTACGCCGGTTGCTGCGCGCCGTACGCCGGTTGCGACTGGGCATACGACGACTGCGCCGGGGCATGCGCCTGCGCCGGGCCGGGGTAGGCGTCCGGCTGCTGGACGCGCGGCAGCTGCTGGGTGGACCCGGCCGGGCCGTCACCGCCCGCCGGGCCGCTGCGGAAGAGGTTGTCGAACTCGGCCGGCGGCTGCCGGTCCGCGCCCTGCGCCTGCGCCTGGGCGGCGTACGGCGGGATGTACTGGGTGGCCTCGGCGTCCGACGACACGGGTGCGGTCGCGGGTGCCGGGTGCTGCGGGGTGATGCCCAGGTAGCGGGTCTCCTCGCCGCCCGACTCGGGCGGCAGCGCGCCGGGCGTCACCGGCGGTATGTACTGCGTCGCCCCGTCGGCCGGCGCGGCGGCGGCCGGTACCGGCGGCAGGTACTGGGTCGCGCCCTCGGCCGGGGCGGCCGGCACGGGCGGTATGTACTGCGTGGCGCCCTCGTCGGCGGGCACGGGGGCGGCCGGGACCGGCGGTATGTACTGCGTCGCGCCGTCGGCCGCCGGCGGCAGCGCGCCGGGATGCGCGGCGGGCGGCAGCGGGGCGGCGGCCGACGGGAACTGCGGCTGATACGGCGGCTGCTGGGGCTGGTGCTGGTACGGCTCGGGTGCACCGTACGCGCCGCCCTGCCCGCCGGGGCCGTAGGCGGGCGGCTGGCCGCCGTACGACGGGGCCGGGGCGCCCTCCGGGGGGAGCGGGCCGGGGTCCGCCGCGGGCGGCTGAGCGGCCGGGGCGCCCCACTGCTGGGCCGGTGCCGGGGGCCAGCCCTGGCCCGGCTGGGACTGCTGCTGCTCGGGCCCCCAGGAACCGCCCCAGGCCTGCCCGCCGGGCGGGGCTGCGGGAGCGGGCGCGCCGGTCATGCCCGGCAGCACGGGCTCGCCTCCGTCGGAGGGCAGCACGATGCCTTCGCGCGCGGGCTGCGCCGAGGGCTCCTCGCGTTGTCCACTCTGCGTCACCGGGACTCCTACTAATGGGGGACCTTGTGAATCGTCGGCTCACGCTACCGGGTCCCCCGAGCCGGGTGCCACGCAGCTCATGGCTCGATCTCGGTCCCTGTGACGGTGGTAACACGTCACCCCGCGGAGCGCGGTGCGGTGAGCGCCGCGGGGTTGGTGGTCAAGCGGCCTGCTGGAGATCGAGGCGTGCCCCGAACTCCCGTACCACCGCCTCCTCCCGGAAGGGTTCCAGGCGCTGCTGGAGATCCTCCAGATACTCGGCGCCCCGGTTGGAGCGGAGCGTCTCCAGCAGCTCCACCGCCTTCAGGCCGGTGGTGCAGGCCTGTTCGACCTCGCGCTGCTGCACCTGGGCCGTGGCGAGCAGCACATAGCCGATGGCGCGGCGGCGGGCCCGGGACTCGGGATGCCCGGCCAGTGACTGCCCGGCGTACCGGGCCGCCTGCTCGGGCTGGCCGAGGTCGCGGTGGCAGTGCGCCAACTCGTCGGCCAGATAGGCCTCGTCGAAGTGCGCGATCCACGCCGGGTCGTCCCCGGAGGCGTCGTCCGCCTGCTCCATCGCCGTGACCGCCCGCCCGATGGACGCCTGCGCCGCGCGTGCGTCGCCGAGCAGGGCGTGCCCGCGTGCCTCGGCCGCGTGGAACATCGCCTCCACACGCGGGGTCACGTGCCCGCGCGCCCCCTCCTGCGCCGCCCGCGCCAACTGGGCGATCTCGCGCGGGTTTCCGAGCTGCGCGGCGAGGTGGCTCATGGACGCGGCCAGCACATAGCCGCCGTAACCACGGTCCCCGGCGGCCTGGGCGAGGCGCAGCGACTGGATGTAGTACCGCTGGGCCAGGCCCGGTTGGCCGGTGTCCACCGCCATGTAGCCCGCCAGCTCGGTCAACCGGGCGACGGCGGCGAAGAGTTCCCGCCCGACCGCCTCCCGGTACGAGCCCGCGAGCAGCCCGGAGACGACGCTGTTGAGGTAGTGCACGACGACCGGGCGGACATGCCCGCTGCCGAACTGGTGGTCCAGATCGGTCAGCGCCTGCGTCATGGACCGCACGGCCGCCACGTCGGCCGGGCCCACGCGCGGGCCCGCCTGCCGGGCCACCTGGGCGTCCGGCGCGGAGATCAGCCAGTCGCGGCTGGGCTCGACCAGCGCGGAGGCGGCGACGGAGGAGCCGGACAGGAAGTCCCGGCGCCCCACGTCGCTGCGCCACAGCTCGCAGACCTGCTCGATGGCCCCCAGTACCGTCGGCGAGAACTGGAGACCGACTCCCGAGGCGAGGTTCTTGCCGTTGGCCATGCCGATCTCGTCGATCGTGACCGTACGGCCGAGCTTGCGCCCGAGCGCCTCCGCGATGATCGCCGGGGCCCGGCCCCGCGGCTGCTGCCCGCGCAGCCAGCGGGCCACGGACGTCTTGTCGTAGCGCAGGTCGAGACCGTGCTCGGCGCCGCACATGTTGACCCGCCGGGCCAGCCCGGCGTTCGAGCACCCCGCTTCCTGGATGAGTGCCTGCAGCCGTTCGTTCGGCTGCCTCGCCACGAGAGGCCTTGCGGCCATGTACTACCCCCTGCGGTGCGTTGCGATCCCCGGTGGAAAGATCACTGCCCAGCTGACAAACCGTCAATGCGCGGCATGTACGGTTTGCCGGGGTAAAGGCGGATGCCAGCCCCCTCCCTGGCTACCCACCTCACGCCCTGCTTCCTCCCACGCGCCCCCGGACGTGCACCCATGCGCCCCGACTGCGGAACCCATGCTCCACCCCCGCGCGCGCTACGGCCGTAACTCCAGGTGGGCGTGGGAGTTGAGTGGAGCGTGGAAGAGACGATCGCGGGCGCCGAGAACAGTCAGATTGCCGGTCAGATTCCGCAGCAGCGCGGGGAATCGCTGCTGGAGACCGCCGTACGGTACGCCGAGGAGCGGCACTGGGACGTGTTCCCGGGGGCCTGGCTGGAACCCGTCGACGGGATGCAGCGCTGCTCGTGCGGCGAGGCCTCCTGCCCTGCGCCGGGTGCGCACCCCACGCGCCCCGACTGGGCGACCCAGGCGACCGGCAGTGCGACCGTCGCGCGCCGGATGTGGCAGAAGCAGCCGACCGCGTCGATCCTGCTGCCGACGGGACGGACCTTCGACGCGCTGTCCGTCCCGGAGAGCGCGGGGTTCCTGGCGCTGGCCCGGATGGAGCGGATGGAGCTGACGCTGGGGCCGGTGACGCTGGCTCCGGACCGACGGATGCAGTTCTTCGTGCTGCCGGGGGCGTCGGTGAAGGTGCCGGAACTGGTACGGAAGCTGGGGTGGACGCTTTCGTCGCTGGATCTGATGGCGCTGGGCGAGGGGTCGTACGTGGCCGCTCCACCGACTCGGTTCGGGTCTCGTGGTGCCGTGCAGTGGGCGCGTCGGCCTACGCCGGCGAATCGGTGGCTGCCGGATGCGGAGGAGTTGATCTCGCCGTTGGCGTATGCGTGCGGTCGGGATCGGTAGCCGGTTCGCCTCTTCGTCTGCCTGGTTGGTGATTCGTCGGCGAGTGCGGGTGAGGGGTGAGTTACTCGCGCCCACGCGGCGGAGCCGCATATCGATACAGCCCCGCGCCCCTTCGGGCGCTCAATCCTCGAGCAAGTCATCAAGAAACGGCGACACCGCTGCCCGCCACGCCGTCGGCTGGTCGTAATGGGCCAGGTGACCCGCGTCCGGTACCTCCGCGTACTCGCCCTTCGGCAGCACCCGGACCATCTCCTGGGCCTCCGCTCGGCCCAGTTCGCCGTCCAGGCCTCGTACGACCAGGGTGGGGCACTGGACCTGGGCCAGTTCCTCCCAGTGGGCGTCGTACACCCAGGTCTCGCGGGAGCTGAGCATCTGGTCGGGTTCGAAGACGGGACGCCAGCCGTCGGGGGACTCGTGCATGACCTCGGCGTAGAAGGCGCCGCGGGCCGGGTTCGGGCGTTCCACCCAGGGGTCGTCCTCGCCGAACCACTTGCGGACGTCGGCGAGCGTGGCGAAGGGGACGGGCCAGGAGCGGAACCAGTCGGCCCACTCGCGCTGCGAGGCCGCGCCGAGCGCGGAGGCCCGCATGTCGCAGATGATCAGGCCCCGCACCAGGTCGGGGCGCTTGGCGGCGAGCTGCCAGGCGGTCAGCGCGCCCATGGCGTGGCCGATGAGGACGGCGGGGGCGAGGCCGAGCTGTTCGAGGGCGGCCTCGGCGTCCTCGACGTAGGCCTCACGCGTGAAGGCGGCCTGTGGGGGTTTGCCGCTCTGGCCGTGCCCGCGCTGGTCGAGCGCGACCGCGCGGTGGCGGGCGGCCAGCCAGCGGGCCGTCGGCGCCCAGTGGGAGGCGCGGCCCATCAGGCCGTGGAGTAACAGCACGCCCGGAGCGCCGGGCTCCGCCTCCCCCCGGTCCGGGTCCGTCTCCGGGTCCGTCTTGGGAGGGTCGGCGAACTCCCAGGCGGCCAGGCGCACACCGCCCGCTCCCGTCACGTCCATACGCCGTGCCATGGGCCTGGCACCCCCCAGCTCCGCCTGCCTCGTACCGGTGTACTGCCGTACTCGCTCGTACTCGCCGCTGTCGCTGTCGTGCTCGTCGCTGTCGTGCTTGTTGCCGTGCTCGCTCCGCCGCAGATTATCGAATGCCCATTCGAAAAAGGCGTCTCCGCGGACAACACCCCTCATTCGAGTGACACCCCTCAAGGAATGATCGCCGTCGCCCAGGGGATCTTTCAGGCGGGAGGCGGACCGCTCGGGGAAAAACGGTCCGAGGGGGATGACCCTGAGAGCTCGGGGCTCCGGGTCAGCACAGGGGAGGACAGGCCCCGGCGTCGTAAGACGCCGGGGCCCTCGCCGTTCAGCGCTTGGCGACGAACACGTGGGAGGCGACGTCCGCCTCCAGCTCGGCCGCCTCGCCACCGCTGCCGACCAGCACACCGCCGGCCGACTCGGTCACGCTCACCACGGAGCCGGGCTGCACGCCCGCGCGCCGCAGCGTGTACATCAGCTGGGCGTCGGTCTGGATCGGCTCGCCGATCCGGCGGACGACGACCGTCTTGCCGTCCGTGCCCGGGTCGAGGTCGGCCAGCGAGACCATGCCCTCGTCCAGGAACGGGATGGCGCCGTCCTTCTCGCCCAGCTCCTCCAGACCCGGGATCGGGTTGCCGTACGGCGACTCGGTCGGGTGCCGCAGCAGCTCCAGCACACGGCGCTCCACGGCCTCGCTCATCACGTGCTCCCAGCGGCACGCCTCCGCGTGGACCTGCTCCCACTCCAGGCCGATCACGTCGACGAGCAGGCACTCCGCGAGGCGGTGCTTGCGCATCACGCGCGTGGCGAGCCTCCTGCCCTCGTCCGTCAGCTCCAGGTGGCGGTCGCTGGCCACGGAGACCAGGCCGTCGCGCTCCATACGCGCCACCGTCTGGCTCACCGTCGGCCCGCTCTGGTCGAGCCGCTCCGCGATGCGGGCGCGCATGGGCACGACGCCTTCCTCTTCGAGCTCGAGGATGGTGCGGAGATACATCTCCGTGGTGTCGATCAGTCCGGACATACGTGCCCCTCGATTACCTCTGCCGGCAGCCCGGCGCGTGCGCTGACCCTGCCACCAATTCTGCCGGATCCCACTGACAAGCGGGGGCCTCCGGCGGAACGGGCCGGTACGGGGACCACCGTAGGGGCTCTGGCCGTCGCCGGGTGCGGGTCCTTCGGGCGCTCCCGCCGCCGTATTGACACCGCACTGGTCCAGACCGCACGGTGATCCGCGACACAGACGTTGCGAAGGGGCACCGCATGAGCGACGGCACGCCTGCCGACCTGTTCTTCGACGCCGCCATCAACCTGCTGCGGCGGGTCCGCGAGGAGGAGGCCGAGTCCATCCGGGCGGCCGGCACCCTGCTCGCCGACACCGTCGCGGCCGGCGGCCGCCTGTTCGCCTTCGGCGCCGGGCACTCCTCGCTGGCCGCGCAGGACGTCGTCTACCGCGCCGGCGGACTCGCCCTGATGAACCTGCTCGCCGTACCCGGCGTCGTCGGCGTCGACGTCACCCCGGCCACCCTCGGCTCCGCCCTCGAACGCGTCGACGGCCTCGCGAGCGCCGTCCTCGACACCTCCCCGGTCCGCGCCGGCGACGCCCTGGTGATCATCTCCCTCTCCGGCCGCAACGCCCTGCCCGTGGAGATGGCCGTCAACGCGCGCGCCCTCGGCGTGAAGGTCATCGGCGTGACGTCGGTGGCGTACGCCTCGGAGACCACGTCGCGGCACACCTCGGGCACCTTCCTGAAGGACCACTGCGACATCGTCCTCGACTCGAAGATCGCCGTCGGCGACGCGGAACTCACCCTCGACACCATCCCCGCCCCCTTCGCCCCCGCCTCCACGGTGGTCACCACCGCCCTCATGCAGGCCGTCATGGCGACCACCGCAGCCACCCTGGCCGAGCGCGGCATCGAGCCCCCGCTCCTGCGCTCCGGGAACGTCGACGGCGGCCACGAGTGGAACGGCCGGGTGATGCGGGAGTACGGCGAGCGGATCTTCTACCGGCGCTGAGGGCCGGCAGAGCCCTCCTCGTCGCGCGCCGCGTCCGCCAGGTCCAGCGCCGCCGCTATGCGGACCGCGACGTCCTCGGCGTAGGCCGTGTCAAAGCGTTCGAAGCGGGTGCGGCCTGATCCGCGCAGGAAGGTCACCACGCCGAGCGTGCGCCCCCGGCTGCGCAGCACCGCGCACAGGGCGTGCACCGCGTCGTCGGGCCACTGCCGGGCCAGCGCCCACTGCCGCGCCAGCTCCGCCGGGACCGATCCGGCGTCCGCGCGCACACTGCCGGACCGCTCCACGCACTGCACCGCCGGATGCCCGGGCGCGTAGCGCACGGGCAGCCCGGCCGCGCCGGTGAGCACGCTCGGCCCCGGCGCCTCGGCTGGCGTCGCGGCCAGCCGCACCAGCCGTACCTCGGACTCCTCACCGCCCGCGCGCGGGGGCGGAGCAACGCGGTCGATCAGGGCGTGATCGGCGAAACCGGCCAGCGCGAAGTCCAGGTGGACGGTGGCCGCCTCGACCGGGTCCTCGCACTCGCAGGCGGCGCGGGCCGCGCGGTGCAGCTGGTTGGTACGGAAACGCAGCAGGGACGCCTCCTGCTCGCCCTGCTTGGCCTCGGTGACGTCCTGGAAAAGCCAGCCCACCCCGAGCGGCACCGGCTCCTCCGCCAGCGGCGAGGCCAGCCGTACGAAGCCGCTGCGCCAGCAACGCCGCTTCTCGCCCTCCGGCGTGCGCACGCTCACCCACATCTCGGCGGGCGCGGGCGGCGCACCCTCGGCCAGGACATGGGTGAGCGCGGCCTCCAGCTCCTCCACGCCCAGCGCGAGCAGCTCACCGAGCGGCCGGCCCAGCGCCGACGTACGCCCGATGCCGAGCGCGCGGGCCGCGTGCGCGTTCACCACGGCCGGCCGCAGATCGGCGTCGATGAGGACGACGCCCCAGGCCGCGTCCTCGAACAGCGCCTCGCTCAACGCGATCGACCGCTCCAGATCGATCTGCGCGTGCACCTCGCTGAACGCGCAGTACAGCCCGGCGGGCTTGCCGTCAGGACCGCGTACGGCGGCCGACTGGGTGCGTACGAGCACCCGCCCACCGTCCTTCGTGACCAGCGCGAACTCGTGCACCTGCCGGCCCGACGCATGCATGGCCGCCATCAGCCGGGACTGGACCTCCTCGACGTCGGCGCTGCGCACCGCCCACCCGGCGAACCCGTGCCGCCCGACCGCCTCGGCGGCCGTCCAGCCGAGGATCCGCTCGGCCTCCCGGTTCCAGTGCGTGACGACCCCGTCGGCGTCGAAGGCGCACAACGCCGCGTCCATGCCGTCGAGCAGGGCCGCGAGCAGGTCGGAGTTCCCGGACTCACCGGAATCGCCGGACTCACCCGGCTCGCCGGGCTCGTCCGGTCCCAGCTCGTCGGTGGTCCCACTCCGCCGGGAAGCACTCACCTGGACCCCCTGGAGACTGCGTCGGCGCCGGTACGGCGCGCGATTCGCTCACTGCCCATCATTCAACTGGAACGTGACACAGCCCACACCCTGTTCCCGCAACTTCCCGGGAATCAACCCCCGCTCCACCGCAGATCCACCCACTCGTCGCTCTCCCCGTCGAGCACATACCGCTCGACCTCGACAAATCCCCGCCGAACGGCGAACCGCAGCCCGTCCTCGTTCGCCGCCAGCACACACGTCTCGATCACACTCGCACCCAGCACGCGCGCGTGCCCGAGCCCGTCCTCGTACAGAGCCGTCCCGAACCCCCGCCCCCGGAAACCGGGCAGCACGCGCGCGATGACGGTCGCCACGCCCCCCTCTCCGGCCGGCAGGCGCACGGTGGAACAGCCGACGAGCACATCCCCGAGGTAGGCGTTCCGCAGCCGGTACCGCTCCCGCCGTTCCCGGGCGTCCTCCAGGGACATCGCGGCGGGCGGGACGATCACGTTGTGGACGTGCCGCCACTGGGCGAGCATGGCGTCGCCGTCGACCGGGACGATGCGAAGAGCTGTCATGCGCGGGACGGTAACGAAAAAAGGGGTTGAGCGGCTGCCGATGGGTTCTTAGTGTGTGGAGCACACGAGAAGGGAGGTGGTTCGGCAGATGTATGACAACCGGACGCGTGAGGTGGCTGCGGGCTAGCGGTCCGCCACCACATCCAGTGCGGTGCCGGACCAGCACGTGACAGCCGCGTGCAGCCGGCCCAATCCCAAGCAGTCCACCCGACCCGCGAGCTCGCCGGTACGTCCGGCCGGCTCCTCCGCCGCCAGGCGGGGGGACCCGAGCTCGCGGGTCGTCTGCGTTTACGGCCCCTCGCATCAAGGAGTCAGGGACTCAGGCGCTCCACTCGCCACCTGCCGTCCGGCTGGGAGACGTACCGCAGGCGGTCGTGGAGGCGGTTCTCGCGGCCCTGCCAGAACTCGATCGTCTCCGGGGTGATGCGGAAGCCGCCCCAGTGCGGGGGGACCGGGACCTGTTCGTCCTCGGGGTAGCGGGCCTCCAGCTCGGCGTAGGCGGTGTCCAGCTCGGTGCGGGAGGTGATCACCGAGGACTGGTCGCTGGCCCAGGCGCCCAGCTGGGAGCCGTGCGGGCGGGTGCGGAAGTAGGCGGCGGTCTCGTCGCGGCCGGTGCGGCGGGCGGTGCCGGTGACGATGACCTGGCGGGCGAGCGGGTGCCAGGGGAAGAGCAGGGAGATGTGCGGGTTCTCCCTGAGGTCGCGGGCCTTGCGGGAGTCGTAGTTCGTGTAGAAGACGAAGCCGTCGGTGTCGTACTGCTTCATCAGGACCGTGCGTGAGCTGAGGCGGCCCGCCGCGTCCGCCGTGGAGACGACCATCGCGTTGGGTTCATAGATCGTGCCGTGCAGGGCCGCGCGGGCCGCGTCCTCGAACCAGCGGGTGAACTGGTCCATGGGATGGGCGGCGAGGTCCTGCTCGGCGAGACCGTCGACCCGGTACTGCTTGCGCATGGCGGCGGGATCGAGGGCGGGGTCCAGGGCGTCCAGGAGAGGTTCGCGGTCGGTCACGCGGTCATCTTGCCGTACCCGCCGTCGAGGCTGTCTCGAACAGGCATGGCACTCAGTGTCGTCCGGGCTCCCGTCGCACGGCACCGAGGGATATCGTGCTGCTCCCGCGCGGTTGGGTGACCTGCCGATCCGGGCATCACCGGGGTGAACACCGCCCGACACATCACGAGGAGCCGCCTGATGTCCGATTTCGTACCCGGACTCGAGGGAGTCATCGCGTTCGAGACGGAGATCGCCGAACCGGACAAGGAGGGCGGCGCCCTGCGCTACCGGGGCGTCGACATCGAGGACCTGGTCGGGCACGTCTCGTTCGGGAACGTGTGGGGGCTGCTGGTCGACGGCGCCTTCGCCCCCGGTCTGCCGCCCGCCGAGCCGTTCCCGATCCCGGTGCACTCCGGTGACATCCGGGTCGACGTGCAGTCGGCGCTCGCCATGCTCGCCCCGGTGTGGGGCCTGAAGCCGCTGCTCGACATCGACGAGCGGCAGGCGCGGGACGATCTCGCGCGGGCCGCCGTGATGGCGCTGTCGTACGTCGCCCAGTCCGCGCGCGGGCAGGGGCAGCCGATGGTGCCGCAGCGGGAGATCGACAAGGCGCAGTCCGTGGTCGAGCGGTTCATGATCCGGTGGCGGGGCGAGCCGGACCCGAAGCATGTCGCGGCCGTCGACGCGTACTGGACCTCCGCGGCCGAGCACGGCATGAACGCGTCGACGTTCACCGCGCGCGTGATCGCCTCGACCGGTGCCGATGTCGCCGCCGCGCTGTCCGGTGCCGTCGGTGCCATGTCCGGGCCGCTGCACGGGGGTGCGCCGTCTCGGGTGCTCGGGATGATCGAGGAGATCGAGCGGACCGGGGACGCGGAGGCGTACGTCAAGCGGGCGCTGGACCGCGGTGAGCGGCTGATGGGGTTCGGGCACCGGGTGTACCGGGCCGAGGATCCGCGGGCGCGGGTGCTGCGGCGTACGGCACGGGAGTTGGGGGCGCCGCGGTTCGAGATCGCGGAGGCGTTGGAGAAGGCCGCGCTGGAGGAGCTGCACAATCGGCGGCCGGATCGTGTGCTGGCCACCAACGTGGAGTTCTGGGCCGCCATCATGCTCGACTTCGCCGAAGTGCCGGCGCCGATGTTCACGTCGATGTTCACGTGTGCGAGGACCGCTGGTTGGTCGGCGCACATTCTTGAGCAGAAGCGCACTGGAAGGCTTGTGCGGCCTTCTGCTCGGTATGTGGGGCCGGGGGCACGTAGTCCGCGGGACGTCGAGGGTTTCGCGCATATCGCCCACTGAGGGGGTGCGTTCGGAGCGCGGGCGACTGCGGACCCGTTGTGGCTGGTCGCACAGTTCGCCGCGCCCCTGGGTCAGCTGCTCACGCCGGTGTCAGCAAGTTCCCGTGGTGCCGCTCGGCCACCAGCGGATGTGCCCTCAGCTTGCCCTTCAGCTCGTTGTAGCCGTACTCGGCGTACAACGGGTTCGAGGGGTCCGTCGTGACGCCGGGGGCGTCCGACGCGTGTGGGAAGGGCAATGGGTCTATTCGGGCGTCCAGGCGGGGGTTGTAGAAGAACGGGACCGAGAAGCGTTCCGTGGCTCCGGGTGGGCTGACCACGCGGTGGTTGGTGGCCAGGAGGTAGCCGTTGGTCGCGACCTCCAGGAGTTCGCCGAGGTTGACCACGAAGGCGCCCTCGACGGGCGGGACGTCGTGGAAGAGGCCGTCCTCGCGCTGGACCTGGAGGCCGCCGACCGTGTCCTGCAGGAGCAGGGTCAGGAAGCCGTAGTCCTTGTGGGCGCCGACGCCCTGGTCGGTGCCGTCGCCCGCGCTGCCGGGGTAGCGGACGAGCTTGAGGTGCGGGTGGGCGTGCGCGCCGAAGGCCGGGTCGTAGAAGTCGGCGGGGGCGCCGATCGCGGTCAGGAGTTCGCGCAGGAGGCGCTCGGCGACCGCGCTCAGCTTGTCGATCCAGGCCAGGGCCGCCGTGCGCAGCTCGGGCAGGGCGGCGGGCCACTGGTTGGGGCCCTGGAGCCACCAGTACGGCGGCTCGTCGGGGCCGGGGACGCGGGCGGGGCGTTCGGCGCCGATGTCGAGCTGGTCGCGCCAGTCGCGGGCACCGGCGGTGCGCTCGTCGCCGGTGCGCGTGTAGCCGCGGAAGTGCGGGGAGTTGACGTTGTCGAGGGCGAGCCGGTCGGCCTCGGGGAGGGTGAAGAAGGCGCGCATGGCGGTGAGCAGCGCGTCGGTCTCCGCCTGGGTCACGCCGTGCCCGACGAGCTGGAAGAAGCCGACGTCGTGGGCGGCGCTGTGCAGCTGGGCGTGGAACAGGTCCCGGGCCTGGGGGCCGCGGTCGGCGGCCGACAGGTCGATGATCGGGAGCTGGTCGTACGACGGGGTCGTCGTCGTGGTGTGCGTGGTCATGGATGCGTCCACTGGGGTGTGCGTGGTCATGGGTGTCCACGGGGTGTGTGGGCCACGGGCAGGCCACCAGAAGTAGGGGCGGCGCCCAGGATGCCGTAAGAAGGGGAGAAAAAAGGGGCTGAATCAGGCCGAAGGCCGACAGCCCATGCTCGTGACGCGCACGTAGTCCACGTGGCGGCGGCGGACGAGCATCGGAAGCATGCGGCAAGGGTACTGCGTGCCGCGACATGCCGGTGTGGCCCGCCTCACTTGGCTCCCCGTGTCAGAACTTGCCCCACACACGCACCGTACGGTGTCCGTCCAGGGCGTCGGCTATCAGCGCGTGGAAGTCCTCGGTGAACTCGGGCCAGTTCCAGAACTCGAAGCCCAGGTATCCGAAGGCGAAGTAGTCGTGAGCCCATATCCAGTCCCGCAGGGAGACAGGGGAGGCGCAGGCGGGGCAGGTGACCTCGGCCGAGCCCGTCGCATCCCAGCGGTCCATCGCCGTGCCGTACGGCTCCCAGGCCGCGTCGATCCGGTCGTACTCCTCGGTGAAGAGCCGGGTCGTGGTCGTACAGCGTGGGCAGCGGACCCACTCGGGCTCGCCCTGGCCGCCGTGGAAGATCGTGCGTCCGGTGATCACGGTCAGGCCGTCGGTCGGCTGCCAGTCGGCGTCCTGCGGGTCCACCGCGCGGTCCCACTGCGGGCCGGGCAGGTGCTGTCCGAAGGAGCGGTCGATGCGCTCGGCCAGCACGATGCCCTCGGCCACGAGCCGGTCGAGCGCACGCTCGGCGAGGCGCGGCGCCTCGGCGGCACTCGCGTCCATGTCCACGATCGTCTGGAAGTGATCCCCCATGCCCGCAACCGTAACCGGCCCCACTGACAACGGCTCAGCCGAGCGCCTGCTCCAGCAGTTCCGCCCACTGCGCCACGACCCGTTCCCGGCGGGCGGTGTCGTCGGTGAGGAGGTTGGCGAGGCCGAGGCCGCGGGCCATGTCGAGCAGGCCCTGGACGGTCTCGCGGGCGCCGGGTCGGGACTCGTCGGCGCCGAGGAGTTCGACGGCGATGCGGTGGCTCTCGCGGCCTACGCGGGCCTCCAGTTCGGTCACGCGCGCGCGGAGCTGGTCCTCGTTGGAGGCGGCGACCCACAGGTGCAGGGCGGCGCGGAAGAGGGGGCCGGTGTAGAGGCCGACGAGCGCGGTGACGACGGCCCGGCGGTCGGCGGCGCCGCCCGGGAACAGGGCTCGCAGCGCGGTGGAGCGTTCCTCGGCGACGTACTCGACGGCCGCGGTGAACAGGTCCTCGCGGGTGGGGAAGTGGTGCTGGGCGGCGCCCCGGGAGACGCCGGCGCGTTCGGCGACGACGGCGACGGTGGAGCCGGCCCAGCCGTGCTCGGCCAGGCAGGCCACGGCGGCTTCCAGGAGCCGCTGCCGGGTGGCCCGGCTGCGGTCCTGTTTGGGTGCGCGGTCGCGTTCCCTGGGCAGGGGGTTCTGCTCCGCCGTCATGCTCATCCGGTCACACCACCCATGCCGCGTCCCGTTTCTCCAGGAAGGCCGTCATCCCCTCCCGGGCCGGGCCGGAGGCGAACAGCCGGGCCGAGAGCGCGGTCAGGTCGGCCGCGTCCCGGTCGAATGTCTCCAGCACCCTAGCCGTGAGCAGCCGTTTCGTCTCGGCCAGGGCCTGTGGGGCGGAGCGGCGCAGGCCGTCGAGGATCGGGGCGAGGGCCTCGTCCACGTCGTCCGCCGTCGTGGTCAGCAGGCCCAGGCGTACGGCCTCGGCCGGGTCGAAGCGTTCGCCGGTGAGGTAGTAGCGGGCCAGGGCGCGGGGGTCGGTGCGCGGGATCACCGGCAGGGAGATCACGGCGGGGGCGACTCCGATGCGGACCTCGGTGAAGGCGAAGGTCGCGGCGGGGGAGGCGGCCGCGATGTCGCAGGCGGCGAGCAGGCCGAGGCCGCCCGCGCGGACGTGGCCGGTGATCCGGGCGACGACCGGTCTGGGCAGCTCGACGATCTGGCGGAGCAGGCCCACCAGGGCGTCCGGGTCGGGCGGGTCGCGCAGGTCGGCGCCCGCGCTGAAGGTGCCGCCGGTGTGGGTGAGGACGACGGCCCGTACGTCCTCGTCCTTGGCGCACTCGGCCAGCGCGGTCGTGAGGGCGGAGACGAGGGCCGCCGAGAGGGCGTTGCGGGTGGCGGTGGCGTCGAGGCTGAGGAATTCGACGCCACGCGTGCGCGTGCGGCCGATCGGTGTGCTCACGTGTGCTCCCTGAGTTCGCGGCGCAGGATCTTGCCGGAGGCCGCGCGCGGGACGGTGTCGATGAAGGTGATCTGGCGGACGCGTTTGTAGGGCGCGACCCGTTCGGCGACGTAGAGCATGATCTCGTTCTCCGTCAGGTCCTCGGCGGCCTCGGCGCGGCGGACGACGAAGGCGTGCGGGATCTCGTTGCCGTCGTCGTTGTAGGAGCCGATGACGGCGGCGTCGGTGATGCCGGGGTGGGTCAGGAGCAGCGCCTCCAGTTCGGCGGGGGCCACCTGGAAGCCCTTGTACTTGATGAGTTCCTTCACCCGGTCGACCACGAACAGCCAGCCGTCGGCGTCGACGTACCCGACGTCTCCGGTGTGCAGCCAGCCGTCGGTGTCGATCATGGCGGTGGTGGCGTCGGGGCGGCCGAGGTAGCCCTTCATCACCTGGGGGCCGCGGATCAGGATCTCGCCGGCCTCGCCGGTGCCGAGGTCCTTGCCGGGGTCGTCGAGGGAGACGATGCGCATCTCGGTGCCGGCGATGAGGCGGCCGACGGTGCCGGAGGGGGCGTCGTGCAGCCGGGCGAGCGGGACGACGTGGGTGCCCGGTGACAGTTCCGTCATGCCGTAGGCCTGGCCGATCGGGGGCAGGCCGAGCCGCTCGGCGCACGCGCGCGCGAGGTGTGCGTCCAGCGGGGCGGCGGCGCTGATGACGTACTTCAGCGAGGAGAGGTCGTAGTCGGCGACCGCGGGGTGTTTGGCGAGGGCGAGGACGATCGGCGGGGCGACGTACAGGCCGGTGATGCGGTGGTTCTGGATGGCCGCGAGGAAGGTCTCCAGCTCGAAGCGGGGCAGTACGACGACCGTGGCGCCCTTGCGCAGCGGGGCGTTCATCAGGGCGGTGAGGCCGTAGATGTGGAAGAACGGCAGGACGGCGAGGATGCGGTCGCCGGGGACGGCCGGGACGGCGGGCTCCAGCTGGGCGAGGTTGGTGGCGATCTGCCGGTGGGTGAGCATCACGCCCTTGGGAATGCCGGTGGTGCCGGAGGAGTACGGCAGCGCGGCGACGTCCTGGGCCGGGTCTATCCCGGGCTGCGGCTCGGGGGCGGTGGTCGCGAGCATGTCGATCAGGGAGCGGTGCCCGCTCGCGCTGTCGCAGACGAAGATCTCCCGGACGCCGCCCGCGAGTTCGGCGGCCCGGCGGGCCGTGCCCAGCAGCGGCGAGACGGTGACGATCCAGCGGGCGCCGCTGTCGCCGAGCTGTTTGGCGAACTCCTCGGGCGTGGCGAGCGGGTGCACCGTGGTGACGGAGGCACCCGCGCGCGTGGCGGCGTAGAAGGCGGTCGGGAAGGCGATCGTGTTGGGGCTGTGCAGGGCGAGGACGTCGCCCTTGCGGACGCCCGCGTCGGCGAGGCCGGCGGCGATGCGCCGGTGGAACCGGTCCACCTGCGCGTACGTGAGCGTGGTGCCGTCCGTGCCGTCGATGAGGGCGGGCTGGTCGCCGAAGTCTGCGGCATGGCCCAGGACGGCCTCGTGGATGGGGAGTTCTACGGGCGGAACGTCTGCGTACTCGCTGTGGAACACGGTTCCTCCAGGCGGATGCGGCGGCTCAGTACGACTTGGGCAGACCGAGCGTCTGATGGGAGACGTAGTTGAGAATCATCTCCCGGCTCACTGGGGCGATACGAGCCACGCGCGCGGCCGTTATCAGCGAGGCGAGGCCGAACTCGCGCGTGAGGCCGTTGCCGCCGAGGGTGTGCACGGCCTGGTCGACGGCCTTCACGCAGGCCTCACCGGCCGCGTACTTCGCCATGTTGGCGGCCTCGCCCGCGCCCATGTCGTCGCCGGCGTCGTAGAGATGGGCCGCCTTCTGCATCATCAGCCGGGCCAGTTCCAGGTCGATGTGCGCCTGCGCCAGGGGGTGGGCGATGGCCTGGTGGGCGCCGATGGGGGCCTTCCAGACGGTGCGGTCGCGCGCGTACTCGACGGCTTTGGCGAGCGCGTAGCGGCCCATTCCGATGGCGAAGGCCGCGGTCATGATGCGCTCGGGGTTGAGGCCGGCGAAGAGCTGGAGGAGGCCGGCGTCCTCGTCGCCGACGAGCGCGTCGGCGGGCAGCCGTACGTCGTCCAGGACCAGCTCGAACTGTTTCTCCGCCGCGTTCAGTTCCATGTCGATCGGGCGCCGCGAGAAGCCTTCGGCGTCGCGCGGGACGATGAAGAGGCAGGGCTTGAGCGTGCCGGTGCGGGCGTCCTGGGTGCGGCCGACGATGAGTGTGGCGTCCGCCTGGTCCACGCCCGAGACGAACACCTTGCGGCCGGTGAGGAGCCAGTCGGTGCCGTCGCGGCGCGCGGTGGTGGTGATGCGGTGGGAGTTGGAGCCGGCGTCGGGTTCGGTGATGCCGAAGGCCATGAGGCGGGTGCCGTCGGCGATTCCGGGGAGCCAGGCGCGTTTCTGTTCCTCGGTGCCGAAGCGGGAGACGACCGTGCCGCAGATGGCGGGCGAGACGACGAGCATCAGGAGCGGTGATCCGGCGGCTCCCAGCTCCTCGAGCACGATGGACAGTTCGGCGACCCCGCCGCCTCCGCCGCCGTACTCCTCGGGCAGGTTGACGCCGAGGTAGCCGAGCTTGCCCGCCTCGGACCAGAGTTCGTGGGGGTGAGCGCCCTGTGCGATCGTCCGGGTGAGGTAGTCGCGGCCGTAGCGTTTGCCGAGGGCGGCGACCGCTGCTCGGAGGGCCTTGTGTTCTTCGGATTCGATGACGGACGTCATGGGGCTCCTAGGAAGAGAGTTCCTCGACTACGGCCAGCAGCGTTCCTGGCTCCACCTGCTGTCCTGCGGTCACCGGGAGGGCGGTCAGCGTGCCCGTCGCCGGTGCCGAGATCTGGTGCTGCATCTTCATCGCCTCCAGCCAGATCAGCGGCTGGCCCGCCTCGACGGGTGACCCTTCCTTCAGGCCCTCGGCGAGGCGTACGACCGTGCCCGGCATCGGGGCGAGCAGGGAGCCGGGGGCGAGGTGGGCGGTGGGGTCGGGGAAGCGGGGCAGGGCGGTGAGGCGGGTGGCGTTGACATGGATCTGGTCGCCGTACGCGCAGACCTCGAACCGGCGCTGTACGCCGTCCACGTCGAGGACGACCACGCGCGCGTCAGCGTGCACGACCCGCACCCCGTCGGCCGCGAGCCCCTCGCGCGTGTGCCGGTAGCGGACCTCGTGCTCCTCGCCCGCCATCGCGTACCGCTTGACCTGCGGCTGGGAGGCGAGATTGCGCCAGCCGCCGAAGCGGGAGCGGCCGTGGGCGGCGGCCAGGGCGGCGGCGAGGGGGGCGTACGGGTCGGGGGCGGGTGACGTGAGATCGGCGCGGTGGCGGGTGTAGAAGCCGGTGTCCATGCGGGCGCTCGCGAACTCCTCGTGCCGCAGGGAGCGGACCAGCAGGTCACGGTTGGTGGCGGGGCCGTGGATCACGGCGCTCTCCAGCGCGCCCGCGAGTTTGCGGAGCGCCTCCGCGCGCGTGGGGGCGTGGGCGACGACCTTGGCGAGCATCGGGTCGTAGTGGACGCCGATGGTGTCACCGTCGGCGTAGCCGGTGTCCAGGCGGACGCCGGCCGGTACGGCGAGCCGGTGCAGGGTGCCGGTCTGCGGGGCCCAGTCGCGTGCGGGGTCCTCGGCGTACAGGCGGGCCTCGATCGCGTGCCCACGCGCGCGTGGCGGCTCTTTTCCGAGTGCGTGGCCCTCGGCGACGCGGAGCTGCTCGGCGACCAGGTCGAGGCCGAACACCTCCTCCGTCACCGGGTGTTCGACCTGGAGGCGGGTGTTCATCTCCAGGAAGTGCGCGCGGCCGTCGGCGACGAGGAACTCGACGGTGCCCGCGCCCACGTACGACACGGAGCGCGCGGCGCGTACGGCCAGCGTGCGCAACTCCTCCGCTAGCCCCTCGGAGAGGCCGGGCGCGGGGGCCTCCTCGACGACCTTCTGGTGGCGGCGCTGGAGGGAGCAGTCGCGGGTGCCGAGCGGCCAGACGGTGCCGTGGGTGTCGGCGAGGATCTGCACCTCGACGTGGCGGCCGTGCTCGAGGTACGGCTCCACGAAGACCTCGCCGTCGCCGAAGGCGCTCGCGGCCTCGGCGCGGGCGCCCTCCAGTGCGGCGCTCAGCTCCTCCAGACGGCGCACGATCCGCATCCCGCGCCCTCCGCCGCCCGCGGCCGCCTTCACCAGCACCGGCAGGTCGGCCTCGGTGACCTCGGCCGTGTCGAGGGGCGCGAGCCCCATCAGCTCCTTCGCGCGGGTCTTGGACGCCATCGCCTCGATGGCCTCCGGCGGCGGGCCGATCCAGGTCAGGCCGGCGTCGAGGACGGCGCGCGCGAAGTCGGCGTTCTCCGAGAGGAAGCCGTACCCGGGGTGCACGGCGTCCGCGCCGGCGGCCAGCGCGGCCTTCACGATCAGATCGCCGCGCAGATACGTCTCGGCGGGCGCCGCGCCCGGCAGCCGTACGGCCGTGTCGGCCACGCGCGTGTGGAGCGCGCCGGCGTCGGCGTCCGAGTGCACGGCGACCGTCCGGATACCCCACTCACGGCAGGTGCGGACGATCCGGCAGGCGATCTCGCCCCGGTTGGCGACCAACAATGTCTGGATCATGGACCTCACATCCGGAAGACGCCGAAGCCGCCGTGCGCGCCCTCGTAGGGCGCGGTGTGGATCGCGGACAGGCACAGGCCGAGGACGGTGCGGGTGTCGCGCGGGTCGATGACGCCGTCGTCGTACAGCCGCCCGGACAGGAACATCGGCAGCGACTCGGACTCGATCTGCTGCTCCACCATGGCGCGCAGCGCCGCGTCCGCGTCCTCGTCGTACGGCTGTCCCTTAGCCGCCGCCGACTGCCGGGCGACGATGGACAGCACGCCGGCGAGCTGCTGCGGGCCCATGACGGCGGACTTGGCGCTGGGCCAGGCGAACAGGAAGCGGGGGTCGTAGGCGCGCCCGCACATGCCGTAGTGCCCGGCGCCGTACGACGCGCCCATGAGGACGGACAGGTGCGGGACCCTGCTGTTGCTGACGGCGTTGATCATCATGGCGCCGTGCTTGATGATCCCGCCCTGCTCGTACTCCCTGCCGACCATGTAGCCGGTGGTGTTGTGGAGGAAGAGCAGCGGGATGTCGCGCTGGTTGGCGAGCTGGATGAACTGGGCGGCCTTCTGCGACTCCGCGCTGAAGAGCACGCCCTGGGCGTTGGCGAGGATGCCGACCGGATAGCCGTGCAGGGCCGCCCAGCCGGTCACCAGACTGGTCCCGTACAGCGGCTTGAACTCGTCGAAGTCGGAGGCGTCGACGATCCGGGCGATGACCTCGCGCGGGTCGAAGGGGGTCCTGAGGTCCCCCGGGACGATGCCCAGCAGCTCCTCGGGGTCGTGCTTGGGCGGCTCGGCGGGACCAGGATCCCGGTACGCCTTGCGGTGGTTGAGCCGGGCGACGACCCGCCGCGCCTGGCGCAGGGCGTCCGGCTCGTCCACGGCGAAGTAGTCGGCGAGGCCCGACACGCGCGCGTGCATCTCGGCGCCGCCCAGGGACTCGTCGTCGCTCTCCTCGCCGGTGGCCATCTTCACCAGCGGCGGCCCGCCGAGGAAGACCTTCGCCCGCTCCTTGACCATGATCACGTGGTCGGACATGCCGGGGACGTAGGCGCCGCCGGCGGTGGAGTTGCCGAAGACGACCGCGACGGTCGGGATGCCGGCGGCGGAGAGGCGGGTGAGATCCCGGAAGATGGCGCCTCCGGGGATGAAGATCTCCTTCTGCGACGGCAGGTCGGCGCCACCGGACTCCACCAGGCTGATGCAGGGCAGCCGGTTGGCGAGCGCGATGTCGTTGGCGCGCAGGGCCTTCTTCAGGCTCCACGGGTTGCTCGCGCCGCCCCGCACGGTCGGGTCGTTGGCGGTGATCAGGCACTCCACGCCCTCGACGACCCCGATCCCGGTGACGAGCGAGGCGCCCACGGTGTAGTCGCTGCCCCAGGCGGCGAGCGGGGACAGCTCCAGGAACGGCGTGTCCGGGTCGAGGAGCAGCTCGATCCGCTCCCGGGCGAGCAACTTGCCCCGCTTCCGGTGCCGTTGGACGTACTTCTCGCCGCCGCCCGCGAGCGCCTTGGCATGCTCGGCGTCGAGTGCGGCGAGCTTGGCGAGCATGGCCTCGCGGGCCGCCCGGTGATCGGCGCTCGCGGGGTCCACAGCGGTGTTGAGCACCGTCACAGCAGGGCCTCCGGGATGTCCAGGTGGCGGGAGCGCAGCCATTCGCCGAGGGCCTTGGCCTGCGGGTCGAAGCGGTGCCGGGCGGCGACGCCGGCGCCGAGGATGCCCTCGACGACGAAGTTGACCGCGCGGAGGTTCGGCAGCGGATGCCGGGTGACGGGCAGGTCCCGGCTCTCGGGGATCAGCTGCCGGAACCTCTCGGCGGTGAGCTCGTGCGCGAGCCACCGCCAGGCGTCGTCGGTACGGGCCCAGACGCCGACGTTGGCGTTCCCGCCCTTGTCCCCGCTGCGGGCCCCGGCGACCAGCCCGAGGGGCGCACGGCGGGTCGGTCCGGCGGGGAGGGGCGCGGGAAGCTCTGGCTCCGGTACGGCGTCCAGGGGCTGGGTGTCCTGGGGCTGGGGCACAGAGATACGGCGCCCGTCGTGGAGGACCGCCACATGGTCGACGGCGCCATGGGGGACGTACACATCCTCGAAGACCCCATAAGGGGAGGCCTTTTCGGGTGGGGAGAGCACATGGAAGCCGGGGTAGCTGGCCAGTGCCAGCTCCACGGCGGCCGCGCCCAGCGCCCGCCCGACGACCCGCTCGTCCGCGTCCCGTACGACGAGCCTCAGCAGGGCGCTGGCGGTCTCCTCGGTGCCGGCGTCACCCCGGTCGGTCCTGACCAGCTCCCAACGGACCTCTGCGGGCGGGGACTTGGCGAGTGAGTCGCCGATCTGCTCCCGCACGAGGTCGGCCTTGGCCTCGATGTCGAGGCCGGTGAGGACGAATCCGACCTCGTTGCGGAAGCCGCCGAGCCGGTTGCACCCGACCTTGAGCGTCGGCGGCGGTGCCTCGCCGCGCACGCCCTCGATCCGCACCCGGTCCGGCCCGTCCTGGCTCAGCCGTACGGTGTCCAGCCGGGCGGTGACGTCGGGTCCGGCGTACCGGCCGCCACCGGTCTCGTACAGCAGCTGTGCGGTGACCGTGCCGACGTCGACCAGGCCGCCGGTGCCGGGGTGCTTGGTGAGGACACTGCTGCCGTCGGCGTGGATCTCGGCGAGCGGGAATCCGGGCCGGCGTACGTCCCCCTCCTGGAAGAAGGAGTAGTTGCCGCCGGTGGCCTGCGTGCCGCACTCCAGCACGTGTCCGGCGACGACGGCGCCCGCGAGCCGGTCGTACTCCCCCGGCCGCCAGCCGAAGTGGGCGGCGGCGGGCCCGGTGACCAGGGCCGCGTCCGTCACCCGCCCGGTGACGACGATGTCCGCGCCGGCCCGCAGACACTCGGCGATGCCGAAGCCGCCGAGGTAGGCGTGGGCGGCGAGGGTGCCGGGGTGCGCGGCGGTGAGGTCGTCGCCCTCGACGTGCGCGACACGGACGGGGATGCCGAGCCGCTCGGCCAACTGCCGTATGGCGGTGGCGAGTCCGGCCGGATGGAGTCCGCCCGCGTTGGTGACGATCTTCACTCCGCGCTCGTGGGCGAGGCCGAGGCAGTCCTCCAGCTGGCGCAGGAAGGTGCGGGCGTAGCCGGCGGAGGGGTCCTTCAGCCTGTCGCGGGCGAGGATCAGCATGGTGAGTTCGGCGAGGTAGTCACCGGTGAGGACGTCGAGTTCGCCGCCGGTGAGCATCTCGCGCAAGGCTGCGAACCGGTCGCCGTAGAAGCCGGAGAAGTTGCCGATGCGCAGGGTGTTCACCGCGCGGCTCCCTTCGGCGGGCGGCCGGTGCCGGGCGGGCCCGCGAAGGCCTGGGCGATGTCGAGCCAGCGGTCGGCGTCCGGGCCGGTGGCGCTCAGGGCGAGGTCGGCGCGGTGGGCACGCTGGGTGACGAGGAGGCAGAAGTCGAGGGCGGGGCCGGTGACGCGCTGGGGGGCGCCTTCGGGGCCGTACGCCCACGACTCGCCGGAGGGGGCGGCGAGTTCGACGCGGAACTCCTCGACGGGTGGGGTGAGGCCATGGACGGTGTAGGCGAAGTCGCGGGCCCGTACCCCGATGCGGACCACATGCCGGAGCCGGTCGGTGGGTGTGCGCACCACACCGAGTGCGTCGGCGATGTCCTGTCCGTGGGCCCAGGTCTCCATAAGACGGCCGGTGGCCATAGAGGCGGCCGACATGGGTGGCCCGAACCAGGGAAAGCGCGTGCCGGTGGGCGCCGCGCGCAGGGCCTCCTGCAGTACGGTCCGTCCCTCCCGCCACCGGGCCAGCAGCTCGGCGGGCCGGAGCCGGGCGCCCTCCTCGGCGGCGTCGTCCACGAAGGCATCGGGCGCCGCGAGTGCCTTCTCGGTCAGCTCCCGGAACCCGGCCCGATCCGTGACGGCGAGCAGCGCGGCCCGGTCCGTCCAGTGCAGGTGGGCGATCTGATGGGCGACGGTCCAGCGCGGCGCGGGGGTATCCAGCGCCCACCGCTCCTCGGTCAACTCGGCGATGATGCCGTCGAGTTGTTCGCTTTCCGCACACAGGTCGTCGAAGACGGGCGTCGGCTCGGACATGGGGCGAGCATGGCAGCGGAGCCGGAAACAATCAAGCGTGCTTGCATGAATGTGTGCGGGCCGCCGAAGGCACCGCCGCCGGCGACCGGTTCACTCGGCGCCGGCCACCCGCCACCTGCGGACCACGTCCTCCTCCGTGGTCAGCCACGTCCCGTCGCCGAGGGCCAGCGGGTCGGCACACGTGATGCCGGGGTAGTCGAGCTCGGCCACCGGCTGGAGGGTGTGGCCGTCGAGGATCAGGTGGCGGTTGTCCTCCGTGTCCGCTTCCTCGGCGACGGCCACGAGAACCCGGTTCGGGTCGAGGAAGCCGGGGCGGTGGCCCACGAAGCACAGTCCCTCGGGCAGGATGTCCTCGGCTTCGACCAGGACCTCGTCCTGACCGGCCGCACAGCGGCTCAGCCACTCCCCTCCGACGTCCAGCTGCAGCAGTGCGCCCCCGAGGCTCACTCCTGCCAGCGGCTCGTCGTCGCCGACGGTCTCGGCGCGGAGCGTGTCGCCCGCCAGGGTCAGCACGCGTGAGTAGAACGTGTCGCCCTGCAGCGCGTCGAGGAAGATCTGGGCGGGATCCGTGAGCGACTGCTGGAAGATGTAGCCCGCGCTCGCGGAGGGCAGCGTCGTGTGCGTGACGGTCCGGCCGTCGCTCAGATCGAGGACGACACACCGGTCACCGGGATAAGGACGGTCCGTCATGCCGGGCCCGGTCGTCGTCACGAGCAGATGGCGGCCCCCGCCGTCGGTGACACATGCGGGGCTCCCGGCGTTCGGGTCGGTCCACGGCTCGAACTCGTACGTCCACCGCACCCGCGCGTCGGCGTCGTACACCGTGACACGTCCGTTGCCGGCCACCGCCAGCCCCCCGTCGGGCAGCGGCGACACGAATCCGCCGGGCGCGTCGGCCGCGGTGGCGGGCAGGCGGCGCCGCTCGGCGAAGACCAGGGAACTCTCCGCGGCCACCCGGCCCACGACGACGTCGCCGCCGGGCTCCGAGACCAGCCAGCAGGCTTGGTGGCGCACCAGGAAGGTGTCGAGGTGGTCGCGGGCGCGGGCGGCGAGTCCCGGGAGTTCCTCCTCCGCGAGGAGCCGGGCGGTGGTACGTGCGTAGTCCATGGTGGTTGTTTACCCCGGAGTGTGTCGCGCGGGCCAATAGAACTGCTTCTGCTGGGTTCCCTGAGTACCGGAGTGCACCGGGCCGAACATGGCGCCGTGGCTGCCACGGATGAGCGGGGAGCAGAACTTCGTGCACACGCTGTTGGACGCGGCCCCGTGTGTGGGCAGCCAGTCCGGCTCCTTCTTGCCCTCGTTCATGCGGCTGAGGTAGGCGAGGATGTTCTGCTCCGCGTGACCGCCCTTCACCTTCGGCGGGATCTTCATGTAGGCGTCGTTGGGGATCGGCACCAGCCCCAGGGACTTGGCCAGTGCGATCTGGTCGGCGTCGAGTTTGCTCTTGCTCGTCCCCGCGACGAACGTGACCGGCCCCTTCGGCCCCTGGGCATGGATGATCGCGACGGTCTGCTTCTCGCGCTGGATCTTGTTCTGCTTGAGATTGTTGATCTGCACCGCCATGTCCTCCATGGCCTGCATGCACGGCGCGAGCCCCATGGGGTCGGACATGGTCGCCGGGTTGTCCACGTACCCGGCGGGATTGGGTGCGGGATCCAGTCCGAGCGGGTCGGGGGTGACGTAGCGGCCGGGCTCGGGGTCGTAGTGGCGGAAGTGGTTGTAGTGGAGACCGGTCTCCGGGTCGGCGTACTGGCCCGGGAACCGCAGCGGGGTGTACGCGCTCGCGTCACGGTTCCAGGCGGTGGTGCCCCACTGGGTGGACCGACCGCGCCACGCGATCTCGCCGGCCTCGTCCACGAGTTCGGTGGGCGTGCCGATCAGGTCGGTGACCATGGCGAAGAAGCGGGAGTCGATCTCCTCCCGGTCCGCGCCCACTCCCCGGGTCTCGGCCTGCGCCAGCGGGCGCATTCCGTCGTACTCCCAGGTCAGCGTCGTCCGCGTGGTGCTGTCGTGCTGTTCCGACAGCCGGCCGCCGTCCCAGGAGAAGACGGTCTCCTCGACGACCGTGCCGTCCGGTGCGTGGCGGCGTTTGGCCGTGCGGCGCGCGAAGGCGTCGTACGCGTACGTCCACAGCACGCCGTCGGGTGTGGTGCAGGACGTGAGCCGGTCCTCGGCGTCCCAGGTGTAGCGCCAGACGTCGGGCTTGCGGGACAGCCGCTTGCGCCGGCGCTCGACGACCCGGCCGGCGGCGTCGTAGGTGTAGTGCAGGGAGCCGGCCGAGCGCAGCCGCGTTCCGTCGTAGCCGCGCGGGCCGCGTGCGTCGGGGTGCGGTGCCCGGTCGGGCCAGGAGGCCTCGGTCTGGTTGCCTTCGCTGTCGTACAGGTAGTTCTCGGTCCAGTCCCGCGCTTCGACGGCCAGCGGGCGGCCGTCGGGGTCGAGCGTGAACTGCCTGCTCTCACCCGTCTGCTGGTCGGTGACGGCGAGGAGCTGGTGGTCGGGGCGGTAGCCGTAGGCACGGGCACGGAGGGTCCGTCCCTGGCCGCGCAGGGTCTGCTCGCTGACCCGGCCGACGGCGTCCCAGGAGGTGGCGAGGGTGACGACGTGGTCGGGCCGGCCGAAGGTACGGGTGAGTTCCTGGCCCACGGCGTCGTGGGTGAAGGTCACCGGCCGGCCGGCGAGTTCCATGCGGGTACGGTTGCCGGCCGCGTCGTAACTCTGGCGGGTGACGGCGCCGCTGGGGGTCGTACGGCCGGTGCGGCGGCCCACGGCGTCGTAGGTGTAGCGATGGGTGCGGCCGTCGACCGTCTCGGCGGTGAGCCGGCCCTGCGTGTCCCATTCCAGTTCCATGACGGAGTGCGGGGACTCCGCGCGCAGCAGGCGGCCCGTGGGGTCGTACGCGAAGGAGGTGACGGTTCCGTCGACGTCCTTCGCGACGAGGCGGCCGACCGTGTCGTAGTGCTGGGTGACCGTCTGTCCGAGCGGGTTGCCGCGGGCGACCGTGCGGCCGGCGGTGTCGTGCGCGTAGGTGAGGGTACGGCCGTCGAAGTCGGTCTCGCGCACCACCTGCCCGGCCGGGTCGTAGGCGTAGGACCAGGTCTGCCCGGCCGCGTTGCGGACCTCGATGAGGCGCATCTCGGTGTCGTAGGCGAACTCGTGGCGCGCACCGCCCGGTTGGACGCGTGCTGTGAGCAGGCTGAAGTGGGTGTACTCGAAACGGGTCGTGCCGCCGTTCGCGTCCGTCGCGGTCAGGCGGTTGCCTTCGCCGTCGTACGTCCACGTCTCCTCGGTGCCGTCCGGCCCGACGCGGCGCAGGAGTTGGCCTTCGGCGTCCCATTCCAGGCGCGTGACGGCGCCGAGCGGGTCGGTGATCGAGGTCGGCCGGCGGAACGCGTCACGGGTGAAGGTCCACGTGTGGCCGAGGGCGTCCGTACGGGCCGCCGGCAGACCGGCCGGGTCGGGCCGGAACGTCTCCGTGGCGCCGAGGGGGTCGGTGATCGCCGTGATGGCGCCGCGCTGGTCGTGCGCGTACCGGGTGACCGTGCCGTCGGGGGCGATCAGCTCGGTGTGGTTGCCGGCCTGATCGTAGGCGCACCGCCACACGGCTCCGTCGGGCCCGGTCATCACGACCGGCATGCCCCGCTCGTCGTACTCGGCGGTGGTGAGCGTGCCGTCGGCCTCCCGGACGGCGATGAGATTGCCGTCCTCGTCCCAGGTCCACTCGGTGGTGCCGCCCGCCGCGTCCGTACGGCTCAGCGGGCGGTCGTAGCGGTCCCAGCGCTGGGTGACGGTGTCTCCGAGCGGGTCCGTGACCGCGACGACCTGACCGCGCCAGTTGGCGTGGTACACGGTGGCGTGACCGAGGGAGTCCGTGTAGGTGACGGTCGTCGTACCGTCGGCGTCCGGATCGCCGTATGCGATACGGGAGTCGAGGATGCCGTCGCTGCCCCGGGTGGCGACGACACGGCCCCGGTCGTCGTATGCGTACGTGAACCGGGTGCCGTGCGAGTCACGCCAGGCGGTGATGCGGTGTGCGGTGTCGTAGGAGTAGTGCACCGGCACGTCCAGGCCGTTGCGCACCTCGACGAGGTCGGCCGTGTCGTCGTAGTCGTAGGCGCGCAGCCGGACCGGGGCGTCGTCGGTGAGGAGGTGCAGGGCGGTGACGCGACGGCCCCCAGGGGCGGCATCGACCCGGATGCGGTATCCGCAGGTGTGGGTGATGGCGGTGGGAGTGCCGTCGTCGGCGCGCTCGATGGTGATCGCGTTGTGGTTCCGGTCCTCGATTCCGGTGAGCCACCACACGCCGTCGGACGCCGGGGACGGTTCGAAGGAGCGGCGCAGGCCGGTGCTCGGGTCGTCCACGGTCAGGACGTACGTCGTGCCCTCACTGACATAGGTCAGGGGAAGACGCGCTCCCTCGGCCGGCTGGACCCGGTCGCCGACGAGGTCGGGGAGCCGGGGGTAGACGAGGATCGAGCCGTCCTCGCGGTACCACCAGGCACCGTCCGGGGAACCGCCGTTGTCCTCGAGGCGTTCGTCCAGTGTCGAGCACCAGGACGGACCGAAGAAGCGTCCGCCCTGGTATCCCGTCAGATGGGTACGGCGCACGGTCAGCGGCAGCACACCGGCGAGGTCGGCATCGGTCTGCGCGAGCACCATCTGCCCGCTGGCCATGTCGACCGGGTCGCCGCACAGCTGCCTGTTGTCCATCGCGCGGGCCTGCTTGGACAGCTCTCCCGGGTGAAGGCCCGGCTCACCGTGTGCGCCGTGCTGCCCGTGCCTGCCCCCGCCCTCACCGGGACCGCCCTTACCGAGGGCGATCCCGTCGAGCTTGCTGCGGATGCCGAGGTCGTTGTGCTTGTGCGCCCGGGAGGCGGCCCTCACCCGGTCCGGGACGGTCTCGGTGACATGCTTGGCGATCTTGTCCAGGGCCTTCTCGGAGCCGTGCAGTGCACCTTCCAGGACCGAGTCGAAGGCCTTGGTGAAGGGGGTCTTGCCCTTGGTGCGGCCGAAGGCGCCCTTGGCGCGGCCGAGCGGGGAGGAGCTGGCCAGGTGCAGTTCGCTGCCGTGCGAGGAGACCCTGCCGGCGCCGCTCTCGAACTCGTCGTGGTCGATGAACAGGTCCGCGTTGCCGCCCGCGCCCCCGCCGTCCGCGGAGGCGAGCACGAAGCCGCCGCCCGCGCCTTTGGCCGAGGCCAGCTGCAAGCCGCCGTGGCCGTGGCCATGACCTCCGCCGTTGCCGGCGCCGCTGGGGTCGGGAGGCAGGGAGAACGCGTCGTTCGCCAGGTTCAGCACCGTGTCCTCGACCATCGCCTCCAGCTTGGCGTTGACCGGCGCGGTGACCTGGGCGATCAGCTCGTTCACGATCTGGTCGGCCGCTTCGTCGACGATGCGTTTCACCAGCTGGCGCATGGCGGTGACCTCCGCCGCGCCGAGGACCGCGGACAGGCCTCCGGTGACGAACGACAGCCCCAGCGAGAGGCCCACCGAGCCCGCCATGACGGCGAGTTCGGCCTCGGCCTTCGTCTTCATCGCGAAGATGATGTCCGCTACGACGTCACAGGCGTCCGCGAACAGGCGGGCCAGCTCCGGGATCTTGTCCAGGTGGCCGGCCTTGACCTGGGACCAGTGCGTCTGCATCGAGTGCACGGCCCAGCCCCGCGAGGAGGCGAGGATGCGCTCCACCGCGTTGTGCGCGTCCGCGCCGTGACCCTCGAACTTGTCGGCGAACTCCCGCATGGCGTGGGCCATCTCGCGGTAGTCGTCCTCGTCGACGTTCGGAAACTTGATGCCGATGTAGTCCAGGATCTGGTCGAGCCATCCTGGCAGGACGTAGCCCATCCCCCGTCAACCGCCTTCCCCCGGCACCAGCCAGGCAACGCATCACACGTGCGAATGAATGGTAACGAGATCACTTGACGGGGGATCAAGTTCGTGCGGCCGCTTGTGACAGGGCTGCGACGTGCGGCCTCCGGTGCCGCCGCCGTCACGCCTCCGGCGCCGGCTCCACGCGGGCCTTGCCCCGGCCCACCTGGGTGCGGACCGCGCCGATGCTGGCCGCTATGACCAGGGCTATGGCGGCTGCCTCCGGCCACGACAGGGACTGGCCGAGGATCAGGAAGCCCGACGTTGCCGCCAGCGCCGGTTCCAGGCTCATCAGGATCGCGAACGTGGAGGCGGGGAGGCGGCGCAGGGCCAGGAGTTCGAGGGTGTAGGGGAGGACCGAGGAGAGCAGGGCCACCGCCGAGCCGAGGGCGAGGGTGGTGGGGTTCAGAAGGCGCGCGCCTGCCGAGGCGATGCCGATCGGGAGGAAGAGGAGCGCCGCTATCGCCATGGCCAGGGCCAGGCCGTCCGCCTGGGGGAAGCGGCGGCCCGTGCGGGCGCTGAAGAGGATATAGAGCGCCCACATGGCACCGGCACCCAGGGCGAATCCGACACCTGTGGGGTCCAGGTCGCCGAAGCCCCCGCCGCCCAGCAGGAACACGCCGAGCAGGGCGAGGCCCGCCCACAGTGCGTTGATCGCGCGGCGCGAGGCCAGGACGGACAGGGTCAGCGGGCCGAGGACCTCGAGGGTGACCGCCGGGCCCAGCGGGATGCGGGCGACCGCCTCGTAGAAGAGGCCGTTCATCGCGCCCATGGTGATACCGAACGCGAACACCGTGCCCCAGTCGGCGCGCGAGTGGCCGCGCAGCCGGGGGCGGCAGACCGCGAGGAGGACGATCGCCGCCGCGAGGAGGCGGAGGGCGACGACGCCCGACGCGCCCGCCCTCGGTATCAGCGTGACCGCGAGCGCGCCGCCGAACTGGACCGAGACACCGCCGGCCAGCACCAGGCCGACCGGGCCGAGTGAGCCGAGACGGCGGGGTGTTCCGACCGGGGGCGCCGAGGTCGGCGTGGCCGTGCTGGAGGTGCTGGGGACGGTGGTCACGGGCAGTCCTGGGCTTGATCGAGTACGTCCATCGCGATGTACTACCAGGTCCAGGGTAATAGACTTCGACAGGAGCGTGAACCCTTTAAGGGACTGTCCCGGATGGTGGGATGCCGGGTGGATGTCGGGTCAGATGCCTTGCCGCCAGGCCTCCTCGTCCCGGAAGAGGGGGCGGCCGTCGGGGAGGTACGACGGCACGGTGCCGTAGGGGTCGTGGGCCGGCTGGGGCGCCGCCCATGTCTGTACGGGGACCTGGGCGGCGTGGTCGTACGCCTGCGGTTGCGGCTGCGGCCGTACCGGTGTCTCCTCCCACAGCGGCATGCGCAGCTCGCCCGTGTCCATCACCGCGTTGTTCTGCGAGCGGTGCAGCCGGGCGTACGCGCCGCCCCGGGCCAGGAGTTCCTCGTGGCGGCCCGTTTCGACGATGTGGCCCCGGTCCACGACGAGGATGCGGTCGGCGTCGGGGGCGAGGTTGAGGTCGTGGGTGATCATGATCGTCGTACGGCCGGTCATCAGGCGGCGCAGGGGTTTGACGACCCTGCGCGCGGCCATCGCGTCCAGGCCGGTCGTCGGCTCGTCCAGGACCAGGACGGGAGCGTCGCGCAGGATCGCGCGGGCTATCGCCAGCCGCTGGAGCTGGCCGTAGTTGGCAAAGGGGCGCTGTGAATGCCTTGGGATTCCTTGGTGGTTCCTGAGAGACCCGCGCCAAGCTGAGAGTTCTCTTATGAACCTGAGGGCAGGCTTATGATCCGGCGCCGGTACTTTCCCCGGCCTCCTTCTCCAGTGCCTCCGCCAGCACCTCCGCCAGATGCCGTCCCCGCGCCCCGGCCAGCTGCTCCAGCTGGGTGCGGCAGGAGAAGCCGTCGGCCAGGATCAGTGTCTCCTCGGGTGCCTCGCGGACCGCGGGCAGGAGCTGTTCCTCCGCACAGGCCCGGGACACCTCGAAGTGGCCTTTCTCGAAGCCGAAGTTGCCCGCGAGGCCGCAGCAGCCTCCGCTCAGCTCTCCGGTGAGGCCCGCCGCCTCGCGCAGGCGGCGGTCGGGGGTGTCGCCGAGCACCGCGTGCTGGTGGCAGTGGGTCTGGCCGGCGACCGGGCGGTCCACGGCGGGCGGGGTCCAGTGCGGGGCGTGCCGCTCCAGGGCCTCGGCGAAGGTGAGGACCGCCGCGGACAGCTCGGCCGCGCGCGGATCGTCGGGCAGCAGCTCGGGCAGGTCGGCGCGGAGGGCCGCCGCGCAGCTCGGTTCCAGGACGACGACCGGGACCCGCGCCCGCAGCACCGGCTCCATCAGGTCCAGCGTGCGGCGCAACACCGCGCGGGCGCGGTCCAGTTGGCCGGTGGAGACGTAGGTCAGCCCGCAGCAGACCCGGACCCGGCGGGCCGTGAGGAGTGCGGTGGCGGGCCGCGGCCGACCGGTGCCGAGCGCTGCCCCGCGCGGCAGCAGCGTCGGCGGCAGGGCCACCCGCAGCCCGGCGGCCTCCAGCACCCGGACCGCGGCCCGGCCGACGGACGGGGACAGATGCTCGGTGAAGGTGTCGGGCCACAGCACCACCAGGTCACCGGTCACCCGGGCCGGTTTCCGCCCGCGCCACCAGGCCGTGAACGTCCGCGCCGCCAGCCGGGGGATCTCCCGTTCCGGCGCGATTCCGGCCAGGCGTCTGCCGAGCGCGGCGAGGGGCCGTACCGAGGCGAGGGCGTTGAGCAGCGGGGCCGTGCCCGTGCGGGCGGTCCAGCGCAGCCACTCGGGCAGGCGGCCCATGCTGTGGTGAGCGGCGGGGCGGCGCCGGCCGGCGTAGTGGTGGTGCAGGAACTCCGCCTTGTAGGTGGCCATGTCGACGCCGACCGGGCAGTCCGAGCGGCAGCCCTTGCAGGACAGGCACAGGTCGAGGGCGTCGCGGACCTCCGTGGAGCGCCAGCCGTCGGTGACCAGTTCGCCCGCCAGCATCTCGTGCAGCAGCCGGGCCCTACCGCGCGTGGAGTGCTCCTCCTCGCCGGTCGCCCGGAAGGACGGGCACATCACGGAGGGGCCGGTCACCGTCGTCGTACGGCATTTCGCCACGCCGACGCAGCGGCGGACGGCCGCGCGGAAGTCGCCGCCGTCGGACGGATAGCCGAAGGTCACGTCGACGGGCTTCGCCGGGAGCACGGAGAAGCGGAGGTTGGTGTCCAGCGGGGCCGGGCGGACCAGCATGCCGGGGTTCAGGAGATCGTCCGGGTCCCAGACCGCCTTGGCCCGCTCGAAGAGCCGGACGGTCTCGGCGCCGTACATGCGCGGCAGCAGCTCCGCGCGGGCCTGCCCGTCCCCGTGCTCCCCGGACAGCGAGCCGCCGTGCGCCACCACCAGGTCGGCCAGTTCCTCGGAGAAGCGGCGGAAGCGGCCGACGCCGGCCTGGGTGAGCAGGTCGAAGTCGATACGGACGTGGATGCAGCCGTCGCCGAAGTGGCCGTACGGCGTGCCGCGCAGCCCGTGCGCGGACAGCAGCCCGCGGAAGTCGCGCAGATAGGCGCCGAGCCGGGCGGGCGGCACCGCGCAGTCCTCCCAGCCGGGCCAGGCCTCGGAGCCGTCGGGCATCCGCGTGGCCGTGCCGCTCGCGTCCTCGCGGATCCGCCAGAGCGCGCGCTGGACGGCCGGGTCCGTCACCACGATCGCGTCCACCACGTCGGCCGCGCGGACGATCTGCTCCGCACGCGCGCGTGCCTCGGCCGCCGACTCCCCGCCGGTCTCCACGAACAGCCAGGCACCCCCCTTCGGCAGCCCGGCGGGCGAGCGCACCAGGTCGGCCGCCATGCCCTCCACCGTCAGCGGGCCGAGCGGCAGAAGTCCGGCCGCGGCCTCGGCGGCCGCGCTCTCGTCGCCGTACCCCAGCACGGCCAGCGCACGCGCGCGGGGCGCCTCCACCAGCCGTACGACCGCCTCGGTCAGGATGCCGAGCGTGCCCTCGGAGCCGCAGAAGGAGCGGGCCACGTCGGCGCCCTTCTCGGGCAGCAGCGCGTCCAGCGCGTACCCCGAGATGCGGCGGGGCAGCTCCGGGAAACCGGTGCGCAGCCGGGCCGGCTCGCCCTCGGCCAGCTCCCGCAGCCCCTCCGGCGCCCCGGCCCAGTCCTGCCCCAGCCGCAACCGCCGGCCGCACGCGGTGAGGACGGACAGCTCCCGCACACTGTCCGCGGTGGTCCCCCAGGCCACCGAGTGCGAGCCGCACGCGTTGTTGCCGATCATTCCGCCGAGCGTGCATCTGCTGTGCGTGGAGGGATCGGGGCCGAACCGCAGCCCGTGCGGGGCGGCGGCCTCCTGGAGCCGGTCGAGGACGAGCCCCGGCTGGACCACGGCCGTGCGGGCGCCGGGGTCGATGGAGATCAGGCCGTTCATGTGCCGGGTGAAGTCCAGCACCACGCCCGTGCCCGTCGCCTGCCCGGCGATCGACGTGCCCCCGCCGCGCGCCACCACCGGCACCCCACGCTCCCGGGCGACCTCCAGCACGGCGGCCACGTCGTCGGCGTCTCTCGGGGCCACGACGCCGAGCGGGACCCGTCGGTAGTTGGACGCGTCCATGGTGACCAGCGCCCGGGAGGTGACATCGAAACCGACCTCGCCCCGGACGGCCCTGCGCAGCTCTGCTTCAAGACCCGAGTGATCCGTCATGCGTCCAGGATGCATCCGCTCACGCACAGTCACCGGAAGTTTTCCACAGTCCCGCCCATATCGTCGTACAAACAGTCGTACAAGTTCACAAGTCCACGACCCGGCGATCTCGTCTCATCGGACGGACACGGTTCCGCCCGGTTTAGCCCAGCGGATACCCTCCGACTCGTGGCCGACATCCAGATTCCCGCTGACATCAAGCCCGCCGACGGACGATTCGGCGCGGGCCCCTCCAAGGTGCGCACCGAGGCGCTGGACGCCCTCGCCGCCACCGGTACGTCCCTGCTGGGCACCTCCCACCGCCAGGCGCCCGTCAAGAACCTGGTCGGCAAGGTCCGCGAGGGCATCTCCGAGCTGTTCTCCCTGCCCGAGGGCTACGAGGTGGTCCTCGGCAACGGCGGCTCCACCGCCTTCTGGGACATCGCCACCCACGGTCTGATCGAGAACAAGTCCCAGCACCTCAGCTTCGGCGAGTTCTCCTCCAAGTTCGCCAAGGCGGCCAAGCTCGCCCCGTGGCTGGCCGAGCCCACCGTCATCGCCGCCGACCCGGGCACCCACCCCGAGGCGCAGGCCGAGGCGGGCGTCGACGTCTACGCCTTCACCCACAACGAGACCTCCACCGGTGTCGCCATGCCGATCAAGCGGGTCGAAGGGGCCGACGAGGGCGCGCTGGTCCTCGTGGACGCCACTTCGGGCGCCGGCGGCCTCCCGGTCGACGTGTCCGAGACGGACGTCTACTACTTCGCCCCGCAGAAGTCCTTCGCCTCCGACGGCGGCCTGTGGATCGGCGTCTTCTCCCCGGCCGCGATCGAGCGCGCGGAGCGCATCCACGCGAGCGGCCGCCACGTACCCGAGTTCTTCTCGCTCCCCACGGCGATCGACAACTCCCGCAAGAACCAGACGTACAACACCCCGGCGCTGGCCACCCTCTTCCTCCTCAACGAGCAGCTGGAGTGGCTCAACGGCCAGGGCGGCCTCGCCTTCTCCACCGGCCGCACCAAGGACTCCTCGACCCGCCTGTACACCTGGGCGGAGGAGTCCAAGTACGCCACCCCGTTCGTCACCGACCCGGCCAAGCGCTCGCAGGTCATCGGCACGATCGACTTCTCCGACGAGATCGACGCGGCCGCCGTCGCCAAGGTCCTGCGCGCCAACGGCATCGTGGACACCGAGCCGTACCGCAAGCTCGGCCGCAACCAGCTGCGCATCGCGATGTTCCCGGCGATCGACCCGGCGGACGTCGAGGCGCTGACGAAGTGCGTCGACTTCGTGATCGAGAAGCTCTAGCGTCTCGGCGAGTACGACGGTGAAGGGCGCCTGGCGAGGAATCGCCGGGCGCCCTTCGTCTTACTGAGCCGGATCGCCCCAGTCTCCGAAGAACAGGTCCTCAGCGTCGGCCACGGTCAGGGACCCAGGGCAGTCTCTGAGCCGCGCCCGAACAGTGTCGGAGACCTCGACACCGCGCACGGCAAGGACGCGAAGGATGTCCTGCGAGTGGGCCTCGGCGCAGCCTGCGATCCAGCACTGCTCGACGAGGGAGCCGCCTCGGGGGAACTCCGGGGCGCCTACGCGAACTGCTGGAGGAAGGCCTGCCAGCTGTCGCGGGAGACGGTGAGGAGGGGGCCGTTCTGCTGCTTGCTGTCGCGGACGGCTCGGCCGCCGGGAGCGGTGTCGGCGACCTCGACGCAGGCGTTCTCCTGGCCCGAGTACGACGACTTCCAGAAGGGGCTTACGACCTCGGTCACGATGTATCTTCCTTCAAGCTCCGCAGTATGCCCCGGATGAGCTTCGCACTCGCGTCCGGTGCCAACGCTGCCGATCGTAGTAGGTCGTATGCATTGGCGTAAGCGGCGAGATCCTCGGCCCCTTCAAGGACCGACGTGCCGCGCAGATTGTCCATGGCAACTGCTTCGACCGTCGGCTCCTCATCGAAACTGAAGGAGTAGAAGGCAGAGGAGTACCCGGCCAGGACACCCGCGCTGAACGGCAGCACCTGCACAGTGACGTTCTTCCGCTTTCCGATCTCAAGGATCGCGGACAGCTGTTCGCGGTGAATCTCGACGCTCACCAGCGGGTGCGCGAGGACCCCTTCCCAGAGGATGGCCGTGTACGACGCTCCGCCCTCTTCGATCTTCGCCTGCCGCCCCACGCGCACCTTCACCAACTCGGCGCCCCGTTCCGGATCGATGTAGTGGGGGCCGCCAGCGATAACCGCCTCCGCGTAGGCCGGAGTTTGCAGAAGCCCCGGAACCATGACCGGCTGCCACTCGCGGATGTAGGTCGCGTCGTCCTCCAGCGCGATGTGATCGACATAGTCCGGTCGCAGGTGCTCCGCGTGTTCGAGCCACCAGCCCCGGTTCTTGGAGTGCTTGGCCAACTCCTCCAGCTTGGAGCGCACTTCCGGGTCGGCAGCGCCATATGCATCCAGCAGCAGCCGCACCTCGATGACACGCGGAGTTGCGTGCCCGCTCTCAATCCGGCTGATCCTGGCCTGACTTGATGCGATGACCTCGGCAGCCTGCGGTTGATCGAGCTTGGCGGCCTGCCGGTACTGCCTGAGCGCCGTACCCAATCGCCTGCTGCGCACCGTCGGCCGTCCACCTGCGGGCATGGGACCTCCCCTCTCCGTCGGCAACGATGCCACACCGACCACCAACACGGGCGTGCATCACACGATCGAGTGACACCCGCGCATGTATTCATCGATTGGGGTTGTCTCGGTGCCGAATCCACACCTAGCTTCCTGCCATGCCCGACACCACAACCTTCCGCATCCCCAAGCGCAGACAACACGTGTCAGCCGCCCGCCAGTGCATCCGCAAGGTCCTCGCGGACTGGGGCATCACCGACGAACTCGCTGACGCCGTCCTCCTGTCGGCGAACGAACTCGTCACCAACGCCGTAACCCACTGCCGGACCTCCTACGCCCAGGTCAGGGTCACGCTCACCCTCCAGGAAACGGAGTTACTGCTGGAGGTCTCGGACCCGGGCAGGGACCGACTTCCCCGGCCTCAGGACTCCGGCCCGGACGAGGAACGCGGACGCGGACTCACGCTCGTGGAGGAGCTGGCCGACACCTGGGGGCACCGGCAGGAGACGTACGCGAAGTGCGTGTGGGCCCGGTTCATGCTCACGAGAGAGGCGGAGGAGGCTCATGTTCCGGCGGGTTTATGACCCGAACCTCACCACAGAGGTCAGGACACCGGACCCGTACGTCCGGCCGCTCCCGAACCCCCGCGACGCCCGCTGGCGCCGCTGGGCCAAGCGCAACCGCGCCGCTGGCCACCGGCTGCCGTTTCCGCGCGACGAGGAGTGCTGGCGCATCCCCGCAGGTCCCAGCGCACCCCTCTGGGAAACCACCGACCACGTCGTACGACCGTACGTGCAGCGGGCACAGCCTGCGGAGATCAAGATTCCAGTTCCTGTCGATTTTCCGTGACAATTCTGGCACTGGAATATGCCATTCGATCGCATATCGTCGTTCCGTCGCCACCCCCCGTCTCACCGGCAACGACGCGCCTCGCCACCGAACAGTGACGCCGAAGCGCCGGACCGGTGACAAGCGGCATGCAGACCCTTTCCATCCGGTCTCTCCGGTCGTCGCTTCGAGGAGCTCTTCCATGTCATCCGTGTTCGCACGCCGACGCCGTTCTCTGCTGACCGCCTCGGTGCTCCTGAGCGCCGTCGGCGCCACCGCCCTCCTGCCGGTGGCCACCGCGTCGGCCGCCACCAGCTCCCATGCCGCCGCCGGCCCGTCCGCTCGCTACGCGGGCAAGGCCGTCGCCATCGGCCAGGACATGGTCGCCGTCCTGCGCAACGACCCCCGCGCCGGCGGCCCCGAGGCGTGGATCCGTGCCGTACAGCCCCACTGGCGGCCGGGCGACGCCTACATGGAGCGCGTCCTGACCAAGCTCGACCGCGGCCACGGCGCGGCCAAGGAACGCGGCCTCTCCCTTCGCCTGGTGGGTGCCCGTGGCTCCGCTCCCGCGCTCAAGGTGACCTCCGCCAAGGGCGGCACGCACACCTTCGCGCTCCCCAAGGTCGGCACCCCTGACGCACGGGGCTGCACGCTCATCCAGGAGCAGTCCATCGGCGCCGGCACCGTCGCCGTGCTGAGCAACGGCCCCAAGGGACCGGAGGCGTTCTTCAAGGACGCGGGCGACGGCACGCGCTTCGCCGGTGTCGTCAACCGGGCGCACCCCGCGCTGCCGAAGAGCGCCGGCTTCCTCGCCCGCATCGTCAACCCCTACGGACCCGCCCCCAAGCTCCTCACCAACATGGAGGGCGGCGGCCACCCCGCGAGCACGACGGCCTTCCCGGCGCCCGGGTGCGTGAAGTGACGCGGTGGGCCCCGTGAGCGGAGCCGGTGAGCACTGACTTCGACAGGCTCACCGGCCCACAACTCGCCCAGTGGATCACGCCGCCGCACAACTCACACTCGGCACACCCCCACCCCCCGGCGCTCCCCCGAACCCGAAGCTCGCCGAACCGCCCGCCGGCACGCTCCCGTTCTGCGGGGCGTTCACTACCGTGACCGTCGAACCGCTCTGCGTGTACGACGCGTTCCACATGTTCGTGACCTGCTGGGAGCCGGTCCAGGTCCACGTCACCTTCCAGGACGACAGCGCCGTGGACCCCGTGTTCGTCACCTTCACGTCGGCGTTGAAGCCGCTGCCCCAGTCGCTGCTCACCGCGTAGGAGGCCGAGCAGGAAGCCGTCGAGCCTCCGCCACCGCCGCCACCGCCGTTCCCGCCACCCCCGGTGCTCGGGAACAACGGTGCCTTGATGCCGGTCAGATACCCGTCCTTCACCGTGTCCACGGTCGACCAGTCGTCCTTCAGGATGCCGCCCGTGTCACCGGAGTCGGGGTTCCAGGACCAGAAGGTCCACTGGAAGCTGTCGGCGCCGTACGTCGAGGTCGGGCGGAGGTAACTCACCAGTGCCGACAGCCACTTCTGGTCCACCGTCGGCTGGAGGGTCGTACCGAACTCGCCCAGCCACACCGGCGCGATGTTCTGCTTGAAGATGTAGCCCCAGTACTTGTCCCAGACGCCCGGCATGTTGGCGGGGAACGACGGGTCGCTGAACCAGCTCTGCTGGGCCACGCTGGTGGCGTAGTCGTGGGCGGAGTAGACGAGACGGTTCGCCACGTTCAGCCGTACCGGGGACTGGGCCACGCCCATCAGGTTGCCGCCCCACCAGCCGGACACGCCGTTGTACGACTGCACGCCCTCCACGAAGATCAGCAGGTTCGGGTTCACCGACAACACCGCGTTTCCGGCGCGTTCCGCCGCCAGGCGCCAGTCGACCGAGGTGTCGCCACAGCCCCAACAGGCCGGATTGTGCGGCTCGTTGTGCAGGTCGATGCCTATCACCGTGTCCTGGCCCAGATAGCGGGTGGCCAGCGCCTTGAGGTCGGTCATCCACGTCGACTCGGGGACGGAGGACGTGTACCAGAGGGCCGACTGCCCGCCGGCGTCGGGGCGGTGCCGGTCCAGGATGACCTTCAGGCCGTCCTGGCCGGCGTACGCCACGATCCTGTCCAGGACCTGGAGGGAGGTCAGGCCCTGGAGGTCGGCGTTCTTGCCGCTGGAGAAGTCGATGCTGTTGGGCATCGCGCCGGGCTTGAGGATGTCGTCGCTGTACGGCAACCGGATGGTGTTGTAGCCCAGCGACCTCATCTGGTCGATCATGCTCCGGTAGTCCCGGGACCACAGGCCGTGGACCACCTGGTTAGCGGTCTCGAAGCCGAACCAGTTGACCCCGGCGATCCGTACCGGCTGACCGGCCGCGTCCAGGATCTGCCGGCCGCTGGTGTGCCAGTAGCCGGCGCCGGCCGCCGCCGCGGGGGCCGCCTCGGCCGCGTGCGCCGCGTGGGCGCCGGTCAGCGGCAGGAGGACGGCCGTGGCAACGGCGCACAGCGCTCTTCGCAAGCTGCGGAACATCTCGCTGCTTCCTCTCGGGAGGCGCGGCCCAGGGCGAGTGGGAGCGCTCCCACGCACCGCGCACCTCCCAGGAAACCGATGCACCATGGACGCGTCAAGACATCCGGAGTGACAAGTGCGGTCGACAGTGCCTTCATGGAAGACATGGCCAGTCCGCGTACGAGCCCCGCGCTCACCCCGTTCGTCAAGCAGTACGCCGCCCTGCTCACGACCCACAAGCGGGACGGCTCCGGCGTCGGCACCCCGGTGAACATCGCCGTCGAGGGGGACCACGCCTACTTCCGCACCCCGGGAACCACCGGGAAGGCCAAGCGCCTGCGCCGCGACCCCGAGGTGGAGCTGGCCCCCGCCACCGTGCGCGGCGCCCCCACCGGCCCGGAGATCCACGCACGGGCCCGGCTGCTGGAGCACGGCAGCGCGGAGGACCGGCACGCGGCGAAGCTGCTGCGGCACAAGTACCCGTTCATGCACGGCGTGCTGGTGCCGCTCTCGCACAGGCTGATGCGGGCGCCGACCCTGCACTACGAGCTGCGGCCGGTGCCGGAGACGCCCCCCGGGAAGTGGGCGGAGCCCACCGGTCAGTGACCGTTCAGCTCCGGCGCCGCAGCCGCCGCAGTCCGAAGAGAGCGGCCGCGCCGACGGCGACGATGACGGCGCCGAGCTTGTAGCTCCCGGCGTCCGGACCATCGCCCGCCGACCCCGAACTTCCCTTTGCAGACGGTGACTTGGCGGACGGCTGACCGGGCGCGTCCTTCGCCACGACCTCGCTGTCCACACCCTCGCTGCTGTACAGCAGCTTGGTCCCGTCGGCGGAGTAGGTGACCCCCTCGCCCTGCCTCTGCAGGGGCACGTCGAGTTGGCCCTCGCGCTTGATCCGGCCGCCGTTCCAGTCGTAGGAGATCCCGCCCAGGTAGCCACGTACGGCGAGCTGTCGGCCGTCCGGCGAGAAGGCGGCGTCCGTGGCCCACAGGTCGACGGTGGCGATGGGCTTGAAGATGTTCGCGCCGGAGGTGGAGAGGGTGGCCGGGCCCTCGTACAGGTGCCCGCCGTCCTCCTTCTTGTCGATGATGTAGACGCGCCCGGTCTTCGGGTGGACGACCAGCGACTCGGCGTCGCGGGGCCCGTTCTCGTACTTCACGACGTACTGCGTGGCGGTGACCGTCTCGTCCTTCAGCACCTTCGGCTCGGGCAGCCGGTAGATCCAGACGTACGGCCACTTGCCGCCGAAGTTGTCGCCGATGTCGCCGAGGTAGATCTGGTTGTCCGGCCCGATGGAGATGGCCTCGTCGTCGCGCGGCGCGCCGATGCCGCGCAGGGTGACGCGGGCGACCGTCTTTCCGGTCCGGCTGTCGACGGCGAAGATGTACGGGCCGTCGCCGCTGTCGTTGTGCGTCCAGTAGATGCCGGGGTGCCGGCGGGAGGCGGCGAGGCCGCTGGACTCGGCGATGCGGGGGTCCTTGAGGGTGAAGCCCTGATCGCCGGTGCCGTCCGCGGCGGAGGCGGGCACGGTGAGCGCGCCCATGAGAAGGACCCCGGCGAGGACGGCGAACGATCGGCGCATGCCCCAAGCCTGCCATTCCCGCCGGGGGTTCGGCGGACGTGGTGGGCCTCACACCCCATGGGTATGCGTGATCGTTCATCATGAGCGGATGCTCAGACTCATGCCCGTAGGTGACTCCATGACGATCGGGAGCGCGGGCGAGCACACGTGGCGTTACCGGCTGTGGCGACACCTGTGCGAGGCGTACGACGGTCCGTTCACGTTCGTCGGTCCGCGGGAGGAGCTGTACGACAAGACGGCCGAGGCCCCGGTGTCGTACGCGTACGCCGAACCCGGTTTTCCCCGCCGGCACCTGGCGGGCTGGGGCGAGGGCTGGCTGCACATGGCCCCGCTGATCGGGGAGGCGGTACGCGCCCACCGCGTGGATGTGCTGCTGGTCTCCCTCGGCCTGATCGACCTGGGCTTCTACACGAACGCCGAGCAGACCGCGGAGAATGTGCGCGCCTTCATCGCGGGGGCCCGGGAGGCCGACCCGCGCATCCGCATGGTCCTGCTGCCGGTGATACCGAACATACGAGCCGAGCAGGACGCCGACTTCGCCGCCCAGGTGGACCTCTTCAACGTCCTGCTCGCCAAGACGGTGGCCGACCTGGACGAACCCCGCTCGCCGCTGCTGCTGGCCTCGATTCCGGAGTCGCACGACATCCACGTCGACACCTACGACGGCACGCATCCCAACGCCGGCGGGGAACACCGGATCGCGGAGGCGTTCGCGGGGGCGATGTGGGAGGCGTGGGGGGTTGGACAGGTGTACGTGGCTGGAACGGATTGACCGATTTACGGCGTCTCCTGGTGACCGTGCGTATCGTTGAACCGCGCGGCTGCACCTGTCCGTGGGGCAGCCGGGGAGGAGCGCCACGATGACCGTCCTTGAAGACAGGATCGAGATGGCCGAGGAGAGCGGCGAGCTGACGCTGGACAGCCTGTTCGCGTCGCTTGAGCGGATCACCCCCGAGGGATACAAGGTCGAGATCGTCGAGGGGGACATCTTCATGGCACCGCAGCGGGACACCCACTGGGAGATCATCCTGGACATCGTCGAGCAGTTGCGGACCAAATACCCGCGCAAGCGCATCAAGTCGGACGTCCGCATCGACTACCCGGGCCACCTCAACGGCTTCTGCTCCGACGTCACCCTCATGGCCGAGGGCGCCGAGAAGACACCCGGCGGCCTGTGGCGCTGTGCCGACGTCGAGTTCGTCGCCGAGGTCATCTCCAAGGGCACCGCCGCCAACGACTACGCCCCCAAGAAGACCGCCTACGCCACCGCCGAGGTCCCCGTCTACGTCATCGCCGACCCCTACCAGCGCCGGTGCCACATTTACACCCAGCCCAAGGAAGGCGACTACGAGATCGAGACCACGGTCCGCTTCGGCAGCGACCTGGACCTCACCAAAACGCTCGTTGGCCTCACCCTCAAAACCGACGACTTCCCCCGCGACTAGCCCAACTCCCACACCGACAACGCCTCCCCCGACTCCTCCGCCGTCACCCACAGCCCGCCCCCCAGCGCGGCCGGCGGACGGGAGCCGACCGGCGCCGGGTAGCTGATCTCCACCGGCCTGCCCGCACCCCCCGTGTCGATGAGCCAGTGCCGCCCCTCCCCCCACTCCTCGTCGCCCTCGACCGTCGCGCCGATCAGGGTCGTCTCGTCCAGGAAGCCGCCCGCCCAGTCCCAGTAGGGAAGCGCCTCGTCGTTGTCGGGCTCGGCGTCCGGATGCCGGGGGACGGAGGACTCGGCGTGCCACTCCAGGGACTCGACCGCAACACCGCTCGTGTCGCGGACGGCCAGGGCGTTCTGGTCGTGGGTCACGGTCATCAGCCGCTCGCCCGAGGGGCTGACGCTCATCAGGGCCAGGTCGCCCTCCGGGTACGCGACGGCCAGCGACTCCCCGTTCCAGCGGCCCCAGCGCAACGGCGCCCCGTCCTGCCCCTCCCCGATGCTCAGCCCCATCTGCCAGGGGTCCGTCGGATGGGGCACATGGAAGCTGCCGGCCGCCGCGGACTGGGCGTCGGCCCGCGCGAGCACCCGCCCGTCCCCGGCGTCCAGCAGCAGCCACTCGTCCATCGCGGCCGGGCTCAACTCCCCTGTGGACAACGGCCCGCGCACATGCGCCCAGACCAGCTTCCCGTCCACGGAGAAACCGGCCGAACCGCGCTCCGGGTAGCGGTGGTCGGGGGCGTCGGCGTACTCCTCGTACGACGCGTGCATCGCCCGGCAGGCGCCGTACCAGCAGCCGTGCCGGATCTCCCAGCGGACCGCGCCCGACGGCTCCACGGCACGCACGGCGTGCACCCCGGCGAACACGGCCAGGCTCGCGTCCGGCGCCACCGCCCAGGTCCCGCGCCGCCGCGGCCAGGGGGCGGGCAGCCGCACCCGCTCCCCCGACGGTACGAAGGCGTCGTCCAGCGGCTGGACCACGAGCGCGTCGTCGGCGCGCTGGGCGAGCAGGCGCCGGCCGGGCAGCCCGAGCAGCTCCGGGACGTCGGCCGCCGAGGCGGGCAGCAACGCGGGGACGGTGGCACGGAGGCGGGCGGCACGAGTGGACACGAGGGTCTCCCTGGTCTCCCTGGAGCGATCGACTCGCGAACCCTATGCCACGTCCCAAAGGTCCTTGCTTCGAGCGCACTTCACGCCGTTGGCTAGGGAACCATGAAGTACACGCAGCTAGGACGTACGGGACTCAAGGTCAGCCGGCTCGTTCTCGGGACCATGAACTTCGGTCCGCAGACGGACGAGGCCGACAGTCACGCGATCATGGACGCGGCGCTGGACGCGGGCATCAACTTCTTCGACACCGCCAACGTGTACGGGTGGGGTGACAACAAGGGCCGCACCGAGAGCATCATCGGCAACTGGTTCGCCAAGGGCGGCGAGCGGCGCGACAAGGTGGTCCTCGCCACCAAGGTCTACGCCAACATGGCCCCCGAGGGACCGACGGCCTGGCCCAACCACGACAAGCTCTCCGCGCTGAACATCCGGCGCGCCGTGGACGCCAGCCTGAAGCGGCTGCAGACCGACTACATCGACCTCTACCAGTTCCATCACATCGACCGGGACACTCCCTTCGAGGAGATCTGGCAGGCGATCGACACCCTGGTCCAGCAGGGCAAGATCCTCTACGTCGGCTCCTCCAACTTCCCCGGCTACAAGATCGCCCAGGCCAACGAGATCGCCGCCCGGCGCGGTGGCACCATCGGGCTGGTCAGCGAGCAGTGCCTGTACAACCTCTTCGAGCGGCGCGCCGAGATGGAGGTCATCCCGGCCGCGCAGGACTACGGCCTCGGGGTCATCCCCTGGTCCCCGCTGCACGGGGGCCTGCTCGGCGGGGTCATCAGGAAGGAGGCCCAGGGCGGTCGCCGCGCCTCCGGCCGGGCCGCCGAGACCCTGGCCGACCCCGCCGCCCGCGCCCGGATCCAGGCGTACGAGGACCTGGTCGACAAGCACGGCCTGGAGCCCGGCGAGGTCGCCCTCGCCTGGCTGCTCACCCGGCCGGGTGTGACGGGTCCCATCGTCGGCCCGCGCACGGCCGACCAGCTCGCCTCCGCCCTCAGGGCCGCCGAGCTGGAGCTGAGCGAGGAGCTGCTGGCGGGCCTGGACGAGGTCTTCCCCGGCCCGGGCCCGTCCCCGGAGGCCTTCGCCTGGTAAAAGCACCCCGAAGGGGCGCGGGGAACTGCGCGACCAGCCACGACGGACCCACAGCCGCCGGACGACGCGCACTCCCCCGCCCCTGAGGCGGCACAACCACCCTCTACTTCACGGCCGAGGCCAAGGCCACCACCACGAACAACAGCACAAGCACACCGGCCATGATCCGGTTCCGGATTTTCGGGTCCACGTCACCGAGCCTAGCTGCCCCCGCCAAGCGGCCAGCGGGCAACGTCCTCGTACCGCGGCTGCTCCCCCGGCTCCCCCGACCGCGGCAGATTGCTGCGCACCAGCACCAGCTCGCCCACCGTCCAGGTCCTGCTGGTGAAACCCCGGAGCAGATCGACAAACGGCCGTACGTCCACCGAGTCCCGGCTCCGCGCCACCGTGAGGTGCGCCTTGTAGCGCCGGTGCTCCCCCATCGGCAGCCCCGCCTTCCGTGCCGCCGCCTCCGCCCGCTCGGCCAGCAGCCGCATCGCCTCCACCTCGCCGTAGGCGCCCGTCCACAGGGCCTTGCCGTGCCCGAACTGGCCGCCGCCGGAGAGGGCCAGGTCGAAGGGGGCGGTGCGGTGGGCCGTGCGGGACAGGCGGTCCGACAGGTCCGGTACGAGGTCGTCGGCGACCTCGCCGTAGAAGGCGAGGGTGAAGTGCCAGCCCGGGCGGTTGGTCCAGCGCAGCCGCTCCGCGCCGGGCAGCCTTTTCAACGTGGCGATCTCGGCGGCGAGTTCATGGACGACGTCCTCCGGGGGCAGCACCGCGGCGAAGAGTCTCATACCTTCACCTTCGCAGACGCCGGTGGGCATGATGGCCTTCATGACGATCACCATGCGCGAAGGCGGACCCGACGATCTTCCCGTGATACTCCGCATGCTCGACAGCTGTGTGGAGTGGCTGGTCGCGCAGGGGCGCACCGGCCAGTGGGGAAGCGAGCCGCTGTCGGAGAACCCGCGGGTGGCAAATTCGGTCGCCGGGTACATGGCGGACGGCACCACGTACATCGCCGAGGTCGACGGTGTGCCGGCCGCCACGCTCACCGTCACCGACGCACCCGGCGCCTATCTGGCGCACCTTCCGGCGCCCGGCGAACCCGAGCGGTACATCCACTGGCTCGCCTCCGACCGCCGTTTCAAGGGGCGGGGCGCCGGTGCCGCGCTGCTCGCCCACGCGGCGGAGGAGACCCGGCGGGCCGGGGTCGGTCTGCTGCGCGTGGACTGCTACGCCGGCGGCGACGGCAAGCTCGTGGCCTACTACGAGGCCAACGGCTTCGTCCCGACCGAGACCTACACCTCCGGCGCGAACGGCGACTGGCCGGGGCAGGTGCTCGCCCGGCGGGTGTGACCGCCCGGCGAGCGCCCCCGGTGGGGTGAGGGGTCAGCGCTCGGCGCGCAGGGTGCCGAGCAGTCCGTTCTTCTCGCCGTTGATGCCCGCGGCGAACCAGACGCTGTTCTCGCCGCCGGACCTGCCGGTGCCCCGCTGCAGCCCCCACAGGCCGTCGATCACGATCGGCTTCCCGTTGGGATCGTTCAGGGACCCCTCGGGCCGGCCGGTTCGCAGGTCGAACACGTTGATGTGGCCGTCGCCGAAGTTGCCGACGAGCAGGTCGCCGGCGAACTTCCCGAACCCCTTGGGCGCCACCTCCAGGCCCCACGGGGAGTTGAGCGCGCCCTGGCTGGCGAAGCGCTGGAGCAGCTTGCCCTTGGTGCTGAACACGTTGATGAAACCGTTGCCCGCTCCGGCGACGTCGTCGTGCTTGTCCGCGTTCTGCAGGGCGTAGGTGACGAAGATCCTGTCACCGATGTTCTTGACGTCGAACGGCGCGAAGCCGGGGGGAAGGGTCGGGTCCTGGAACGCGCCGGCGGGCTGCGGCACCAGGGTGAAGGTGGTGTCGAAGACGTCGATGCGGGCGTCACGGAAGTTCGCGACGAGGATGCGCGGCTGCCGCCGCCCGTGGTCCTTCGTGTCCCTGCGCTCGCTGTCCACGAGGGTGAGGCCCTTGAAGACGGCGTTGCCCTCCTGGGCGACCTGGACGGCGGTCGTGGGGAGCACACCGGGGTTGAAGGCGAACAGGCCGCCGTTCTCCCCGGCCCAGATGAACCGCGCGGGCCGGGTCTTTCCGCTCGCGGTGAACCGGAAGTCGTCGGTGTCGTTGCGCACGACCCCGGTCGGGTCGGCGGTGTCGGGGAGCTGCACGACGGGCGAGCCGACGACGACCGGCTGGTTGTCCCGGGCGCCCGAGTACACCGTGGACGTGTTGGTTCCGTTGTTGGAGTCCCTGATCTCACCGTTGTCCGTGCGCACCAGCCCCCAGGGGTTCACCAGGTTCGGGTCCTGCACCTCCGCTCTGCCCTTGATGTCGGAGACGAGGTCGCGCTCCCGGAAGCCGTGATCGCCCCTGGGCGGCCCGTCCACGGCCCCGGACGGCGCGGCGGCGACGAGCGCGCCGACCGTGCCCAAGGTCAGCGCGACAGCCGTCAGCAGCCGTACGCGGGAGCGGGGTCTCGGGGTCGATGCCTGTGATGCCATGCGGATGCTCCTGTCCGATAACGTGCCCGAAGGGGGCGTACCGGCAGAAGTCATCTCATAGGAATCAATCGCACCCGCGATCGACACGCAGACACGCATCCGTACGGAACACGCGGCCGCGTCCGTACGGGGACAACGGCCGTGAGTCCTGCGCCTTGACGACAGGACCTAGGCCGCCGTCGTCAGCTCCTCCTCCCGCTCCTCGCGCTCGCGCGGGACGAAGCGGACCCGCGGATGGCCGTGGTGCCAGCCGACCGTCAGCCGCAGGCCGCCGATGCGGACCAGGACCAGGCCGATCGCGGCGGCCGCGGCGGCCGAGACGATGCCGCCGAGGGCGAAGCCGACCCGGGGGCCGTAGGTGTCGGTGATCCAGCCGACCACCGGCGCACCCAGCGGCGTACCGCCCATGAAGACCATCATGAACAGGGCCATCACCCGGCCGCGCATGGCCGGGTCGGTGCCCATCTGGACCGCGGTGTTCGCCGTGACGTTCACCGTGAGGCCGAAGATCCCGATCGGAACCATGAGCAGCGCGAACAGCCCGTACGACGGTGCCAGCGCGGCCACGATCTCCAGCGCGCCGAAGGCCACCGCGGCGGCGATCAGGACGCGCAGCCGGGCCGTGCCGCGCCGGGCGGCCAGCAGGGCGCCGACCAGTGAGCCGACGGCCATCAGGGTGTTGAAGAGGCTGTAGCCGCCGGCCCCGGCGTGGAAGACGTGCTCGGCGTAGGCCGTCAGCCACACCGGGAAGTTGAAGCCGAAGGTGCCGATGAAGCCGACCAGCACGATCGGCCAGATCAGCTCCGGGCGGCCGGCGACGTATCTCAGGCCTTCGCGCAGCTGGCCCTTCCCGCGCGGGGTGCGCTCGACGACGTGCAGTTCCCGGGCGCGCATCAGGAGCAGGCCGGCGAGGGGGGCCGCGAAGGACAGGCCGTTGGCGAGGAACGCCCAGCCGGTGCCCACGCCGGTGATCAGCAGGCCGGCGACGGCCGGGCCGATCAGCCGGGCGGACTGGAAGTTCGCCGAGTTCAGGCTGACCGCGTTCTGCAGCTGCTCGGGGCCGACCATCTCGGAGACGAAGGACTGGCGGGCCGGGTTGTCCACCACGGTCGCGAGGCCGACGGCGAACGCGGCGACGTACACGTGCCAGACCTGGACCTGCCCGGTGAGGGTCAGAGCGGCGAGCGCCAGGCCCGTCACAGCCATCGCCGACTGGGTGACCAGCAGCGTGGGGCGCTTGGGGAGGCGGTCGACCAGGACACCGCCGTAGAGGCCGAAAAGGAGCATCGGCAGGAACTGCAGGGCTGTCGTGATGCCCACGGCGGCGGAGGAGCCGGTGAGGCTGAGGACGAGCCAGTCCTGGGCGATGCGCTGCATCCAGGTGCCGGTGTTGGAGACGACCTGGCCGACGAAGAAGAGGCGGTAGTTCCGGATCCTCAGCGAGCTGAACATCGAGCCCTTGCGGGCTGCGGGGGTAGTAGTGGCGGTCGGTGCGGGGGCGGAAGGTGTTCCGGATCCCGTACTCAAAGGGGTTCGCCTCCTCTAACGCGGCTTACAGGTGTGCGAGCTTCTCCAGCACGGGGGCGGCGGCGCGCAGTTTGGCCCACTCGTCCTCGTCGAGGCCCTCGACCAGGCCGGTCAGGAACGCGTTTCGTTTACGGCGGCTCTCCTCGAGCATCGCCTCGGCCTGCTCGGTCTGGGTGACGACCTTCTGGCGCCGGTCCTCGGGGTGCGGCTCCAGCCGGACCAGGCCCTTGGCCTCGAGCAGCGCGACGATGCGGGTCATCGACGGCGGCTGGACGTGCTCCTTGCGGGCGAGTTCGCCCGGGGTGGCCGAGCCGCAGCGGAAGAGAGTGCCGAGCACCGACATCTCGGTGGGGCTCAGCGACTCGTCGACCCGCTGGTGCTTGAGCCGACGGCTCAGCCGCATCACGGCGGAACGGAGGGAGTTCACGGCGGCAGCGTCGTCGCCATGGGTGAGGTCCAGGTCCGGCATGTTCTTTAACATAACTCATTACTCTCGCTAAAGACCACCGGAACACGGATCCCGTGCCCGTGACGCTGGCCACTGAACCCATCGATCACCCATATGGGTGAGTCGATTCCGGAAAGTGACGCATCGGGTGGCCGGATGTGGCGACCCTCGTACCCATGGGGACCAGTGTGCTCAGCCTGCGGATAGACGGGGAGCTGCTCGAAAGGCTCCGGCACCATGCGGCGAAAAGAGGAATGAGCGTCCAGGACTATGTCGTCCGGACGCTCATTCGCGATGACTTCGACGAGCGGTTCCAGACCGCCGTCGAGGAGACGGAGAGGTTCTACGGGGTCTCCGGGCCCGGTCGGATCACGTGAGGCCCAGGGCCGGCATCAGGTAGTAGAAGGCGAAGACCGCCGAGACGACGTACATCGCGACCGGGATCTCCCGGGCCCGGCCGGCGGCCAGGCGCAGGACGGTGAAGGTCAGGAAGCCCATGCCGATGCCGTTGGTGATCGAGTAGGTGAACGGCATCATCAGCATCGTCACGAACGCCGGGATCGCGATCGTGTAGTCCGCCCAGTCGATCTCCTTGATCGAGTTCGACAGGATCAGGAAGCCGACCGCGACCAGCGCCGGGGTCGCCGCCTGGGACGGGACCATCGTGGCGACCGGGGTGAGGAAGAGCGCCGCCGCGAAGAGGCCGCCCGTGACGACGTTCGCGAAGCCGGTACGGGCGCCCTCGCCGACGCCCGCCGTGGACTCCACGAAGGCGGTGGTGGCCGAGGAGGAGCTGGCGCCGCCCGCCGCGACCGCGAGGCCGTCGATGAAGAGGACCTTGTTGATGCCGGGCATGTAGCCCTCGGCGTCGGTCAGCTTGGCCTCGTCGCTGACGCCCATGATCGTGCCCATCGCGTCGAAGAAGCTCGACAGCAGGACCGTGAAGACGAAGAGGATGCCGGTCAGCAGGCCGACCTTGTGGAAGCCGCCGAACGGGCTGACCTGGCCGATCAGGCCGAAGTCGGGGGTGGCGACCGGGTTGCCGGGCCACTTCGGGACGGTCAGGCCCCAGGACGGGATCGTGGTGACCGCGTTGAGGATCACCGCGAGGACGGTCATGCCGACGATCGAGATCAGGATCGCGCCCGGCACCTTGCGGACGAACAGCACGAAGGTGAGCAGCACGCCGAGGATGAAGACCAGCACCGGCCAGCCGTGCAGATGGCCGCCCGTGCCGAGCTGGAGCGGGACGGTGGTCTGGGCGACGTCCGGGATACGCGTGACGAAACCGGAGTCGACCAGGCCGATCAGCATGATGAACAGGCCGATGCCGATCGAGATCGCCTTGCGCAGCCCGAACGGCACGGCGTTCATCACGCGCTCACGCAGCCCCGTGGCGACCAGCAGCATGACGATGAAACCGGCCAGGACGACCATGCCCATCGCGTCCGGCCAGGACATCCGGGGCGCGAGCTGGAGCGCGACGACCGAGTTCACCCCGAGACCGGCGGCCAGCGCGATCGGGACGTTGCCGATGACACCCATGAGGAGCGTGGTGAACGCGGCCGTCAGCGCGGTCGCCGTCACCAGCTGGCCGTTGTTCAGGTGATGCCCGTACATGTCCTTCGCGCTGCCGAGGATGATCGGGTTCAGCACGATGATGTACGCCATCGCGAAGAAGGTGGCGAAGCCGCCCCGGATCTCGCGGGCGACGGAGCTGCCGCGCTCGGAGATCCGGAAGTAGCGGTCGAGCGCGCCCTGGGGCGCGCCCGGCTTCTCGGGGGTGGGGGCCTTGGCGGGTGCCGAGGTGGACATGCGGGACCTCATCACCGACGGGGTTCCCCCGAGCCCCGTTGGAGTTTCGTACGAGCAGAAGTGGACAAAGACAAACGGTTTCAGTATGAACGTATGAGTGCTAGATCGCTATCTCCGCGCGTAGACCTGATCGCCTCGTAAGCTGTCGGTCATGGCCAAGTGGACCCCCAAGCACGAGGCGCCGGAGCCCCTGGAGGGGCCCGTGGTCGCCACCATCACCGGCGGCACGATCGTGTGGTTCGTGCTCTTCCTGGTCCAGCTGCCCTTCTACGGCTGGTTCGACTCCCACGGGCATCTGTGGTGGCTGTGGACCTGCCTGGCCGGGGGCGGGCTGGGGCTGATCGGGATCTGGTACGTCAGGAAGCGGGACGCGGCGATCAAGCGGGCGGCGGCGCTGCGGTCGGCGTCGGCTGAATAGCCCGGTCGGCCGGACCGGGCCAACCGGGGGCTCCGCCCCCAGACCCCCGCTTCCCACCCGCCCACCCGACTCGGTCGGCCGAGAGGCGAACGGGCCCTGGCCCGCGAAGGCCCGCTGTCCAGCCGACCGAGACCGGTGGGTGGGCGAGGAGCACGGCCGACGGGCGGGGGCGACGTCGGCCCACGAACACCCGCCCTCCGACTGGCCGAGACGATCCGGCGGGAAAGCGCCGAGGAACACCGCCGACCGGGCGGAAGCCGGTGTCGGCACACGAACGGCTGTTTTCCGGCTGACCGAATCGGGTGGGCGGGTGGGCGGATCGCCACGTACCGTCGATGGCATGAGCCATATAGACGCGGGCGCGGAACTCGACCCCGTGCATCCGGTGGCCCTACCCGTGAGCCGGTCGGCGGGGCTGACCGGTGCCGAAGTAGCGGACCGCGTCCATCGTGGCCGGGTCAACGACGTTCCCGTGCGCAGCAGCCGGTCGCGGGGGGAGATCGTCCGGGCGAACGTCTTCACCCGGTTCAACGCGATCATCGGCGTGCTCTGGCTGGTCATGCTGTTCGTCGCGCCGATCCAGGACAGCCTGTTCGGTTTTGTGATCCTCGCCAACACCGGCATCGGCATCGTCCAGGAGTGGCGGGCCAAGCAGACCCTCGACTCGCTCGCGGTGATCGGCGAGGCCCGGCCGACCGTACGCAGGGACGGGACGGCCGTCGAGGTCGCGACCCATGACATCGTGCTCGACGATCTCATCGAGATCGGGCCCGGGGACAAGATCGTCGTCGATGGGGTGTGCGCCGAGGCCGACGGGCTGGAGATCGACGAGTCGCTGCTCACCGGCGAGGCCGACCCCGTCGTCAAGCGCCCCGGCGACCCGGTCATGTCCGGCAGCTTCGTGGTCGCGGGCGGCGGCGCCTTCCAGGCCACCAAGGTCGGCCGCGAGGCCTACGCCGCCCAGCTCGCCGAGGAGGCCTCCCGCTTCACCCTGGTCCACTCCGAGCTGCGCACCGGCATCTCCACGATCCTCAAGTACGTCACCTGGATGATGGTCCCGGCGGCCGTCGGACTCGTCATCACCCAGCTCGTCGTCAAGAGCAACGGACTCAAGGACGCCGTGGCCCGCACCGTCGGCGGCATCGTCCCCATGGTCCCGGAGGGACTGGTGCTGCTCACCTCCGTCGCCTTCGCGATCGGCGTCATCCGGCTGGGCCGCAAGCAGTGCCTCGTCCAGGAACTCCCGGCCATCGAGGGGCTGGCCCGCGTCGACACCGTCTGCCTGGACAAGACCGGCACGCTCACCGAGGGCGGCATGGACGTCACCGAGCTGCGCATGCTCGACGGGTACGACGAGTCGTACGTCCGCACCGCGCTCGGCGCGCTCGGCGAGTCCGACCCGCGCCCCAACGCCTCCCTCCAGGCGATCATCGACGCCTGCCCCGACACCGAGGAGTGGCGGTGCGTGGAGTCGCTGCCGTTCTCCTCGGCCCGCAAGTACAGCGGCGCCGCGTTCAGCGAGGGCGACGGCGAGACCAGTACCTGGCTGCTGGGCGCCCCCGATGTGCTGCTCACCGACGGCGACCCGGCCCTGGCCGACACCGAGCGGCTCAACGAGCAGGGGCTGCGCGTCCTGCTGCTGGCCCGCGCGAGCCGCGACCTGGACGACACCGAGCCGGCCCATGGCGCCCGCCCGGCCGCCCTCGTCGTACTCGAACAGCGGCTGCGGCCGGACGCGGCCGACACCCTGCGCTACTTCGCCGAGCAGAACGTCCGCGCCAAGGTCATCTCCGGGGACAACGCGGTCTCGGTCGGCGCGGTCGCGGCCAAGCTGGGCCTGGAGGGTACGGCGGTGGACGCGCGGCGGCTGCCCGCCGAGCGGGAGGGGATGGCGAAGGCGCTGGACTCCGGCACGGTCTTCGGGCGGGTCACCCCGCAGCAGAAGCGGGACATGGTGGGCGCGCTCCAGTCCAGCGGGCACACGGTCGCGATGACCGGCGACGGTGTGAACGACGTGCTCGCGCTGAAGGACGCGGACATCGGGGTCGCCATGGGCTCGGGCTCGGAGGCGACGCGGGCGGTGGCGCAGATCGTCCTGCTGAACAACAGCTTCGCGAGCCTGCCGTCGGTCGTCGCCGAGGGGCGCCGGGTGATCGGCAACATCACGCGCGTGGCGACGCTGTTCCTGGTGAAGACCGTCTACTCGGTGCTGCTGGCGGTGCTGGTGGTGTGCTGGCAGGTCGAATACCCCTTCCTGCCACGGCACTTGACCCTGCTGTCCACCCTCACCATCGGCGTCCCGGCCTTCTTCCTGGCCCTCGCCCCCAACACGGAGCGGGCGAAACCCCACTTCGTACGGCAGGTGATGCGGTACTCGGTCCCGGGTGGCGTGGTGTGCGCGGTGGCGACCTTCGCGACGTACCTGATCGCCCGTCACCACTACGCCGGACACAGCACGTTGGATGCCGAGACCAGCGCGGCCACGCTGACGCTGTTCCTGATCTCCATGTGGATCCTGGCGATCATCGCCCGCCCCTACACCTGGTGGCGGATCACGCTGGTCGTGGCGATGGGGCTGGCGTTCGTCCTCGTCCTCGCCGTGCCCGCGCTTCAGCACTTCTTCGCGCTGAGGCTGGTGGGGGTGGCGATGCCCTGGCTCGCGGTCGGCATCGCCGTGCTGGCGGCGGTCGCCCTGGAGTTCCTGTGGAAGTGGGTCGACCGCCGCTTCCCGGCCTGATGCTTCAGACCGAGGGCCACATGGTCCGGCCGGCCGCGAGCCCGCCCTTGCCGTCACCGGCGTACAGGCGCAGGTCGCCGCTGGAGGTCAGTACGGCGAGGTCGGCCTTGCCGTCGCCGTCGAAGTCGCCGCCGAGCACCCGGCGCACGCTGCCCCAGGACTTGTCGGGCCACATCGAACGGCCCTTGTCGAAGGTGCCGTCGGCCTTGGCCAGGTAGAGACTCAGGGAACCGTCCGAGGCGACGGCGGCGATGTCGTCACGTCCGTCGCCGTTGAAGTCGCCGGTGGCGATGTGCTTGTTCTTCCAGGTCTTCTCCGGCGACATCGACTTCTTCTGGTTCACCAGGTTGCCGTCGCCGTCCCTCTTGTACGTGTAGAGGGAGCCGTCGGGCCACTGGAACAGCGGGGTGTCGTGTCCCGGGGTCTTGCTGTGCAGGGTGGCGACGGGCAGGCCGTCCTTCCAGGCGGCGTCGTTCCACAGCTTGGCCCGCGTCCACAACGTCGGGGTGATGGAGTGCTTCGAGGCCAGGTAGAGATCCCCGCCGTCCTCCACGGTGATCGCTTCGAGCCCGGTTCCCGCCTCGAAGTCGCCTGCGACGAGTTCCTTCACACCGCTGCGGCCCAGGGAGTTCAGGTAACTGCCGTACTCCAGCGTGCCGTCGGGACGGCTGGTGAAGACGTGCGCCGTGCCGTTGGCCAGGACGGCCGCGATGTCCGTGCGCCCGTCGCCGTTGAAGTCCGCTGCCGTGACGGCGTCGCCGACGTACTCCTTGCGGGTCTTCAGGCGCACCTGCTGGACCCATCCGGCGATGTCGTCGACCCGGGTCGCGACGGCCCCGGTGCGGGTCTCCGTGGAGCCGAAGCACCCACCGCTCCAGGAGCGGGCGACCACCGCCACCAGCCTGCCCCGGCCGTCGAGCACCGGGCCGCCGGCGTCTCCCGGGCACAGGGCGCCGCCGTCGGAGCCGGGGGAGATCGCCAGGGTCGAGGCGTCCACGGCGTCCACACCGAAGGACGCGGTGTGCGCCCGTCCGGGAACCCACTCGTCCTTGGTGCGCCCGTACCCGACGGCCCTGAGCTGGTCCCGCACGGCGGGAGCGGTACCGCTCACCACGGCCGCGGTGATGCCGGGGAACGGCCCGTCCAGCGGGTTGTCGATGGTGGCCGGGTTGTCGATCCGCGCCATGACCAGGTCGCGGTCGGGGTGCGGGACGAGCTCCACGACCTTCTGCTTGACGATCTCCGTCGCGTCGGGCCCGTTCCCGTCGACGGTCACCACGGTGGTGTGCGCCGGCGCCCCGGCGGGGACCCGGCCTCCCTGCTGGGGGTCGGTGGCGAAGCAGCTGGCGGCGGTGAGCACCCACTGGGCGTCGACCAGGGTGCCGGAGCAACCGCGTTCGTCGTCACGGCCGACGTTGATGTGCACCTTGAGCGTGTACTGGTCGGCGCTGTCGGCGACCTGGTCGCCGACGACGGACTGGGCCGGGGGTGCCAGCAGCAGTCCGGTGGTGAGGCCCGCCGTCAGGACTCCGGCCACCCACACGGTGCGCTTGCCGTGCGTATGGGGCTGTCTCACGTCTTCCTCGAATCACAAGGCCTGTTCTGCGGACGCAGAAGGCATGTCGGATCCGTGCACGCATCGCGCACGGACATCGGGCAGTGGCTGGTCAGCCGGTGACGCGCAGTTCGACGAGGACCGACCTGGCTCCGCCGGCGGTGCCTTCCCCGACGGGTGCGATGCTGTCCTGGGCCACGTTGACGGTCGTGGTCTCGCCGCCCGCTGTCAGGTCCGCGCTGACCGGGTGGTCGGTGGTCTCCACCGCGAAGACACGGGGAAGTTCGAGCGTGAGGCGGCCGCTCTTGCCGAGGGCCTTGAAGCAGTAGGTGCCCTGGCGGCCGACGGATTCGTCCTTGACGGTCTGCACGCGGATCTGCTGGGCGGCCAGGTCGCAGTCGGCGAGGAGGATGTGGCCGTCCCCCTTCTTCAGCTTGATCCCCTTCTCCGCCAGGATGCGGTCGGCCTGGGGATAGCCGTAGTCCTCGACCGCGACGGGCGGAGCCGAGGCGGGCGGGGGCGTGGGCGGGTCGTCGGCGGCGGCGACGGACACCCCCGTCAGCGTGGCAAAGCCGGCCACGACCGCGGACACAATGATTTTTCGGGCGCGGAAAGGCACGCGGGAGTCCTTTCGGGAACGGATCCTCGAGAGAGGGGATTTCGCGCGGAATGCGATGAACGAAAAAGCCTGGGAATACGCCGAAGAAGTCAGGCGAGCGCCAGAAAACCCCCGTTGAAATCCCCTGGCCGGATGCCACCGCTGGTCAGACGGAGGCAAAGGCAGGCAAACGCTAGCCAAAGCCTGACCACCCGTCAACACCGTATAAGCCCGCGGTCGGACCACTCCTGAGGGAATCCGGATGCGATGTAAATATCGCCTTGAAGGTTGTGCACAAAGGCCATGAGATGGGCCACATTGCCTCGCGTTGGTGGACCCTTGGTCGTCCGACTACGGTGTGCGGCACGTAATGCCTGCTGCGCAGGGGGGCGCCTGCTGACGGCACCTCGGTCCGTTCACTGACCAGTTCGGACCGGGTCGTGCCGGAATTCGCCGCGGTCGCGCGGTACCCCCTGCGGCAGGTGCGGGGGGAAGGGGATCCAGATGAAGAGGCTCGCAGCTGCGCGCGGGGACGCCTCACAGCCGTACTGACGGCGCTGTCCCCCTTCGCATCCCATCCGGTCCCGGTCGGCACTCGCCCGCGACCGTGCCCGCTCTGCCGTTCGCCCCCCCACACCCAGGCCCCGGCCCTCAGCGGACCGGAAAACACACCTTCTCCGAACGAGCAAGGAGCTCCATGGGTAGGAAACAGCGCCCGCCCGCGCGAAAACGAAGAGGCATCCTCACCAGCGTGTCGTGGGCGGCGGCGACGGCGGTCCTGGCCGGTCTGCTCACCGCGTACCCCGCGGCCGCCGACGGCACTCCGGGCGGCACCCCGGACGGCACGGTGGAGCCGTACCACCCGACCGCCCGGCAACAGGTCGTGGAGATCTGGGCCACCGGCGGCAGCGAGGTCAAGGAAGCGGCCGAGGCCGCTCTCGTCGGCAGCGACGACGACATCGCCAGGTTCCTCGTGACGTACGGGGACCTTCAGACACAGGACTACCGGGTCGCGGCGGCCCAGATCGGCGACCTGGGCGGGGAGAACACCCTCGACGCGGTACGCCAGGCGCTGGACGGTCCGGAGAACGGTCTGGCCCGGTTCCTGAAGAACGGGTGGCAGGGCGCCTTCCAGCAGGACGAGCGGGTGCTCGTCGCCCGTGCCATCGACGCGGGCGGCCCGGAGGTCCAGTCGCGCGGCCGCGCGGCCCTCAACGGGACGCCCGAGGACATGCAGAAGTTCCTGGACTCGGGTCAGCGTGAGGCACAGGAGCAGGACGACCGCGTCCTGGCGACCCAGCTCGTCGCCGCCGGCGGGCCGCAGGTGAAGGCCGCCGGACGTCTCGCGCTGAACGGAACGATCGACGACGTCCGCGAATTCCTGGACGTCGGCCAGTTCGTGGCGCGCAGCCGTGACGAGGAGTACGCCAGCGTCGCCGAACTGGCCGACCAGGCGGAGCAGGCGGGCAAGGTCGCCGCCAAGGAGACGAAGGCCGCCCAGGCCGCCGCCAAGGAAGCGATCAAGGCCTCGCAGCAGGCCAAGGAGGCCGCCCAGAAGGCCGCGAAGGAAGCCGCGGCCACCAAGCAGGACTCGGCCGATGCCGCACGCGCCGCCAACCGGGCGGCGAGCGCTGCGTCCGGGGCCGCGAGCGCCGCACAGCGGGCCATCGCCGCGGCCGACGCCGCCAACAGGTCGGCCCGCGTGGCCGCGGCCGCCGCCGCCCAGGCGGCATCCGCCGCGGTCGGTGCCGCCAACGCCGCCGCGAACGCGCGCAGCGCCGCCGCGGCGGCCGCGACCGACGCGAACCAGGCGGACGCGGCCAAGAAGGCCGCCCAGCAGGCGAACGCGGCTGCCGCGGGCGCCAACAAGGCGGCCGACGCCGCCGACCAGGCCGTGAAGGCCGCCACGGCCGCCGGTGACGCCGCCGCCTCCGCGGCGGACGCGGGTGCCAACGCCGCCGCGGCCGCCGACGCCGCCGTGCAGGCCGGCCAGTACGCCGGAGAGAGCAGTGCCGCCGCGGCGAACGCCCGGGCCGCCGCAGCCCGGGCGCACCGACAGGCCGCCGAGGCCAACCGGGCCGCCGGCGACGCCGAGTCGCTCGCCCGCACGGCCGCCACGGCAGCCGCCGACGCCCGCGACGCGGCGCGGTCGGCCGCCGCGCACGCCATCAACGCGGCGAACGCGGCGAACGAGGCCGCCAAGCACGCCGGTGAGGCGAACTCCGCGGCCCAGCGCTCCACCGAGCACGCCAACGCGGCCACCGAGGCGGCGAACACCGCCTCCAAGGCCGCCGAGCAGGCCCAGACCGTCTACACGCTCGCCCGCCAGGTGGAGAGCGCGGAACTGCTCACCCGCACCAACGCCGGCATCGAGAACGCCCGCACCCTCAAGGCCGAGGAAGAGGCCGACGCGGCCGCCCGCAAGAAGGACGCGGACGACGCCGAACAGCGTCGCCGCACAGCGGACGACCTCGCCCAGAAGGCCCAGAGCGGTACCGGCGACGACGAGATCGCGCGGCTCGGCCGGCAGCTCGCCATGGCCGATGCGAAGGACGGCAAGCCCTGGATGCGCGCCGCCGCCCAGACGGCACTGGGTGCGGACACCGCGGGTGTCATCGCCTACGTGCGCAGCGGCCGTACCGAGGCCCAGCAGCAGGACGACCGGACGGACGTCGAGCGACTGGCCGAGGAGAGCGCCGTCAAGGAGGTGCGCGACGGCGCCGAACAGGCGCTCAAGGGCGACGCCGCCGGCGTGAGCGCGTTCCTGCACGAGGGCCAGTACAAGGTGGGCAGCGAGGCGTACCGGGTGGCGGTGGCGCAGGCCGCCGACAGCGGCGGTCCCATCGTCAAGGAGAGGGCCCGCAAGGCGCTGGACGCCGGGACCACCGACTCGTACCGGACGTTCCTCACCGACACTCTTGCGCAGGCCCAGGTCGAGGACGACCGGGTGAAGGCCGCCCAGCTGATCGACAGCGGCGCTCCGGAGGTGAAGTCCGCGGCGCGCATCGCGCTGGAGGGTCCCTCCTACCTGCTGCGCCAGTTCGTCGAGTCCGGCCAGTACACCGCCCAGCGCAAGGACATGCTGTCCCTCACGCACCAGCAGCAGGTCCAGCAACTCGTGGCGCAGGCGTCCGAGGTCGCGGCGAAGGCCCAGCAGAACGCGGCGAACGCACAGATCACCGCGGCGCACGCCCGCAGGGCGTCCACGGACGCGGACAAGTGGGCGGCGAAGGCGAAGGACTCCGCTCGCCAAGCCGGCGACTACGCCAAGGAGGCCGAGCAGCACGCCAAGGACGCCGAGGCCTCGGCACAGCGGGCGGCGGAGTCGGCGAGGACCGCGCGTGCCGCGGCCGACAGGGCCGACCAGTCGGCGCACGACGCGGCGGTCTCGGCCAGCGACGCCACCTTGTCGTCGGAACTGGCCCAGAACTCCGCGGGCTCCGCGTGGGCGGCGGCCGCCGATGCCAAGGCTTCCGCGGAGCGCGCCGGAAAGAGCGCGGCCGAAGCCCTGAAGGCGGCGAACGACGCGTTCACCGTCGCGGTCAAGAAGTACCGCGAGGAGGAGGAGACGCGCCGGCGTGAGGCCGTGGCCAAGAAGGAGGCCGCGGAGAAGAACGGGGGCTCACGGGCCGAGGAGCTGTACCGGTGCGGCATCGTCGGCTGCGACGCCGTCAAGAACCCGGGGCGCTGGTGCCAGCACAACGAGGTCTACTGCGACGTACTGTCCAAGACGCCCGAGCTGGAGATCCTGGTCGACAACTTCACCTGGTTCGTCGGGACCGTCACCGGTCTCGGCTCGCTGGAACAGATGCAGTCCTGCGCCGAGAAGGGCGACCTGGAGGCGTGCTGGCAGCTCGGCCGGGACATGGCGGTCTCGACCAAGTTCCGCATGATGGGCACGGCCTACAAGATGCTGATGAGGCTCGAACACGGCTGCGGTGAGTGCTTCCTGGCCGGCACCCGTGTCCTCATGGCGGACGGCGGCCACAAGCCGATCGACCAGCTCCAGGCCGGGGACCTGGTCCGGGCGACCGACCCGCTCACCGGCGAGACCGGGGCGCGGCACGTCACGCGGCACATCGTCACCAAGGACGACAAGCACTTCGCCGCGCTGACCATCCGGGGTCCGACCGGCGGCCTGAACAAGATCACGGCCACCTACGACCACCCGTTCTGGAGCGTCAACCTCCGCGCCTGGATGCCCGCCGCCGACCTGGTGCCGGGTGACAGTCTGCGCACGGACAGCGGTACGACGGCGACCGTGGTCGCCAACCACGCCTTCGACCGGCAGGCCGTCACCTACAGCCTCACGGTCGAGGGGCTGCACACGTTCTACGTGCTGGCCGGCCAGACCCCGCTGCTGGTCCACAACTCCGCGTGCAAGGTCCTGGTGCTCGGTCTGAAGGAGCACATCGACGAGGACACCAAGAGCCTCGACGGGTACAACCTGATGGACCCCGAACTGGACAGGGAGATCGGCAAGCTCCCGGGCAACGTCCCGTACACCGAGTGGATGAACAGGGTCAGCGCCGCGATGCGCGACAATCAGAAGATCGCGGTGAGCCTGAAGGGATTCCGGCCCGTCAACGGCACGTACCAGCAGAAGTTCGACGCGGCCGTGGAGGCCGGACAGGGAAACAACTGGGGGGCCACGGAGTGGGAGATGGCCCAGCTCGAATACCACTACCGGGTGGGAAACCTGGACTGGGAGAACGTGAAGTTCTACGGCGATGACGGCAAAGAGGTCAAGATCGACCCGCCGAAGCGCCCGGCGCAGAAGTAACAGGTGACAGGAATATGGTCGAAACCTTCCGGTCCGACCGGACCTTCACGGTGTGGCAGTACACCGTCGCCCACCATCAGCGGGTGCTGCTGCGCAGTTCCCGCCCGACGGTGTCGGACGCGCGCATCGACCTGCACGTGGGAGGTGTGAGCGGAATGCTGCTGCGCCCCTCCTACCAGGGGCTCGTGATCCGTGCGGGAACGGCCGAGGAGAGGGACCACGTGGTTTCGGTCCTGGGTCCGGAGGTCTTCGGGCGAGGAGAACTGCTCCATGTGATCGGGGAGGAGCGCATGACCGGTTTCATCGCCGGCGGGCCGCTCCAGTGCCGTGAGACGTACGTGGACGACGACGCCCCGTCCGGCTTCCTCCCCATGCCCGAGACCGCTTGAGGAGAACCGCCGAGATGACCGAACTCTTCCGGTCGGAGCGCACGTTCCAGGTGTGGCACTACACCGCCGCGCACGGTGACCGGCTTCTGCTGCGGTCCCCGCTGGGCCGGGACAGTCCCCGCGTCGACCTGTACGTCGAAGGGGTCCAGGGACTTTTGCTGAAACCGCTCTACCGCGGCCTCGTGATCCGTGAGGGCACTGACGAGGAGAGGGAGCGGCTGGAATCCCTTTACGGTATGTCCGTCCCCGCATCCGCTCATCTGCACGTCGTGGGGGAGGACCGCATGTGCGGGTTCGTCGCCGGCGGGCCGCTGCTTCGGTACGAGGACGACGGCGAGTTCAGGGACCCCTCCCACTTCGGTCCCATTCCCGGAACCCCGTGAAAGACGCTCGGCTGGGAAACCCCAGCCGAGCGTCTTTTCTTGTCCCCTACTTCGCGGCGACGTAGACGCCCGTGGCGCTGACGCCCGGGGTCGTCGAGTAGCCGGCGAAGGAATAGCGCCAGTAACCGCTGTAGTTCACGGTGGCCGTGGTCTTCAGGTTGCCGTACGAGTCGGTGTACACCGTCTTGACCGTGGTGTACGTGCTGGTGCCCGCCTTGCGGAACTGGAGCTTGACCGGCACGCCGGAGAAGCCGTGGTAGAGGTGGTCCTCCCAGTTGGCGCGGGAGAGCTTGCCCGACACCGTGACGCTCTTGCCCTTGTAGACGGACGTCGAGTTCACGGTGGTCGTCAGCTTGGAGTTGCGCTGGACCAGGCTCGTGCCGAGGCCGCTCTGTTCCTTGAAGCCGACCTTGCTCGCGTCGGGGTTGCTCTGGCTCTGGCCGTTGAAGGCGATGGCCACGGCGCCCACGCTCCAGCTGCCGGCCCAGGCGTTCTCCAGGTCGCCGTCGGCCGGGTGGATGGTGACGGAGCCCTTGCAGGTGGCCGTCGCCGACGAGGTGGCGGTGCAGGTCGCCGGGTTGTCGCCGTACAGCCTGGGGGCCGTGTCGCCGTAGGTGCCGTGGTAGAGGAAGGCGCCCGTGTAGAAGTCCTTCGCGGCGATGTTCACGGTGGAGCCGTGCGTCAGCGTGTACGCGTACGAGACGCTGACCTCGCTGGTCGTTCCGACCTTGGCCGCCTTGGCGATCGAGACGTTCGAGAAGCTGACGTTCAGCGTGTACGGGGTGCCCGAGTTCGGCGCGGCCTGCGCGGCCGGAACTGCGAGGGCGGACAGGGCCAGGGCGCCGGTGACGGCGGCCACGGTGGCACGTATGCGCATGTGCGTTCCCCTGAAGGGAGAAGTGATCGTGGAGTCGGTTGACTCGCGTGATCAGATCCGTGACCCCCGGGGCAGGTTGTACGGCAAGAGCGATTTCCGGCCAGATTTGGGACGGGCATTGCCTGTCCATGGTGAACCGATGGACAGGCAATGCCCTGCGTCCCGTACGACCGCTTACTTCACGTCGACGAAGTCAGCCGTGGCGTTGACCGCCGGGGTGGTCGTGGTGCCCGCGAAGGAGTAGCGGTAGTAGCCGTCGACCGTGGCCTTGGTCGTCGTCTTCAGGTTGCCCGTGGAGTCCGTCTTGACGGTCTTCAGCGTGGTGTAGGTGCTGGAGCCCTTCTTGCGGAACTGGAGCTTGACCAGCACGCCGGTGAAGCCGTGGTACTTGTGGTCCTCCCAGTTGGCGCGGGAAAGCCTGCCCGTCACGGTGACGGTGGCGCCCTTCTTCACCGGCTCCGGCGAGGCGTTGACCGTCAGCGTGGAGTTGCGCTGCACCAGGGTGGTGCCGAGGCCGTCGACCTGCAGCGCGCTCTTCTCGGAGTCGAGGTCCAGGGCGATCCCGGCGCCGTGCCAGGTGCCGGCCCAGGCGTTGCGCAGCTTCAGGTCCGGGTCGGTCTCCCCGGGGTAGATGTCGATCGTGCCCTTGCAGGTGGCCGTGGTCGCGGTCCTGGCGACGCAGATCGCCGGCGCGTCGCCGCCCTGGACGCTGTCCGGCGTGACGGACGAGCCGCGGTAGATCAGCGGGAAGCTGGCGAACGAGTCCGAGGCGATGTCGACGTCGGCGCCGTGGGTCAGCGTGTAGGTGACGACGGTGGAGACGTGCTTGGTCGTCCCGACCTTGATCGCCTTGGCGATCCGGAAGTCGGAGAAGGAGACGTTCAGGTCGCCCTGGACCGTCGCGGCGGCGCGCAGGCCGGTCTTCGCGGCCGCGTGCTGGGCGAAGACCTCGGCGATCTCGGCGCGGTGGGACGACGAACCGCCGCCGGCGGCCTGCGCGGCCGGGACTGCGAGGGCGGTGAGGGCCAGGGCGCCGGTGACGGCGGCCACGGTGGCACGTATGCGCATGTGTTCCCCTGTAGTGCTATGGGAGCCTGATGGCTCTGGTGGGTCAGACTCGGTGCACCGGGGCAGGGTTGTAGGGAAGTTGAGGATTTTGTAAGAGAATTCTGGAGGCGTCCGCTCCGTTCCGCAGGACGCCTCCAGACCGCTCGGGCGCTCAGTCGAACCAGCGGTCCCGGGCCAGCTCCTCCGTCCGGGACGGATCCTCCAGCAGGGCGGCCACCTCGAAGCGGCGCGGCCACTGGCCCGCCGCCCAGGCCAGCCCGGCCGCGACGCCTTCCAGGGTGGACGCGTGGAGCACCCCGTCGTCGGTGAGCCGCCAGTCGATCTCGACGCCGTCCACGACGAGTTCCTCGTGCTCGACGTACGTCCCGGGCGTGCGCGGTCCGAGCAGCACCCGCACCGGCTCCGGTACGTCGTGCTCGGTCCCCTCGGAGTGCACCTCGCCGGTGACGGACTCGCTCAGCCGCCGCACCTGGAACAGTTCGGCCAGTTCGGCGGCCCGGGCCGGGCGGACGGGCAGCAGCGGCACGCCGGAGGTGAAGGGCAGCAGGTCGGGCGAGTCGACCACGACCGCCTCCCCCGCGTCCACGACCTGCACCCGCCCGTCGACCACGGCGCGCAGCTCGTCCGGCAGGGTCACCTGCTCGGGGTCCATGTCCGCCAACGCTCCGTACAGGCCGTGCAGTTGGGCCAGTGAGACGGGACGCGAAGGGTCGGCCAGGCGGTCCAGCAGCTCGGCGGCGCCGCCGGGCTCGTCCAGCAGGGCCGCGACCGAGGTGCGCACCCCGAGGGCGCGCAGTACCTGCTCGTCCTCGAACCCGGTCGCGTCGGCCTCGTCGTACAGGCCGTGCAGGAGCGGATCCCCGCCGGCCGCCAGCAGACCGGCCGGGCGACGGCCGTCGAGGACCGGGTGCCCACGCAGCCACCACGCGGTGTACGGCCGTACGACCTCGTGGGTGCCGTCGGGCAGCAGGATGCGGACCGGCTGGGTGAGGGCGTCCCGCAGCGGCGGCTGGGCGAGCAGCGCGAGCGCCTCGGGCCAGTGGTCGTCGTCCACGAGGTCCAGGTCGCGTACGGCGACCAGCTCGGTGGCGACCGGCGGTACGGGGCTGTCCGGGAAGCGGTCGAGGATGTCCTCGCACCACACGTCGACGGCGTCGAGCAGCCCGGCATCGTCGGGCTCAGCGAAGTCGCCCTCCCGGGGCTCCAGTTCGTCCGGGTCGAGGACCACGTCGGCGGCACGGACCAGCGCGAAGTTCGCGAGCACCCCGCAGGCGGTGAGCGGCTGTTCGCCCCACTTGTCGGCCAGGTCCCGGTCCACGGCGGCCAGTTCGCCTTCGCGGACGACGCGGGCGAAGGGGCTGCCGGGGAACACCAGCTCACCGGCGGGGGCCAGTTCGCCGTCCTCGTCGGGCAGCGCGAGGGCGCCCAGCCAGGGCTCGTCCCCGGGCTCCAGGCCCGCGTCACGCGCCAACGCCAGGACGGTGTCGGCGAGTTCCTCGGCGTCGGGCCCGTCCTCCTCCCAGCCGGTGCCCTCGTCGTCGAGCGAGGCGGCGACGGCGGCCCGCACCTGCGGGGTGGTGAGCACCGCGCGCGGGCCGGCCGGCAGGGCGCCCAGCTTCTCCAGCAGCGGGTGCGCGGCGTCCTCGTGGGCGACCTTCAGCCCGAGCCGGCCGAGGACCTCCGGGTCGATGCGGGCGGCGTCCGGGGTGGGGAGCAGGACCTGCCGGGGGCCGATGGTGGTCCGCCCGTCGGCGAGCGGCACGGGCAGCCCGGACAGCCGGTCGGGATCGACCCCGGCGAGGCTGTCGTAGAGCCGCCACCACCAGTCGGGCTCCTTCTCCAGCCCGGCGAGGCGGTCGATGGCGTCGGCGAGCGAGAGCCGGGCGACGCCGAGGCCGCGCAGCTCGGCGCGGCGTTCGAGGCCGGCGGGCAGCAGGGTGGGCAGCACCTCGGCGAGCACCCGGACGGTCTCGGCCCCGGCGCCCTCCACGATCTCCGCGTCCCGGGGCCGCAGCGCCTCGGGCAGCTCGTCGTCCTCCCCCGGCCGCACGGCCGGCGGCAGGAAGGCGATCCGGGGCAGCCGCTCCAGCACGGCCTGCCGCAGCGCACCGTCCAGCTCGCCCTTGCCCAGCGGCCCGGGCGCGAGGTCGATGATCCCGTCGGCCACCGGCCGCCAGGCGGCGAGGAGTTCGGTGTACGCGTCGGCCGCGCGCTGCACCAGGAAGTCGGTGAGGGGGCCGGGGGCCGTGTGCCGGCGGGTGGTGTCGAGGGGGAAGGAGGCGATGAGCAGCGCCGGGACGCCGAGGGGCTCGTCGCTGGGGGTGGGCGCGTGCACGACGGGCGCGGTGCGGGGCCGGGCGGGGGCGCCGTAGGCGTCGACGGGCACGGCCCAGGTGACCGACCAGTGCGGGCGCAGCCGCTCCTCGACCGGCCGGTCGGCGAGCAGATCGGCGGTGAGCGGGCCGTGCGTGGAGGAGGTGCGCCAGCTCGTGATGCCGTCGCGGGAGTCGTCCACGACCGTGAAGGCGCCGTCGGTGCGGCGGCTGAGCGTGCGGGGAGCCTCCCCGTTGACCTCGATGACGACCTCCTCCAGCCCCGGCAGGGCGAGGAGCAGCGCGTCGTCCACGGCGTCGAGGAGCCGCTCGGCGAGATCGGCGGCGGCCGCGTCCCGCAGGGGCAGGATGACGGCGGTGTCGTACGGCTCCGGAGCGGTTCCCTCGGCCGCGAACGGCAGCCGGAGCAGCGGAACGTGCCCGTCCCGCCGCCGGACCTCGTCCCCGAGCCCAGGGCTGTGCCGGGCGACGTCGCCGGCCAGCTCCCGGGCCTCCGCGAGCGACCAGCGCACCCCGCCGTGCCGCCCCACGATCGCGGGTTCGTCGGTGACGGCGAGCACGGCGGCGAACCCGACCCCGAACCGGCCCACCGCACCCTGAGTGCCCTCGGCGTCCCGCTTGGCGGAGGCGCGGAGGGTGGACAGCGACTCGACACCGGCCGCGTCCAGCGGGGCACCGGTGTTGGCGGCCACGAGGACCCCGTCGCGGAGGGTGAGCCGCAGCCGCCCCGGAGTCCTGGCCCGCGCGGCGGCGTCGGCGGCGTTCTGCGCCAGCTCGACGACGAGCCGGTCCCGGTAGCCGCCCAGGACCAGGTCCTCCTCGGCGTTGGCGTCCTCCCGGAACCGGGCGGGGCTGGTGGCCCAGGCGTCGAGCACACCACGCCGCAGCCGGGCGGTGCCGAAGGGGTCGGCGCCCTCGGCCGCCGGCCGCACGAACTTGCTGCTCACGTTCACACTCCTCGTCGACGTCGGGACGAAGGTACCGCCCGCACGACCGGCGGGATCGCGCTGCCCGGGGTCGCCGCCCGGCCGGAACGGCAGGTGGGAGTGACGGCCGTACGCCACGGGCACGAAGCGATGAGGGCAGTACGCCGGTGAGCCGGACAGGGGGAGGGGCCAGGGCGACCCTCCCCGAGCCTCGCCCCTACGAGTGGCCCAGCTCCGCCGTCTCCTCGTCGGTCGGCTCCGGGACTGAGCCCGAGTCGCGGGCGGGGCGGAGGGGGAAGGCGTCGACCTTGGTCTCGTCGATGACCGGCGGGGCCACCTGCGGGGGCTTCGGCATGACCGCGGCCTCCGAGTGGCCGCCGCAGCCGTAGGCGAGGGAGACCACGCGGCCGTCGGCCGGGGAGAACTCGTTGGCGCACACGCCGAAGGCCTGGCCGAGCGAGCCGCCGATCGGGTTGAGGAAGCCGCAGGTCATACACGTGGCCGGGGCCGCCTGGGCCATCGGGGTCCGGGGGCCGTACGCCTCCTCCCAGCGGTCGGCCGCCACATGCAGGCCGTAGCGGGACAGGACGCGGGCGCGGCGCATGCCCAGTTCCTCGGCGACCGCCGCGATCGAACCCCGGGACGGGGTCGTGCGCTGGACCGCCGGGGCGCCCGGCGTGACCTCGGCGTCCTCCGCCTCCGCCAGTTCCTCCATCTCGTGGGAGACCACCGAGGTCGGCGGCGGCTCCTCCTCGGCCGTGTAGCCGGGCTCCAGGCGCAGGTCCTCCTGGTCGGTGGGGAGCAGGTCGCCGGGGCCGAGGTCGCCGGGGCGCAGGCGCTCGCTCCAGGGGACCCACTCGGGTGCGAGGAGGGCGTCGGGGCCGGGGAGGAGGACCGTCTCGTCGAGCGTCACGATCTTCGCGCGGGAGGCGCGGGCCACCGTCACCGCCCAGCGCCAGCCGCGGTAGCCCGGTTCCTTGCACTCGAAGAAGTGCGTGACAACGCGGTCGCCCTCGGAGACGAGGCCCGCGTGCTCGCCGACCACACCGGGGGCGGCGGCCTCCTCTGCCGCACCGCGGGCGAGGTCGACCGCCTCGGCGCACAGACGGTCGGGGGTGCGGCTTCGCGTTGTCGCTGCGCTCACAGGTATCGCTTCTCTCCTACGCCGTCTCACGAGTGGGCCTGCCACCGGCGGGCCTGCCGACGGAGCGGACCGGAGGACCGCATCGACGTCTGCATCCGCGCGCTGGGCGCACCTCTGCCATCCATTCTGCGTTATGGCTGAGATACGCACGCTACACCGAACAGGATTCGTGGTTTTTTCCCACCTGTCCACGCGCCCGACTCGTACCCCCGCGCACCCGACTCGCCCGGCCTCGCACTATCCGCCCTCTTCTCGGGGCACTATGAACGTCGTGGCAGCCGCGGACAAGGCGAGTGATCGTGGCGGCGGTGCGGGACGCGTGGCTGGTGCGGGACGCGTGGGCGGTGCCGTCCGCTCCGTCGGGCGTGCCCTGCACTTTCCGGTCACCGGGGCGGCCCGCGGGATCCGGAAGGCCACGCACGCCCATGGCGCGGGCGAGTCGGGACTGGGCAAGCTGATCGAGCTGCACGCGGTGAACGGCGCCGGCGATGTCATGATCACCATCGCGCTCGCCTCCACCGTGTTCTTCTCCGTGCCGACCGCCGAGGCGCGCGGGCGGGTCGCGCTCTACCTCGCCATCACCATGGCGCCCTTCACCGTCCTCGCCCCGGTCATCGGCCCCCTCCTCGACCGGCTGCCGCACGGCCGGCGCGCCGCGATGGCCGCGGCCATGCTGGCCCGTGCCCTGCTCGCGCTGATCATCTCGGGCGCCGTGGCGAGCGGCAGCCTGGAGCTGTACCCCGCCGCGCTGGGCGTGCTGGTCGCGTCGAAGGCGTACGGGGTCGTCCGCAGTGCCGTCGTACCGCGGCTGCTGCCGCCCCGCTTCTCGCTCGTGAAGGCCAACTCCCGGGTCACCCTCGCCGGCCTGCTGGCCACCGGCGCCGCCGCGCCGCTCGGGGCGGGGCTGCACGCCGTCGGGGATCCCTGGCCGCTCTACGGCGCCTTCGTGATCTTCGTAGCGGGAACGTTCCTCTCCTTCACCCTGCCGCCCAAGGTCGACTCGGCCAAGGGCGAGGACCGGGCGCTGCTCGCCGCCGACGAGGAGCATCTGCACGGGCCGCGCAAGGAGCAGGTGAAGCGGCCGGGGCTGCGGACCGTCGGCCCCGCCGTCACGCACGCGCTCGGCGCCAACGCCGCCCTGCGCTGCCTGTCCGGCTTCCTGATCTTCTTCCTCGCCTTCCTGCTCCGCGAGCACCCGCTGACCGGCGAGAGCGCTGCGGTGTCGCTGGGGATAGTCGGCGTCGCCGCGGGCGCGGGCAACGCGCTCGGTACGGCCGTGGGGGCCTGGCTGAAATCGCGCGCCCCGGAGATCATCATCGTGACGGTCGTCGCCGTGGTCCTCGGTACGGCGGTGGTGGGCGCCGTCTTCTTCGGCGCGTTCCTGGTGGCCTGCCTCGCCGCGGTCGCCGGGTTCGCCCAGGCGCTGGCCAAGCTGGCGCTGGACGCGCTGATCCAGCGGGACGTGCCCGAGCGCGTGCGCACCTCGGCGTTCGCCCGCTCGGAGACCCTGCTGCAGATGGCCTGGGTGTTCGGCGGCGCGGTCGGCATCGTGCTGCCCCTCAACGGCACCGTCGGCCTGCTCGTCGGCGCCGGGTTCGTCGCCGTCGGCTGGCTGGCCACCCTGAGGGGACTGCTCGCCTCGGCCCGGCACGGCGGCCGCCCCCGGGCCCGCGTGGCCTGACCCGGCCGGCCGGAGACGTAACGAACCGGACACGTTCTCCCGTCCACGGGCACGCCTGGCGTAACGAACCGGGCACGCCGCACCCCACGTGGCCGGACGGCTCCGCGCGCCCGATAGCCTTCGGCCATGACCACGCTGCAATCCGTTGTGCGACGCCGCCGCGCCGTCGCCGCCGCCGGCGCCGTTTCCGCCGGACTGCTTCTGCTGACGGCCTGCGAGAAGCCGACGCCCGTCGCGACGATCACCGTCGGCCGGAGCTCGGTCAACTCCGAGGCTCTGTGCTACAACGACGGCAACACGCTGGACACCAAGTCACTGACGAAGTGCGCCAAGAAGCTCAACGACGTCAAGTCGATCACCGTGGACACGGACGACACCGTCCGCTTCGGCGTCGACCCGAAGATCGCGGACGAGAGCTGGGTCATCCTGGTGAACGGCCGTCAGTTCACCGACGCCAGCAAGAAGACGTACCGCACCATCCCGGGCAGCGCATTCTTCAACGCCCAGTACGGCACCCAGGGCGACACCAACACGGTCTCCATCCAGATGGGCGCCACCAGCCCGGGCAAGGGCCTGTGGTCCTTCAAGCTGAAGAAGGCCTCCTGACCACGCCTTCCGTACGCGTCCTCGTAGCCACCGCGGTCCCCGCCGAACGGGACGCGGTGGCACGGGCGTTCTCCGGAGCCACGGCCGGGACACCGGTTCCCGGCGCGCTCCTGTGCCGTACCGCCGCCGGGTGGGACCTGCTCGCCGCCGGGGTCGGCCCGGCCCGTGCCGCCGCCTCCGTCTCCGCCGCGCTCACCGCGGCCCGGCTCGCCGGCACCCCGTACGACCTGGTCGTCTCGGCCGGGATCGGCGGCGGCTTCCAGCCCGGGGCACCCGTCGGCTCGCTCGTCGTCGCCGACCGGATCAGCGTCGCCGACCTGGGCGCCGAGACCGCCGACGGCTTCCTTCCGGTCACCGAACTGGGCTTCGGCACCGTCCACCACCACCCGCCGAGATCACTCGTACGAGTTGCGTGCGAGGCCACCGGCGCCCCGGCCGGCACGATCCTCACCGTCTCCACCGTCACCGGCACCGCCGCCCGCGCCGCCGAGCTGCGCACCCGGCACCCGCGTGCGCTCGCCGAGGGCATGGAGGGCTTCGGGGTGGCGGAGGCGGCCGACGCGCACGGGACGGCCGTACTGGAGATCCGCGCGATCTCCAACCCCGTCGGCCCGCGCGACCGCGCCGCCTGGCGCATCGGCGACGCCCTCACCACCCTCACCGAGGCGTTCGGGAAGCTCGCGCCCGCATGGGAGAGTTGGAACACACATGACGACCAGTGAGCAGCAGCGGACCCTGCACATCGCGTACTCCCCCTGCCCGAACGACACCTTCGTCTTCGACGCCCTCGCCCACGGCCGCGTCCCCGGCGCGCCCGCGCTGGACGTGACGTTCGCCGACATCGACATCACCAACGGCATGGCCGAGCGCGGCGAGTTCGACGTGCTGAAGGTGTCGTACGCCGTCCTGCCGTACGTCCTCGGCGAGTACGCCCTGCTGCCGTGCGGCGGCGCACTGGGCCGGGGCTGCGGCCCGCTGGTGCTCACGCGCGAGCCGGACATCGATCTGACGGGTCGCACGGTCGCCGTCCCGAGCGAGAAGTCGACGGCGTACCTGCTCTTCCGCCTGTGGGCGGCCGACACCCTCCCGGGTGGAGTCGGTGAGATCGTCGTCCTGCCGTTCCACGAGATCATGCCGGCCGTGCGGGACGGCAAGGTGGACGCCGGACTGGTCATCCACGAGGCCCGCTTCACGTACCGGAACTACGGGCTGCACAAGCTCGCCGACATGGGCGAGCACTGGGAGCGGACCACCGGGCTGCCGATCCCGCTGGGCGCGATCATCGCCAAGCGCTCGCTGGGCGCGGACACGCTGACGCGGCTCGCGGGCTCCATCCGCGCCTCCGTCCGGGCCGCCTGGGACGACCCCGAGGCCTCCCGGCCGTACGTCATGGCACACGCCCAGGAGATGGACCCGGCCGTCGCGGACCAGCACATCGGCCTGTACGTCAACGAGTTCACCGCCGACCTCGGCGAGGACGGCTACGCGGCGATCCGCGGCCTGCTCACGCGCGCGGCGGCCGAGGGACTGCTGCCCGCACTCGGACCCCAGGCGCTGGCGTTTCCCTGATACAGACGACAACCGCAACCGCCGGGCGCCCGCGGGGTCAGCAGCCGACGTCTTCGTCGGCACAGCCGTCCGCAGCCCGCGAAGCGGTGCAAGGACGGCAGACAAAAGCGCCGCGGCGATCCGCGGCCTGCTCACGCGCGCGGCGGCCGAGGGACTGCTGCCCGCACTCGGACCCCAGGCGCTGGCGTTTCCCTGATACGGACGCCGGGCGCCTGCGCGCGGCGGCCGAGGGGCTTGTGCCGCCCCTCGGCCGGGATGTGCTCGCGTTGCCCTGATCCGGGGTCAGACGTCCAGCTGGTCGGCGACCGCGCGGAGCAGGCCGGCGATCTTCTTGCCGGCGGCCTTCTCCGGGTAGCGGCCCCTCTCGAGCTGCGGCGTGATGTTCTCGAGGAGGGTCGTCAGGTCCTGCACGATCGAGGCCAGCTCGTCCGGCTTCTTGCGCTGGGCGGCGGCGACCGACGGCGTCGGGTCCAGCACGGTCACGGAGAGCGCCTGGTCACCGCGCTGACCGGCGACGACGCCGAACTCCACGCGCTGTCCCGGCTTGAGTACGTCGACTCCGGCGGGGAGAACCGAGGAATGGACGAAGACGTCACCGCCGTCGTCGCGGGAGAGAAAGCCGAAGCCCTTCTCGCTGTTGAACCACTTGACCTTGCCGGTAGGCACGTCTGTCCTCGTCCTCGTATCTCGTCGGGAAAACTGCTTCGGAAACGACCCTGATAGCACTGGAGCGGGTCACCCGTGACCCGCCGCTACCAAGCGCTACCAAGGCTAATGGTCTTCGGGCGGGTGACAAGACGTCCCCCGGTTGTTCACCGTGGCTGGGAACTACCCTGGTCCGGTGCGTGACAAAACCCAAACGAATTCCGCCGCGCCCGGTGACCGACTGATCCGTGCCGGTGCCGTCGTGTTCTTCCTCGGGGCCCTGGCCACTCTGGTCACGGTGACTCCGCTGTTCCTCGGCGCCCGGCCTTTTCCGACGTACATGTACCTGCTGAGCATGCTCATGGGCGTCGGTTTCCTGCTCGCGGCCGCCGGTGTCCTGCGGGCGGTGACGGCCGGCCGGCGTCAGGCGCGGGCGGCCGCCGCCGAACGGTAGCCGTCGAACCAGTCCGGGAACGCGGACAGGTCGTCCAGGACGACGTCCGCCCCGGCCGCGCGCAGGTCGTCGGCCGGACAGGGTCCGGTGGCCACGGCGACGGACAGGGCCTGCGCCGTACGCGCCCCGCGCACATCCCCGACATGGTCACCGACGTACACGCCCGCGCCGTACGCGCGCAGCGCCTGCGCCTTCTGCTCGGCCCACAGGTCGCCCACGACCACGTCGGGCTCGATGCCGAGGTGCGCCAGGTGCAGCTTGGCGTTGGGCTCGTACTTCGCCGTCACGACCATGGTCCGCCCGCCGGCCGCCCGTACCGCCTCTATCGCCTCCCGCGCGCCGTCCATGGCGGGGGTCGCGGCGATCGCGATCGTCGGGTACATCTCCCGGTACAGGTCCGCCATCTCGGCGATCCGCTCCTCCGGGAACCAGTTGACCAGCTCCTCCACCAGCGGCGGCCCCAGCCGCGTCACCGCCAGATCGGCGTCGATGTACGTCCCGGTCCGCTCCGACAGCGCCAGGTAACAGGCGCGGATGCCCGGCCGTGAGTCGATGAGGGTCATGTCGAGGTCGAAGCCGACGGTGAGAGTCATATGGAGCATTGTGCCGGGTGACCGACACAGTCCCGCGCCCCTTTCGGGGCGCTTCACTTCCGTCGCTGCGACCGCCACACCAGGTACAGGGCCGACGCCACCGCCGCCCCCCTGACCACCCACGGCCACGTCCCCGCGACCGCGTCCCCCATGTGTCCCTGGGCGATCGGCCGGCCCCAGCGCCCGTTCTGCCGTCCCCACAGCCACACCAGCCCGGCCGCGACCGCCGTACCCGGCAGGAACATCACCGCCGTCTTGGTCTCCGTCGCGGTCAGCCGGCGGGAGCCGTAGGCGATCGCCCAGCCGAGCAGCAGGGCGAACCAGTTGCCGAGCACCGCGCCGGCGACCAGCGCGGCGGCGGCCAGGAGCAGGAGGGGGTTGGTCCAGCCGGCGGCGGGGCGCAGGGGGATCACACGGCGGCGCCCGGCCGGAGCGGCCTCCTCGGTGGCCTCCTGCGCCTCCTCCTGTGCCGCTTCCTTCACGTCCTTCGCAGTGGCCTCCTGCGTCTCCTTCGGTGGCTGGCGGAGCAGGTCCGGGATCTCCACGCCCCCGACGAACCCCGGCACGGAGTCGGTCTCCGGGCCGCCGAAGGGAGTGCCGCCGACCCGCCACCAGTCGGGCTGGGTGGCGCTGTCGCCGAGTTCGTGCGCGGAGGCGAGGTGGGGCGGGGAGGGCGCGTCGCGCGGGGCGGAGGATGCCGGGGGCTCGGAAGCGGCCCGGCGCGGGCGGGGTACGACCCGGCGCAGGCCCTTCGGCCGGTCCCTGTCCTCCGTGTCGCGCGGCGCGGGCTGTACGGGCACGGCGGCGGCCGGCGACTGCGGAACGCGCCCGGTGCCGGACGTGCCACCCGCGGCCTCGACGACCTCGTCGGGGGTGCCGAGCCCGTCCAGGATGCGGCGGACCGCGGCCGGACTGTCCACCGTGACCGTGGCCCGGTGCCGGTCGATCTCGTTGCGCAGCTCCGTCACGAGCCGCATCCGCGTGGCCGACGGCAGTTGCCGCTGCTGAGCGATGTCCCCGACACGGCTCAGGTACTCGTAGACGACCTGGTCGCTCTCGATCCCCACGGTGAGGACGGTACCGCTTGACCGCCTCCGCGGGACCGGCCTCCACCCGACACACTCGGCTGGAACCCACGCACCCGCTACCGTGGGTCAGATGAGCCAAGCGGCCCAACCAGCTCCCCGTTCCCTCGCGGAAGCGCTGCGCGCGCGGGACGACGCCTCCCTGTCCGCACTCCTGCGCAGCCGTCCCGACCTCATCACGCCCGTCCCGACCGACCTCACCCAGCTGGCCACCCGGGCCGGCACCCGCGCCTCGGTGCTGCGCGCGCTGGAGCGGCTGGACCGGTTCGCGCTGCAGACCGCGGAGGCGCTGGCCGTGGCCCCGGACCCGGTGTCGTACGACACCCTGCTCGGGCTGATGGCGGGCGACGCGCGGGACGAGACGGTCGCCGCCGCGCTGCCGCGTGCCGTCGCCACCCTGCGCGAGCAGGCACTGGTGTGGGGCGACGACGAGCGGACGCGGCTCGTGCGCACCGCCCGGGAACTCCTCGCGCCGTCCCCGCAGCACCCCTCCCCGACCGGGCTCGGCCCGTCCGTGCAGGAGGCGACGTCGGGCATGTCGCCGGGACGGGTCCAGGAGATCGTGAGGACCGCCGGGCTGCCGTCGACGCATGACGCGGTGTCCGCCGTGGCCGCGCTCACCGCGCTGTTCGCCGACCGCAGGAAGATGGCCAAGCTGCTCGCCGGGGCCCCTGCCGGGTCGCACGAGGTGCTCTCCCGCCTGGTCTGGGGGCCGCCGTACGGTCAGGTCACCCCGGATCCGGCCCCCCATCTGCGCTGGCTGCTCGACCGGGGCCTGCTGCTGCCGACCGCCCCCGGCACGGTCGTCCTGCCGCGTGAGGTGGCCCTGCATCTGCGGGAGGGCCGCGCGCACCGGACGCCCGAGCCGCTGCCGCCCGCCGTCGAACCGGCCGCGGCGCACAGCCCGCAGGTGGTGGACGCGACGGCGGCCGGGCAGGCGTACACCTCGCTCGCCACCGTCGAGGAGCTGCTGAAGGACTGGGACGAGGGCGGCCCGGCCGTGCTGCGGGCCGGCGGTCTGAGCGTGCGTGACCTGAAGCGGACCGCCGTCGCGCTGGACGTGTCGGAGCCGGTCGCCGCGTTCTGGGTGGAGCTGGCGTACGCAGCCGGGCTGATCGCCTCCGACGGCGAGGCCGACGAGCGGTACGCGGCCACGCCCGCCTACGACGAGTGGCTGGAGCGGCCCGCCGCCGAGCGCTGGAGCCGGCTCGCGGAGGCCTGGCTCGCGGCCACTCGGACGCCGGGGCTGGTCGGCGGGCGGGACGCGAAGGACCGTACGCTCTCCGCGCTCGGCCCGGGCCTGGACCGCTCGGCCGCGTCCGAGGTACGGCACCGGGTGCTGGCGCTGCTGGCCGGGCTGCCGACGGGCACGGCACCGGACACCGGGTCGGTCCTGGCCCGGCTGGGCTGGGAACGGCCCCTGCGCGGACCCCAGCAGCGGGACGGCGAGGAGGACCTGCGCTCCCGGCTGGCCCGCTGGACCCTGTCGGAGGCGGAGCTGCTGGGGATCACCGGCCGGGGCGCGCTGTCGGCGCACGCCCGCGCACTGCTGGGCGCACCGGCCCCTGCCGTCGCCGTACCCCGGGAGAACGGGTCGGGCCCCGGCGCCAAGCTCCCGGTCCATCACCACCACGCCCCCGCCTCCCTCTCCCCCGTCGAGCAGGCGACGGCGACAGCGGCGGCCGCCCGCATCCTGGCCCCGCTCCTCCCCGAGCCCCTGGACCACGTCCTGCTCCAGGCCGACCTGACGGCGGTGGCGCCAGGCCCGCTGCAGCGGCCGCTCGCCGACACGCTGGGCGTGCTCGCGGACGTCGAGTCCAAGGGCGGGGCGACGGTGTACCGCTTCACACCGGGCTCGGTCCGCCGCGCCCTGGACGCCGGCCGCAGCGCCGCCGACCTGCACGCCTTCCTCGCCCAGCACTCCCGTACGCCGGTCCCGCAGCCGCTCGCCTATCTGATCGACGACGTGGCCCGCAAGCACGGCCATCTGCGGGTGGGCGCGGCCTCGGCGTACGTACGCTGCGACGACGACGCCCTGCTGAACGAGATCCTGGCCGACAAACGCGCCGCCGCCCTGCGCCTGCGCCGCCTGGCCCCGACCGTGCTGGCCGCCCAGTGCGACCCGGCGGCGCTGCTGGAGGGCCTGCGGGCGATGGGCTTCGCGCCGGCGGCCGAGTCCGCCGAGGGCGAGGTCCTGATCGCCCGCGCCCACGCCCACCGCACCCCACCCCGCACCGCCCCCGAGCCGGTGCCGGACGGCCCGCCACCGCCCGACGCCACGCTGCTCGCGGCGGCGATCCGCGCGATCCGGGCGGGCGACCTGGCCGCGACGACTCCGCGCAAGGCCGTGGGCGAGTCCGCCGGGGCCGGGGCTCCGCTGGTGGGCGGCGAACTCCCCCGCACCTCCTCCGCCGAGACCCTGGCCACCATGCAGGCCGCCGTCCTGACCGGCGACTCCCTGTGGATCGGCTACGTCAACGCCGAGGGCTCCGCCAGCCAGCGCGTCATCGCCCCGGTCAAGGTGGAGGGCGGTTTCGTCACGGCGTACGACCACACGGCGGACGAGGTCCGGACGTATCCGCTGCACCGGATCACGGGGGTGGCGGAGCTGGCGGAGGACTGACCCCGTGCACCGGACGACCGACCCCGTTTCCCGGCGGATGGGGCACACTGGACGTTTGGCCGTCATGGTCTCTGGCCGCAATGGAAGGGTGTGCCGCTCGTGAACGGACCGCTGATCGTCCAGTCCGACAAGACCCTGCTCCTGGAAGTCGACCACGAGCGGGCCGATGACTGCCGGCGGGCCATCGCGCCGTTCGCCGAGCTGGAGCGGGCGCCTGAGCACATCCACACCTACCGGGTCACGCCGCTCGGGCTGTGGAACGCGCGGGCGGCCGGGCACGATGCCGAGCAGGTCGTGGACGCGCTGGTGCAGTACAGCCGGTACCCGGTGCCGCACGCACTGCTGGTCGACGTCGCCGAGACGATGGACCGCTACGGCCGCCTGACCCTGTCCAAGCACCCCGCGCACGGACTGGTCCTCACCAGCACCGACCGGCCGGTGCTGGAGGAGGTGCTGCGGTCCAAGCGGATCGCCCCGCTGGTGGGCGCCCGGATCGACCCGGACACCGTCGTCGTGCACCCGTCCGAGCGCGGGCAGATCAAGCAGGTGTTGCTGAAGCTGGGCTGGCCGGCCGAGGACCTCGCCGGGTACGTCGACGGTGAGGCGCACCCGATCGAGCTGCTGGAGGACGGCTGGGCGCTGCGGCCCTACCAGAAGCAGGCCGTGGAGAACTTCTGGCACGGCGGGAGCGGGGTCGTCGTACTGCCGTGTGGCGCCGGAAAGACGCTGGTCGGCGCCGGGGCGATGGCGCAGGCGAAGTCGACGACCCTGATCCTCGTCACGAACACCGTCTCGGCGCGGCAGTGGAAGCACGAGCTGGTGAAGCGGACCTCGCTGACCGAGGACGAGATCGGCGAGTACAGCGGGACGAAGAAGGAGATCCGGCCGGTCACCATCGCCACGTACCAGGTGCTGACCACGAGGCGGAAGGGCGTCTATCCGCACCTGGAGCTGTTCGACTCGCGGGACTGGGGGCTGATCCTCTACGACGAGGTGCATCTGCTGCCGGCTCCTGTCTTCAAGTTCACGGCGGATCTCCAGGCCCGCCGTCGTCTGGGGCTGACGGCCACGCTGGTGCGCGAGGACGGCCGTGAGTCGGACGTCTTCTCCCTGATCGGCCCCAAGCGGTTCGACGCGCCCTGGAAGGAGATCGAGGCGCAGGGGTACATCGCGCCCGCCGACTGTGTCGAGGTGCGGGTGAATCTGACCGACTCCGAGCGGCTGGCGTACGCCACCGCCGAGACGGAGGAGAAGTACCGGTTCTGTGCCACGACCGCGACCAAGCGGAAGGTCACGGAGGCGATCGTGCGCCGCTTCGCCGGCCAGCAGATCCTCGTCATCGGTCAGTACATCGACCAACTCGACGAGCTGGGCGAGCACTTGAACGCGCCGGTGATCAAGGGTGAGACGTCCAACGCGCAGCGGGAGAAGCTCTTCGACGCCTTCCGGGAGGGCGAGATCAGCGTGCTGGTCGTCTCGAAGGTCGCGAACTTCTCCATCGACCTGCCGGAGGCCACGGTCGCCATCCAGGTGTCCGGCACCTTCGGCTCCCGCCAGGAGGAGGCCCAGCGCCTCGGCCGGGTGCTCCGCCCGAAGGCCGACGGCCACCAGGCGCACTTCTACTCGGTCGTCGCCCGCGACACCATCGACCAGGACTTCGCCGCCCACCGCCAGCGCTTCCTGGCCGAACAGGGCTACGCCTACCGCATCGTGGACGCGGACGAGCTCCTGGCGGAGGACAGCGCCGGCTGAGCCGACGGCACGCCGGGGTGGCGGTCACCGACGGCGTATGCCCGCTTCCTCGCCGTACTCGCCGAGGATCACGACGTTGAACGCCGCTTCCGCGAACACCTTGATCGCGCGCAGCGCGTTGCCGAGCAGGTGGTGATGGGGGCCGTCGACGGCGGTGGCGCCGGACGGGGGTCGGGCAGGGACTGGAGATGAGGAGAAGGTTGCCGCGCTCATGTCTCCATGGTGGATCCCCGGGCACGGGACCCGCATCGGTCTGCAGAGCCAATCCCGGGCGCCTCGGACTAGGCCCCCGGGTGGACCCCGGCCCCTACGTCAGGGATCACGCACCCCCTAGGGGTCGGGAAATTCATTGGCGCTCGCCTCCGCGCTCTCACTAGAATCTCCGCTCTTGCCCGCCTCCCCTCAGCGGAGTGCCGTCGCCCGGTCGGAAACCGTGCGGCATCGTCGTAGCCACCCAGCAGGTCTACCGGAGGCACCCCCTTGTCCACGCCCGCCCCAGAGCCGCTCGACGCCCCCCTCGACGACCCCCTCGCCCGGGAGCGCGCCCATCTGACCTCCTCCCGTGCCGCGCTGCGTGCCATGCGCGAGGACGTGGAGTCGCTGGACATCAGGGACGTCACCGCGAACTGGGTGAACGCCGAGGCGCTGGCCCACCAGATCGACGAGCGGATCAAGGCGCTGGCCGACCTCAGCGACACCCCGCTGTTCTTCGGCCGGCTCGACTATCTGCACGCACCGGGAGCGGACCAGGCCGAAGGGGCCGAGGGGGAGCAGTTCTACATCGGGCGCCGGCATGTGCACGACGCCGGCGGCGACCCGATGGTCATCGACTGGCGGGCGCCGGTCTCGCAGCCGTTCTACCGGGCGTCCAAGAAGGACCCGATGGAGGTCGGGCTGCGCCGCCGCTTCGGGTACACCGGCGGCGACCTCACGGCGTACGAGGACGAGCACCTCTCCGACCCGGAGGAGACCGCGAAGACCAGCAAGCTGCTCCAGCAGGAGATCGAGCGGCCGCGCGTCGGCCCCATGCGGGACATCGTCGCCACCATCCAGCCCGAGCAGGACGAGATCGTCCGCAGCGGGCTGGGCGGGACCGTCTGCGTGCAGGGAGGCCCCGGCACCGGGAAGACCGCCGTCGGCCTGCACCGGGTCGCCTACCTCCTCTACGCCCACCGGGAGCGGCTGGCCCGCACGGGCACGCTCGTCATCGGGCCGAACCGGTCCTTCCTGCACTACATCGAGCAGGTGCTGCCCGCGCTCGGCGAGTTGGCGGTGCAGCAGGCCACCGTGGACGACCTGGTGGCGCACGTCGAGGTGCGCGGCACGGACGAGGCGGCCGCGGCCGTGGTCAAGGGCGACGCCCGGATGGCCGAGGTGCTGCGCCGGGCCCTGTACTCCCATGTGACCATGCCGACGGAGCCGGTCGTGGTCGTGCGCGGCTCGCGGCGCTGGCGGGTCCCGGCGTACGAACTCGAGGACGTCGTACGGGAGTTGCTGGAGCGCGACATCCGTTACGGCGCCGCCCGCGACGCCCTGCCGCAGCGGATCGCGCACGCGGTGCTGGTGCAGATGGAGCGGGCCGGGGAGGCGCCGGACGACCGGGTGCAGGACGCGGTGGCCCGCAACAGCGCGGTCAAGGCGGCCGTGAAGGTCATCTGGCCGGCCGTGGACCCGGCGAAGCTGGTCCTGCGCCTGCTGACCGACGCCGACTTCCTGGCCGAGCACGCCGAGGGGATCCTCGACGAGGACGAGCGGAAGACGATCCTGTGGGCCAAGCCGGTGCGCAGCGTGAAGTCGGCCAAGTGGTCGGCGGCGGACACGGTGCTGATCGACGAGGCGACGGATCTGATCCAGCGCACGCACTCGCTCGGCCATGTCGTCCTGGACGAGGCGCAGGACCTGTCCCCCATGCAGTACCGCTCGGTCGGCCGCCGCTGCACCACCGGCAGCGCGACCGTCCTCGGCGACCTGGCCCAGGGCACGACCCCGTGGGCGACCCGTAGCTGGGACGAGGCACTGGCCCACCTCGGCAAACGCGAGGGCGTGATCGAGGAGCTGACGGCCGGTTTCCGCGTGCCGACGGACGTCATCACGTACGCCTCCCGGCTCCTGCCCCACATCGCCCCCGGCCTCACCCCGGTCGCCTCGGTCCGGGAGAACCCCGGCTTCTTCGAGGTCCGCCCTGTCACTGAGACCGCCGACGTCGTCGCGGCCTGCGAGGAGTTGCTCCGCAACGAGGGCTCGATCGGCCTGATCGCCGCCGACGCCCGCGTCCCGGTCCTGGCCGAGGCCCTGACGGCGGCGGGCCTCGGCTACCTCGCCCCCGGCGAGGAGACCACCCGCGACACCCGCCTCACCCTGGTCCCGGCCTCCCTCGCCAAGGGCCTCGAGTACGACTACGTCGCCCTGGACGAACCCCAGGCGGTGGTGGACGGAGAGCCGGACGAGCGGACGGGGCTACGACGCCTGTACGTGGCTCTCACCCGAGCGGTGTCCGGGCTGATCGTGACGCACGCGGCGCCGTTGCCCGCACAACTGGGCTGAGCCGACGCGGGGACTGTCGGAGCGGACGAGTAGGCTGCGGTGCCGTTCTGTCAGGTCTGTCATGTCCCCCTCTGAAGGGCCTCCGTTGAGCACACCACCGTCCCCGCATTCCGCCTACCCGCAGGCTCCAGGGCCGTACGCGCAGCAGCCGGCGCCGTACCAGCAGGCGCCTGGCCAGTACCAGCAGGCACCCGGGCCCTACCAGCAGCAGGCGCCGGGGTCGTACCAGCAGCAGGCGCCGGGGTCGTACCAGCAGCAGCCTGCCGCGTACGCGCAGGCACCCGGCCCGTATCAGCAGGCGCCGGGGGCGCACCAGCAGGCACCCGCGCCGTACCCGGCCCAGCCGTACGGCGCCGCCGCGACCGCGCCCGCGCCCGGCGGCCCCGGCTGCGAGGTGTGCGGGGCCGCGCCCGCCGCACGCATGACGATCCGGGGTCACCAGGGCATGCTGATCGTGATGCGGAACCTGTGGCGGAAGGGCACCTTCTGCCACCCCTGCGGGCTCGCCGTCTTCCGGAAGATGCAGTCGGACACCCTGGCGAAGGGCTGGTGGGGTCCGATGTCGATGATCATCACGCCCATCACGCTGCTGATCAACCTCTTCACCCTGTCCAAGATCCGGAAGCTCCCCGCCCCGACGGCCGCCCTGGGCCCCGGCCTGGACCCGGGCCTCCCGGTGTTCCGCCGCCCGGCCGGTATGTTCGGCCTGCTCCCGCTCTCGGGCTTCGGTGTGGTGTTCCTCTTCGTCCTGGTCGTCCTCGCGACCGCGTGACGACACCGGGCGGGGACCGGCACTACTCCCCGTCCAGCACCCTCCGCCACTCCCGCACGGCAGCCTCGGAAACCGGCCCCTCCCACCCGGAGGGCCGGGCCGCGCCGCCGATGTGGAAGGCGTCGATGCCGGCGGCCCGCAGCCGTGGAACGTGCTCCAGGCGCAACCCCCCACCCACGAGCACCGTCTGGTCGTACCCGGGCTCGCCCCGGCGCCCCGCCTCGGCGACCAGCGTCGCCAGCCCCTCGTCCACCCCGCCCGCGGCGCCCGCCGTGAGGTAGGTGTCCAGGCCGGGCAGGTCGGCGAGCTGCTTGCGCAGCGCGTCGCGGTCGGCGGCGCGGTCGATCGCGCGGTGGAAGGTCCACGCGCAGCCGTCCAGCACGCCGGCCACCCGCTCCACCGCCGCCAGGTCCACCCCGCCGTCCGCGTCGAGGAACCCGAGCACGAACTGGTCGGCGCCCGCGTCCCGCATCTCGCCCGCCACCCGGACCAGACGCTCCACGTTCCCGGCGTCCCCGGCCGCGAAGCCGTCCGCCAGCCGCAGCATCACGCGCAGGTCGATGTCGACGGCCGCCCGGATGCCGGCGACGGTGGCGGGCGCGGGGGTGAGTCCGTCGGCCGCCATCTCGGTGACCAGCTCCAGGCGATCCGCGCCTCCCGCCTGGGCGGCGACCGCGTCCTCGACGTCGAGCGCGATCACCTCCAGGACTGCACGCTTGCTCATGGCACCCCATTCATCGGCGGCTACAGGTCCAGGGACAGCCCTAGAGGTCTAGTCCAATTCAAGGGTACGCCCTGCCCCGCGCCACGGCCGACAGCACGCCACAATGTGCCCATGGCCGACCTCGACGCCCTGCGGTCCCGCTGGCTGCGCGCCCTGCTCGCGGCACGGGACGACGACTCCTGCGCCCCGGACCCGTACCGGTACGCCGATGCCCTGCTGCGCCGCTGGCAGGAGCCGCAGCGCCGGTACCACACCCTTGAGCACCTCACGGCCGTCCTCGACCGCATCGACGTACTCGAGGAGTACGCGGACGACCCGGACGTGGTACGCCTGGCCGCCTGGTTCCACGACGCCGTCTACCTGCCGGAACGGTCGACGAACGAGGAGCGCTCCGCCCGCCTCGCCGAGCGCGCGCTTCCCGAGGCCGGGGTCGCGCAGGACAAGACCGCCGAGGTGGCCCGGCTGGTCCGGCTCACCGTCACGCACGACCCGGCCGACGACGACCGCGACGGCCAGGTGCTGTGCGATGCGGACCTCGCGATCCTGGCCGCGCCCCCGTCGGCGTACGCCGTCTACACCGCGGAGGTGCGCGAGGAGTACCACTTCGTTCCCAACGACGCCTTCAGGGAAGGGCGTTCGGCGGTCCTGCGCCAGCTCCTGGACCTGCCACGACTGTTCCGCACCCCGTACGGCAGGGAGCACTGGGAGGCCACCGCCCGCTACAACCTCGCATCCGAGCTGGAATTGCTCTCGCCCTGAGGCCCCGCCTTCCCTAGAGTGCGCCTCATGCGAACGATCAACGGGGACGATGTGAACGAGGCCGTCGCGGGCTGCATGGCCGCACTGCGACCGGCGGTGGAGCGGGACTGGGAGGACGTCAAGGCCGGGCGCCTGGAGTGGAGTTGCCGCGCCACGGCGTTCCACCTCGTCGAGGCCTTCACCGCGTACTCCTCCCGCCTCGCCGGAGGCGTGACGGCCGGCCGTCTGCCGCTCCGCGTCAGCCTCGCCGAGGGCGCCGACAACACCGGCGTGCTCGACGTCGTCGAGGCGACCGGCGCCCTGCTGGCCGCCGCCGTCCGCACCGCCCCGCCCGGCGTCCGCGCCTTCCACGTCCAGCCCTTCGGCAGCGCCGACCGCGAGGGCTTCGCGGCGATGGCCGTCACCGAGACGCTCCTGCACACCCATGACATCGCCGAGGGACTGGGCCTCGCGTACGAGCCGTCCGCGGCTCTCGCCGAGTCCGTCCTGACCTGGCTCTTCCCGCACGTCCAGCCCGGTCCCGAACCCTGGCCGACCCTGCTGTGGGCCACCGGCCGCGGCGAGCTGCCCGGCCGCGCCCCGGTCACCGACTGGAACTGGTACAACAACCTCGTCATCCCCGCCGAGCGGGTCACGCTCACCGGCATCCGCCCCGCCGCCGCCCGCGATCTGCGCCTCGGCGGCGACGGCGGCTTCGACTGGATCGAGGGCGGCCCCTACGAGGGCACCCGAGACGCCTCCGGCTTCCTGGTGAAGGCGTACGAAGCGGGCGTGCACCGGCCGGAGTTCGGAGTCTTCGCCCTCGTACGGCACGAGGACGGCCGCGCGATCGGCGGCATCGGCTTCCACGGCGCCCCGAACGAGGAGGGCTGGGTGGAGGTCGGCTACGACCTCGCCGAAGGCGCCCGGGGCCAGGGGTACGCCACCGAGGCGCTGCGCACGCTGACCGAGCGGGCGCTGGCCCGGGACGACGTCTCGATGGTGATCGCGACCATCGAACACGCCAACATCCCGTCCCAGCGCGTGGTGTCCCGGGCCGGCTTCACCCGGGCGACCGTGGAGGAGGAGCGGATCGCCCGCGACCAGCACGGCATGGACGACGGGCTCCAGCTCTACATCCGCCGCGCCTGAGGGCCCTTCCTGCGCCGTAGCCCGGAGGAGTGCAGCAGCTGTACCACCGTGCGGCTGCTGACCTCCACCGCCCCGGCGGCCACCGCGTCCGGGTACCGGTGGGCGGGAAGGTCGTAGTGGTCGCCGTCGAAGGCGCGCCGGGGCAGGTCCAGCTTCTCGGCGAACGCGTGGAGTTCGTCGTACGACACGTCGCTGACCAGGTGCGACCACATGCGCCCGTGTCCCGGCCAGGCGGGCGGGTCGATGTACAGGGTCACGACGAGGTCGCTTGGCCGGTGGCCGAGGACAGCGAGCCCACCGCCGCGACGCGCACGCCCGCCTTGTGGCAGACCCAGTGCGGATCGGGGCCCAGTTCCGGCTCCACGTCGAGGGCGTGCGGGTCGCCCGAGCCGCACACCGGGCACAGCGGCCAGCGGCCGTACCGCTCCAGCAGCGCGTCCTGTACGTCCTGGGCGACCAGCCCGGCGATGTAGGCCATGCCGTCCGGCCACTGCTCGACCCACCAGCGCCGCTCCGCGACGGAGTCCTCGACCAGCGAGACCACGTCCGCCTGAGCGACCTCGCCCGCGACCAGATCGGCCAGCACCAGCGCGCGGGCGGCGTGCAGGGCCTGCTCAAGGGGAGTGATGGGCTGCATAGAACCATTGTGCGCACTCTTGACCACACCACCGAACCGAAAATATCTTTCATCCGTGACCCAGGACGTGAAGGAAATTTTCGGCAGTCCGGGCGGCTCCCTCGCCGCGAAGGTGCGCAGCCTCGCCCCTTCCATGACCCGGTCCATGCACCGCGTCGCCGAGGCCGTCGCGAACGACCCGGCCGGCTGCGCCGCCCTCACGGTCACCGGCCTGGCCGAACTCACCGGCACCAGCGAGGCCACGGTCGTCCGCACCGCCCGCCTGCTCGGCTACCCGGGCTACCGGGACCTGCGGCTCGCCCTCGCAGGCCTCGCCGCCCAGCAGCAGTCCGGCCGCGCGCCCGCCATCACGACCGACATCGCCGTGGACGACCCGCTGGCCGACGTCGTCACCAAGCTCGCCTACGAGGAGCAGCAGACCCTCGCCGACACCGCCGCCGGACTCGACACGGCCCAGCTGGGCGCCGCCGTCACCGCGCTGGCCGGCGCACGGCGGACCGACGTCTACGGCATAGGGGCGTCCGGGCTGGTCGCCCAGGACCTCACCCAGAAGCTGCTCCGCATCGGCCTCATAGCCCACGCCCACAGCGACCCGCACCTCGCGGTGACCAACGCGGTGCAGCTGCGCTCGGGCGACGTGGCGATCGCGATCACCCACTCCGGCTCGACGGGGGACGTCATCGAGCCGCTGCGGGTCGCCTTCGAGCGCGGGGCCACCACCGTGGCCATCACCGGCCGGCCCGACTCGCCGGTCACCCAGTACGCCGACCACGTACTGACCACGTCCACCTCACGGGAGAGCGAGCTGCGACCCGCCGCGATGTCCTCGCGGACCAGTCAACTGCTCGTGGTGGACTGCCTGTTCGTGGGAGTGGCCCAGCGGACGTACGAGACGGCGGCGCCCGCCCTGGCCGCGTCGTACGAGGCGCTGGCGCATCGGCATCGCACCAAACCCAGGTGAGTAACCGCACGCGAACCCGAACCTGAGAGACCTGAGAGAGCCGCCCCCCTCATGACCTCCCCTGACCTGCGACAGCAGTTGGCTTCCCTGACCACCGAGGCCTTCCGCCCCGACCTCGCCGACATCGACCGTCTGCCCACCCTCGACATCGCCCGCCTGATGAACGGCGAGGACGCCGGTGTCCCCGCCGCCGTGGCGACGCAACTGCCCCGGATCGCCGCCGCCATCGACGCCGTGGCCGAGCGGATGGCGCGCGGCGGGCGGCTGATCTACGCCGGTGCCGGTACGGCGGGCCGGCTCGGCGTGCTGGACGCCTCCGAGTGCCCGCCCACCTTCAACACCGACCCCGCCCAGGTCGTCGGCCTGATCGCGGGCGGACCCACGGCCATGGTCACCTCGGTGGAAGGCGCCGAGGACTCCAGGGAGCTGGCCCGGCAGGACCTGGACGCGCTGAAACCGACCCCCGATGACACCGTGGTCGGCATCTCCGCGTCCGGCCGCACCCCCTACGCGATCGGCGCCGTCGAACACGCCCGGGCGGTGGGCGCGCTGACGATCGGCCTGGCCTGCAACGAGCACAGCGCGCTCGCGGCCGCCGCCGAGCACGGCATCGAGGTGGTCGTGGGCCCGGAGCTGATCACCGGCTCCACGCGTCTGAAGGCGGGCACGGCCCAGAAGCTGGTCCTCAACATGCTCTCCACCATCACGATGATCCGGCTGGGCAAGACGTACGGGAACCTGATGGTCGACGTCCGCGCGTCGAACGACAAACTCCGCGCCCGCTCCCGCCGTATCGTCGCCCTGGCCACGGGGGCGGGCGACGAGGAGATCGAGCGGGCGCTGGCCCAGTCGGGCGGTGAGGTGAAGAACGCGATCCTCGCCCTCCTCGCCGACGTCGACGGCCCCACCGCCGCCCGTCTTCTGGAGGAGTCCGGCGGCCACCTGCGCGCCGCGCTGGCCCACGCGCCCCGCTGAGCGGGAGTGAGTCCCCAACCGGCCGCACCGGCGTAACACCCCGCCCCGGGCGGTCGTTCCCCCGGCATGACGAAGATGAAGTTCCTGGCCACCGCCGCCCTCACGGCCGCCTCCGCCGCCGCCCTGGCCGCCCCCGCCCACGCCCACGCCCACGCCCACGCCGAGGACAGCGGCCACTGGACGGCCACCGGTACCACGAAGTGCGCCGAAGACCTCGCCGTGCTCCCCGTCGCCAACGCCGTCTCCCCGCTGCCGCTGCACTTCGACACGCCCACGTGCGGCGAAGGCAGCCTCATCCGTCACTGACGAGGGGCGCGCCAGACCAGGGTGTAGCGCCAGAAGAGCCGGCGGCGGAGTCGGGCGCCGGGCAGGATCCGGCGAGCCTCGCGGCCGATCTCGGCGAGGGTCATCTCCGGGTCACGGACCGGGGCCGTCATGGAAACCGGCCGGTGCGCCGTGGCCCGCCCCCGGTTCTTGATCCACCCCGTGAGAAGGTTGAGCGGTATGGCCACCAGCCCTGTCAGGTGATCGAGAGGCCCCTCGGCCCGCGCACAGCCGACGACCACCAGAGTGCCGCCAGGCGCCAGCTCCTCCCGGAACCGGGCCAGGGTCTCGGCGAACGGGAGGTGGTGGAGTACGGCGACGCAGGTGATGGCGTCGTAGGGGCCGGGCGGGAGACCGTCCGGCGCGGAGGCGCGGGTGTAGGTGACGGGGCCGTCGGCGGGGGTCGCTTCCCGTGCCCGCCGCAGAATCTCCTCGTCCGCGTCCACCCCGACGACCGACTCCGCCCGCCCGGCCAGCCGCCGCACCAGATCCCCACTGCCGCACCCCACGTCCAGCGCGCTGCCGAACCGGCGCGGCAACTGCCGGAGCAGCCAGCGGTGATAGTGCGCGTTGTGGTCCCAGGGGTGAGCGGCGTTGAAGCGGTGCAGGGCCTCGACCAGTCTGCTCAACAGTTGCGCCTCTCCCGATTGACCTGCCGCACCCTGGCCCGCAGCCCCTCACCGACGGACATCGTCTTCAGCACGTCCGTCAGCCGCTCGGCGGTACGGACATTGCAGCGCCCCAAGTCGACCAACGCAAAGGGTTCGTCGCTCGCGCCGGTCACCGGGTCGACGCACAGGGACGGCAACACGACACCGACCCCGGCGAGGGCGTCCCGCAACGACTCCACGATCTCTTCGGTGGTGCGCACCTTTGCCTACTTCCACGGTGAGTTCCGCATGTGCTACACAGCGTGGTCGACGGCTCGCTAGCCTGGCCAGCCAGGGCGCCCCAACAATGCGAACTGTGGGAGAGGGAGTCTCGATGGCAGGCCGCAAGGACCTCGACCCGTCGTCATCGCCGCGCGCCATGCTGGGCGCGAAGCTGTTCGTGAGCGGGACGTTCATCGGGCAGCTTGAGGCGGGTACGCGGAGGATGCAGCCGGATTTCGCGCGGATGCAAGACAGAGGCAGATCGCAACGGACGTGCCATCGCGGATGGAGCATTCGCACGGCGCGACTACTTCAAAGGGCAAGGCGACTGGTCCGACCCCGACGGCATCCTCATCGACCGCGACGACCAGACCTCACGGTCTTCAGCGAGCCGAAGGAAGGCCACTACCAACGGACACTCTCGTACCCTTGGGGATCCCCAGTAGCGCTGCCCGACCCCGTCGGCATCACGCTGGACACGGAGAAACTGAAGGACTACGCGGACTGACCATGAACCACGCCCAGCTCACCGCCCTCGGACGGGCCCTGCGGCTCGTCGGGGAGCACGGGGAGGCCCTGACCGGGGACACCCCGGACTCCCGGCTGCACGAGATCAAGGCCGATCTGCGCCGGGCGCTCGATCTGCTGGACGAGAGTGTCGCCACCAGCGCCCTCACGACCCGGTGCCCCGAGCATCCGCAGGGCCCCGTGGACGAGAGCGCGCCCGACCTGTGTCTGCTCTGCGAGACCCGGCGCCGGGCGGCCCGCCGGTCGGAGTACCAAGGCGGGCGCGCCGAACCCGCCCCCGCGGTCACCGCCCCCTCCCGCTACGGCGTCCGTGCCGACCGGCCCCAGCCGCAGCAGCGCTGGCTGCCGGAGGCCTGGAACGGGCAGGAGTGGCAGCTGTGCGGCACGCCCCGGCGGGACCGGCGCGAGGCCGAGGCGTATCTCGCCGCCCAGCGCAGATCGTCCCGGCCCGCCATGGCGTACCGGCTCGTGCACGAGTTCACCGACTACGAGGTGCTGCGCGTGTGGGGCACGCCCGTGCGTGTCGACATCGAGCCGATGGGCAACCTATAGCAGCGGCAGGGCACCGAACGCGTACCCCTCCCAGATGCGCCGGCTCCCCTCCTCCGGATACGGCCCCACGCGCGGCTCGGCGTCCAGGATCTGTACGGCGCGGCTGTCGGTGTCGTACTCCGGCCAGCCCGGGTCGCCGGTGCGGGCGAAGGCCAGCCAGGCGTGCTGGAGGAACGCGGTGAGCCGCTCCGCCTCCGGGGTGGGCTTGCCGCCGGGGAAGAACAGAGCGCCCAGGTCGGCGCCGTACGTGCCGAAGAGCAACGGGATGTCCAGGACGTGGCAGGCGCCGAGCACGCCGGTGCCGTCGGGGGCCGGCCAGGTCAGCTCGTAGACATGGGCGCGGCCGCCGCCCGCGAGCTGGGCCTCCGCCAGGCGCAGGCTGGGTATCGCGAACAGCCAGTCGGTCTGGACGCGTTCGAAGAGCAGCTCCGGGCCGGCGTCGGGGAAGGCCGAGCGGTAGGCCGCCTCGCCCGTCGCACCCCCCGGCGCGTACAACCGCAGGGTCTGCCCCGCCCGGTCGTCCGTGATCTTGCCGACCAGGTCAGCCATGACCAGGAAGAGGCGGAACTCGTCGCGATTGTGCCCGACGAGGAGGTCCACCTCCCGCCCCGCGCCCGCCGCCAGCGCCTCCCACGGTGTCGTGGGCAGTACGTCGCCGTCGACCACCGGGGCGAAGGGGACGGAGGTCGGGCCCGCCTGACCCCAACGGCCGGTGTACGCCGGCATCTTGGCGCCCAGCGTCTGGCCCGCCCGGGTGAGCTGCTGCGGATCCACCTCGCTCAGGTCGGCCACGGTGGGCGTACGGCCCACCTCGGCCGCCAGCTCCGTGGCGATGTCACGGGCCAGGTCGACGGAGAAGAGGGTGCCGGGCACGCTCTGGCCGATCGCGCGCCGGAACAGGCCGCGCGCTCTGGGCATGGCCAGCAGCGAGGCGATGCTGCCCGCGCCCGCCGACTCGCCGAACACGGTGACCTGGGCCGGGTCGCCGCCGAACCCGGCGATGTTCTCCTGGACCCACTCCAGGGCCGCCACCTGGTCCAGCAGGCCCCGGTTGGCGGGGGCACCGGTCCACAGGGCGAAACCCTCCATGCCCAAGCGGTAGTTGAAGGTGACGACCACGACGTCACCCTCCCGCGCCAGGTGCTGGGCGTCGTAGCCCGGCTGACCGCCATGGCCCAGTCTGTACGCCCCGCCGTGGATCCACACCAGCACCGGGCGGGCGGCGGACGGGTCCGGGTCCGGGGTCCAGACGTTGACCGTCAGCCACTCGTCGCCCGCCACGGAGGGAAGTTGGGCCGCGCGTCCGCTGAAGCCGGGCTCCTGCGGGGACGGCGGCCCGAACGCGTACGTCTCACGTATGCCGTCCCAGGGGCGGGGCGGCCGCGGGGCCTGGAAGCGGTCCGGCCCGACGGGGGGCGCGGCGAAGGGGATGCCCCGGAACACCGACAGCCCCCGCTCCCGCAGGCCGCGCACCGCGCCGGAGGCGGTGCGCACCACGGGACCGCCTGGACCATCGGGGTCCGGGACGTCGTTTTCCGGGGCCTGGGACTCGCTCGTCGTCATCACTCGCTCCTCGCTGCCCTGACTGGTCATCAGCAGAACGGACGAGGACGATCACAAGTGCCCGAACCGAGCCGTCAGCTGAGGGTCTTCAGCGACGCAGCGTCGTACGGCTTCAGCTCGTCGAAACGGTCGGCGAGCACCTTGGCCGCCCACTCCGGGTCCTGGAGCAGCGCGCGGCCGACGGCGACCATGTCGAACTCGTCGGCCTCCAGCCGGTCGAGGAGGTTGTCGATGCCCTTGACCTCGGAGCCCTGGCCCTGGAAGGCGCCCAGGAACTCGCCGTCGAGGCCGACCGAGCCGACCGTGATGACCTGCTTGCCGGTGATCTTCTTCGTCCAGCCGGCCAGGTTCAGGTCCGAGCCCTCGAACTCCGGCAGCCAGTAACGGCGGGTGGAGGCGTGGAAGACGTCGACACCGGCCGCGGCGAGCGGGGTCAGGATGGCGTCCAGCTCCTCCGGGGTCTCGGCGAGGCGGGCGGTGTAGTCCTGCTGCTTCCACTGCGAGTAGCGGAAGATGACGGGGAACTCGGCGGAGACGGCCTCACGCACGGCCGCGACGATCTCGGCGGAGAACTTCGTCCGGGCCACCAGGTCGCCACCGTAGGCGTCGGTACGACGGTTGGTGCCCTCCCACAGGAACTGGTCGAGGAGGTAGCCGTGGGCGCCGTGGATCTCCACGCCGTCGAAGCCGATGCGCTCGGCGGCGGCAGCGGCCTCGGCGAATGCGCCGATGACGTCGTCCAGGTCCTTCTGCGTCATGGCCTTGCCGGTGGGCTCGGCGCCCGCGGTGACCAGACCGGAGGGGCCGACGGCGGGGGCGTCCGGGAAGGGCGCCTCGCCGTCCTTGCGGACCATGCCGATGTGCCACAGCTGCGGGACGATCGTGCCGCCTGCCTTGTGCACGTCCTCGGCGACCTTCGCCCAGCCCGCCAGCTGCTCCTCGCCGTGGAAGCGGGGCACGCGGTCGCTCTGGCCGGCCGAGTCGTGGCCCACGTAGGTGCCCTCGGTGACGATCAGGCCGACCCCGGCGGCGGCACGGCGCGCGTAGTACGACCGCACGTCCTCGCCGGGGATGCCGCCGGGAGAGAACATCCGGGTCATCGGCGCCATCACGATCCGGTTCGGCACGGTGAGGCCGTTGAGCGCGATCGGGCGGGAGAGTATCTGGGCCGCGCGGGAGGCGGGGGTCGGCGTGGCGGTCACGTGGGGCTCCTCATGGACAACGGGGTTAACCGGTCGGTATGTGTGCACGCATTGTTGCAGCTCCTTAAGTAACCACCTACGCGCCGGCCCACATTCCGGACCGCGGTCCGCCGTCTGTGTGACCCAGGACATGGCCCGGATACGCCCGAGGGCGGCACCCCCAGCCAGAAGCTGGGTGTGCCGCCCTCGGTGGGAAAACCGAGCCTTGTCGATCAGGCTCAGAAGTCCATGTCACCGCCCGGCATGCCGCCCGGAGCGGCCGCGGCGGCCTTCTCCGGCTTGTCGGCGATGACGGCCTCGGTGGTGAGGAACAGCGCGGCGATGGAGGCGGCGTTCTGCAGGGCGGAACGGGTCACCTTCGCCGGGTCGATGATGCCCTCGGCGATCATGTCGACGTACTCACCCGTGGCGGCGTTCAGACCGTGGCCGACGGCCAGGTTGCGCACCTTCTCCACGACGACGCCGCCCTCGAGACCACCGTTGACGGCGATCTGCTTCAGCGGGGCCTCCAGCGCGAGCTTCACGGCGTTGGCGCCGGTCGCCTCGTCACCCTCGAGCTCCAGCTTCTCGAAGACCTGGGAGGCCTGCAGCAGGGCCACGCCACCACCGGCGACGATGCCCTCCTCGACGGCCGCCTTGGCGTTGCGGACGGCGTCCTCGATGCGGTGCTTGCGCTCCTTGAGCTCCACCTCGGTGGCGGCACCGGCCTTGATGACCGCGACACCGCCGGCGAGCTTCGCCAGGCGCTCCTGCAGCTTCTCGCGGTCGTAGTCCGAGTCGCTGTTCTCGATCTCGGCGCGGATCTGGTTCACCCGGCCCGCGACCTGCTCGGAGGAGCCGGCACCGTCGACGATGGTGGTCTCGTCCTTGGTGATGACGACCTTGCGGGCCGTGCCCAGCAGGTCCAGGGAGGTGTTCTCGAGCTTGAGACCGACCTCCTCGGAGATGACCTCGCCACCGGTGAGGATGGCGATGTCGTTCAGCATCGCCTTGCGGCGGTCGCCGAAGCCCGGGGCCTTGACGGCGACGGACTTGAAGGTGCCGCGGATCTTGTTGACGACCAGGGTCGACAGGGCCTCACCCTCGACGTCCTCGGCGATGATCAGCAGCGGCTTGCCCGACTGCATGACCTTCTCCAGCAGCGGGAGCAGGTCCTTGACCGAGGAGATCTTGGAGTTGGCGATCAGGATGTACGGGTCGTCGAGGACGGCCTCCATACGCTCCATGTCGGTGGCGAAGTACGCCGAGATGTAGCCCTTGTCGAAGCGCATGCCCTCGGTGAGCTCGAGCTCGAGACCGAAGGTCTGCGACTCCTCGACGGTGATGACGCCTTCCTTGCCGACCTTGTCCATGGCCTCGGCGATCAGCTCGCCGATCTGGGTGTCGGCGGCGGAGATGGACGCGGTGGAGGCGATCTGCTCCTTGGTCTCGACGTCCTTCGCCTGCTCCAGCAGGGCGGCGGAGACGGCCTCGACGGCCTTCTCGATACCCCGCTTGAGGGCCATCGGGTTGGCGCCGGCGGCTACGTTGCGCAGACCCTCCTTGACCAGGGCCTGGGCCAGGACGGTCGCGGTCGTCGTGCCGTCACCGGCGACGTCGTCCGTCTTCTTCGCGACTTCCTTGACCAGCTCGGCGCCGATCTTCTCGTACGGGTCCTCGAGCTCGATCTCCTTGGCGATGGAGACACCATCGTTGGTGATCGTGGGGGCGCCCCACTTCTTCTCGAGGACGACGTTGCGGCCCTTGGGGCCGAGCGTCACCTTCACGGCGTCCGCGAGCTGGTTCATGCCGCGCTCGAGGCCGCGCCGCGCCTCCTCGTCGAACGCGATGATCTTGGCCATGTGAAGTGGTCCCTCCAGGACTGGGGGTGATTCCTTCGGACCGCGCCCGCGCCCGCGACGGACGGCTCGCCGGCCTGTGGTTCCTTGCCCCACGTGGCCTGCGGACCTCACCGACCCGGTCCTTCTTTGTCACTCTCACCTTCAGAGTGCTAACGCCAATGATTAGCACTCGGGGGTGGCGAGTGCAAGCGCCTCTCGGCCCTCGGCGGGGGCCGTCAGCCGCGCGCGAACAGCCGGGTGACCCGAGCACGGCGTGGGTACGACGAAGGGCCCGCACCCCTCGCGAGGTGCAGGCCCTTCGGACAAGAAACGTTCAGGCGCTGAGGCGAACCATGTCGGCCTGCGGGCCCTTCTGGCCCTGCGAGATCTCGAACTCCACCCGCTGCCCCTCTTCCAGGGTGCGGTAGCCGTCCATCTGAATGGCGCTGTAATGGACGAAGACGTCCGCACCACCGTCGACCGCGATGAAGCCGTACCCCTTCTCCGCGTTGAACCACTTGACGGTGCCCTGAGCCATGCCTAACTCCCCTATTACTGGCCCTTGCACAGATCCACACTTCGCGGACCCGGGTCAGACCTCACCCCCCATCGGTCGGGGGCGTGCGCCGGAACGCGTCGACCGCGGCTGAATGTATCTGTCCAACTGCCGTCTGCAACAGGTCAATCGGACGAGAAATCTGGACGACCCCGGTCCGGAATCTGCCTAGAATTCGGCCGGATTCAGGGCAAGTCGGGCCGTACAAAGAGGTACGAAAGCCGCATATAGCCCGCATACTTTGGCTACTTCTTATCGGGCCCGCGGCGTGAAATCCGGGACCTGCGACCCGCAGGTCCGGCGCGAGTTCCCCAACTCTACCGCGCTCAATCACACAGAATGGCCCCCTCCGTTTCTCTCACGGAAGGGGCCATTCGATGAACAATCAGTAACCCGGATTACCGAAGGTAATGACCGGTCATCCGGTCAGCTCGATCAGCAGCCGCCGGCCACCGCGGGAATGATGGAGACACCCGCGCCGTCGGGCGTGGCCGTCTCCAGGCCCTGCTCGAAGCGCACGTCGTCGTCATTGACGTAGACGTTCACGAACCGGCGCAGCTTGCCCTGGTCGTCCAGGACGCGGGCGGCGATACCGGTGTGGTTCTTCTCCAGGTCCCCGATGACCTCGGCGAGGGTCGCGCCCTCGGCGGCGACCTCGGCCTGACCGCCGGTGTAGGTGCGCAGGATGGTGGGGATGCGAACGGTCACGCTCATGCGAGGCCAGCCTCTCGGAAGGAGTCCAGGGTCGGACGGATGGTGGCGGTGAGCCCCGTGCCGGCCACCGCGTCGAGGGTCTTCAGGCCGTCGCCGGTGTTGAGGACGACCGTGGTGAGCGACGGGTCGAGGACGCCGTTCTCGATCAGCTTGCGCGTCACGCCGACCGTCACGCCACCCGCCGTCTCGGCGAAGATGCCCTCGGTGCGGGCCAGCAGCTTGATCGCGTCCACGACCTGCTCGTCGGTCACGTCCTCCACCGCACCACCCGTACGGCGCGCGATGTCCAGGACGTACGGCCCGTCGGCCGGGTTGCCGATGGCCAGGGACTTGGCGATGGTGTTCGGCTTCTGGGGCCGTACGACGTCGTGACCGGCCTTGAAGGCGGTCGACACCGGCGAGCAGCCCTCGGCCTGCGCACCGAAGATCTTGTACGGACGGTCCTCGACCAGTCCGAGCTTGATCAGCTCCTGCAGACCCTTGTCGATCTTCGTGAGCTGGGAGCCGGAGGCGATCGGGACCACGATCTGGTCCGGCAGCCGCCAGCCGAGCTGCTCGCAGACCTCGTACGCGAGGGTCTTGGAGCCCTCGGCGTAGTACGGCCGCAGGTTGACGTTGACGAAGCCCCAGCCCTCGCCGGCCGGGTCGCCGATCAGTTCGGAGCAGAAGCGGTTGACGTCGTCGTAGTTGCCCTCGATGCCGACCAGCTCGCCGCCGTAGACCGCGGCCATGACGACCTTGCCCTGCTCCAGGTCGTGCGGAATGAACACGCAGGAGCGCAGGCCGGCGCGGGCGGCGGCGGCGCCGACGGCACCGGCCAGGTTGCCCGTGGAGGAGCAGGAGAGGGTGGTGAAGCCGAAGGCGCGGGCGGCCTCCAGGGCCTGGGCGACGACCCGGTCCTTGAAGGAGTGCGTCGGGTTGCCGGAGTCGTCCTTGACGAACAGGCCGCCGGTGACGCCGAGTTCACGGGCGAGGTTGTCGGCCTTGACGAGCTTGGTCCAGCCGGGGTTGATGTTCGGCTTGTCGGCGACGTCGGCCGGGACGGGCAGCAGGGGGGCGTACCGCCAGATGTTCGCGGGGCCGGCCTCGATCCGCCTGCGCAGCTCTTCGGTGCCGTAGGCGGAGAAGTCGTAGGCGATCTCCAGCGGGCCGAAACACTCCTCGCACGCGAAGACCGGGCCGAGCGGGACACGGTGACCGCACTCGCGACAGCTCAGGGCCGCGGCCGGACCGAGGTCTACGGTGGGAGTGGAGGTGCTTGCAACTGTCTGCACAGCCATGGAGGCGAGGCCCTTTCTCCTCATCTTCCTCACGACGCATCTCGCCGTGAGACGGATTTGGCACCTTCCCTAGCCGGGAGCCTCGCCACGTCAACGTGACAAGAACCGACTGGAGGGTTGCCGGGGCTTCATCGGGCCGTGTCCCTCTGCCCCTCTGGATGAGCGGTATGCGGTTGTGTGAGCGGTTGTGGACGCGCGCGACCCCCGACATGCGATGGTCATCGGCGTTGTTCAAGACTGTAACCGAAGGCCAGGACAGTTGAGATAGTCGTCCGAACCGCGAGATGGATCACACAGACACCACCTGTGATCACGAACAGTGAGGAGCCGCAGACCGTGCTGGAAGAAGTCGAGCGCTGGCTGGCCACCCGCTCCTGGTCCGTGACCGATCGCCCGCTCCCCCGACTCCTGGCCGCCAAGCAGCGCACGGGCCAGACGATCAGCGTCGTCCTGCCCGCGCTCAACGAGGAGGAGACCGTCGGCGACATCGTCACGGTCATCCGGCACGACCTGATGGAGCGGGTCCCGCTCGTCGACGAGATCGTCGTCGTGGACTCCGGCTCCACCGACCGCACCTCCGAGGTCGCCGCCGCGGCGGGCGCGCGGGTCGTCCACCGCGACGCGATCCTGCCGCGCGTTCCGGCCGTCCCGGGCAAGGGCGAGGTGCTGTGGCGCTCGCTCCTGGTCACCGGCGGGGACATCGTCTGCTTCATCGACGCCGACCTGCGGGACTTCTCCGCCGACTTCGTCTCGGGCATCGTCGGCCCGCTCCTCACCGACCCCGAGGTCGCGCTGGTGAAGGCCATGTACGACCGCCCGCTCGCGGGTGCCGCCGGGCAGGGCGGCCGGGTCACCGAGCTGATGGCCCGCCCGCTGCTGAACATGCACTGGCCGCAGCTGGCCGGTTTCGTGCAGCCGCTGGGCGGCGAGTACGCGGCCCGGCGCAGCCTGCTGGAACAGCTCCCCTTCCCCGTCGGGTACGGCGTGGAGCTGGGCATGCTGGTGGACGCGCTGCACCTGGCGGGCCTGGACGCCCTCGCCCAGGTGGACGTGGGCGTGCGCAAGCACCGGCACCAGGACGGGCAGGCGCTGGGCCGGATGGCCGCCGCGATCTACCGCACCGCCCAGCTGCGGCTGGCCCGGGGCCATCTGATCCGGCCTTCCCTGACCCAGTTCGAGCGGGGCGAGGACGGTTTCGAGCCGCGCACGTACTCGGTCGACACGGAGGAACGGCCGCCGATGGTGGAGATCGCGGAGTACGCCGAGCGCAGGGTGGCCTGACTTCGCCGGGACGTCGTATACGGCGGGGGCGTCGGGCGTGGCCGTACGTTTGAGCGTTTCCGGGCCGGGCTAGGGCCTGCCCGGCGGATCTGGCCAGAGGAAACCAAGGGTTCCTTATCGGCGCAGGTGAGCGGGGGCTGGTGCGTGCAGCTGCAAGGCGGAGGAGGGAGTCGACGCGGAGCGTCGACGACCGACGACAACGCGGCAGATGTGCGTGCCAGGCCTCGCGTCTCTGGCAAGATCCGCCGGGCAGGCCCTAGGTTGAGGACCATGGCTTCCACCGGCGGTGCTGAGGTGCTGGTCGCGTCCAACCGCGGCCCGGTTTCGTACGAGGTGCGCGAGGGCGGGGCGCTGCGCGCCAAGCGGGGCGGCGGCGGGCTGGTCTCGGGGCTGTCGGCCATCGGGCCGGACACCAATGCCGTATGGGTGTGCGCGGCGCTCGGCGACGGCGACCGGGAGGCCGTACGGCGGGCCGGCGGCGGGCTGCTGCCGGGCGGGGACACCGGCGGGCAGCGGGTGCGGATGCTGGACATCGACGCGGCCGTGCACGCCGACGCGTACAACGGCATCGCCAACTCCGTGCTCTGGTTCGTCCACCACATGCTGTACCAGACCCCGCTGGAACCGGTCTTCGACGCCGGGTTCCGGCGGCAGTGGGCGTCGTACGAGGCGTACAACCGGGCGTTCGCCGAGGCGCTGGCCGAAGAGGCGGCCGAGGGGGCGGCGGTGCTGGTGCAGGACTACCACCTGTGCCTGGTGCCCGGGATGCTCCGCGAACTCCGCCCCGACCTGCTGATCGGCCACTTCTCGCACACCCCGTGGGCGCCGCCGGACTACTTCCGCCTCCTGCCCGACGACATCGCGGCCGCACTGCTGAACGGCATGCTGGGCGCGGACCGGGCGGCCTTCCTGACCCACCGCTGGGCGGACGCGTTCACGGCGTGCTGCGAGGCGGTGCTGGGGCCGGACAGCGTCTCGGGTACGGCGATCGGGGTGCACGGGCTCGGCGCCGACGCCGACTTCCTGCGGACCCGCGCGCACCAGCCGGACGTGGACGAGTGGATGGCGGTGCTGCGGAAGGAGATCGGCGAGGAGCGCAAGGCCGTCGTCCGGGTCGACCGCACCGAGCTGTCGAAGAACATCGTGCGCGGGCTGCTGGCGTACCGGCAGCTGCTGGACGACCACCCCGAGTGGCGCGAGAAGGTCGTCCATGTGGCGTTCGCGTACCCGTCCCGGCAGGATCTGGCGGTCTACCGGGACTACACGGCGGCGGTGCGGCGGGTGGCGGAGGAGATCAACTCGGCCTACGGCACGCCCGGTTGGAACCCCGTCGTACTCCATGTGAAGGACGACTTCGCACGCTCGCTCGCCGCGTACCGGCTCGCCGACGTGGCCCTGGTCAACCCGATCCGGGACGGCATGAACCTGGTCGCCAAGGAGATCCCGGTCGTCTCCGACCAGGGCTGTGCGCTGGTGCTGTCCCGGGAGGCGGGGGCGTACGAGGAGCTGCGCACCCACGCGTTCACGGTGAACCCCTACGACGTGCTGGAGACCGCGCGGGCCCTGCACGAGGCGCTGTCGCTACGGCCGGAGGAGCGGGCGGACCGCAGCAAGCAGCTGGCGGCGGCGGCCACCGCGCTTCCCCCCGCCCAGTGGTTCCTGGACCAGCTGGAGGCGCTCAGGGAGCTTCAGTCCAGCTGACCGGCGAGGGCGCGCAGCAGTCGTACGACGCCGGCGGGGCCGTCGACCACCACGTCCGCGCGCTCGGCCAGTTCCGTGACCTCCGTGCTGCCGCTGCAGACCAGGAGGCCGGGGATGCCGTCGGAGCGGAGTTTCTCCACGGCGGCGTAGGCGGGGAGGTCGCCGAGGTCGTCGCCGGCGTAGAGGACGGAGCCGGCGCCGACCTTGTGGACGTACTCGCTGAGGGCGACGCCCTTGTCCATGCCGGGTGGGCGCAGTTCCAGGACCAGGCGGCCGGGCTCGACGATCAGGCCGTGGCGGGCGGCGAGGTCGGTGAGGGGGCCGCGCAGGGCCTCGAAGGCGGCCTCGGGGTCGGCGGCGCGGCGGGTGTGCACCGCGACCGCCCGGCCCTTCTCCTCGATCCAGGTGCCGGGCCAGGCACCGGCGCGGTCCAGCACGCCCGGCAGCTCCGCGCGGGCGGCGGCGACGCCGGGGTGCGGGGGTGGGGCGGTGACGGTGCCGGTGGCCGCGTCCCAGCGTTCGGCGCCGTAGTGGCCGAGGACGGTGAGGTGGTCCAGACCGGGGACACCGGCGAAGCCGCCGTAGCGGACCGCGACACCGGCCGGCCTGCCGGTGATCACGGCGACGGAGGCCACCTTGGGCGCGAGTTCGGCGAGGGCCGGTACGGCGTCGGGGTGGGCGCGGGCCTGTTCGGGGTCGGCGACGATGGGGGCCAGCGTGCCGTCGAAGTCCAGTCCGACGATCGCGGTGCGTGGCTGCGCGAGCAGGGCGGCGAGTCCGTCCCGGCCGGCTGGGGTGACCGGGGTCGGCAGAGGGTCCATACCCGGACAGTATCCAGCGCGGGTCGGTATCACTCCTGGGGCTCCGCCTCTGGACCCCGTTTCCCCGTCAGCGGTTCTCGCGGTGGGACTCTCGCACCCTGCGGAGGCGGTTCACCGTCACCGGGTCGTGGGCCAGGGCCCGCTGGTCGTCCAGGAGCGCGTTCAGGAGCTGGTAGTAGCGGACCGGGGCCAGGCCGAGCTCCTCGCGTATCGCTCTCTCCTTCGCGCCGGGGCCCGTGAAGCTCCGGCGTTCCAGGGCGAGGATCGACTTTTCCCGGGTGCCCAGTTCCGCGAGTTCCATGGAAGTCACCGTAACGCCGGGCACGGACAGCCGGGCCGGCTCAGTTCTTCGCGCTGCTGTCCGCCGCCGTGGCCGTGGCCTGGAGGCGGGTGAGGACGCCGGAGGGGTTGCCGCCGGGGGCGACGGCCTGGCCGATGTTCTGCTTCACGGCCGCGCTGACCGCCGCCCAGGAGGTCTTGCCGACCGGATACAGCTCGGAGGTGGGCAGCTGATCCAGGAAGGGGTGCAGGGCCTTGTCGGGGGCCGCGTCGGACTCGCTCATCGCCGTCGACGCGGAGCCCGTGACCGGCAGGAGGCCGTAGGCGCGGGAGAAGGACAGGACGTTCTTCTCGCTGTAGACGAAGTTCAGGAAGTCGCCGATCTGCTTGGCGTGGCCGTTCTGCTTGAAGCCCATCATCCAGTCGGCGACGCCCATCGAGGCCCGGGCCGTACCGGTGCGCCCCGGCATCGGCACCATGCCGAACTGCACGCCCTTCTTCTCGGCCTGCTGGATCAGCGTGGGATGCCCGTTGAGCATGCCGACCTGCCCGTCGGCGAACGCGGCGAAGGCGTCCGCGCGGTTGAGCTTGCCGGGCTCGACCGGTCCGGTCAGGCCCTTGCCGACCAGGTCGTCCTTGAGCCAGGTGAAGGTGTCGACGTTCTGCGCGGAGTCGATCGTGTAGGTGCCGACGTCGTCGGTGTAGCCGTTGCCGCCGGTGCCCGCGCCGGCGCCGCTCAGCAGCCACTGCATGGTCTCCGCCTGCGCCTCCTCCGGCCCGAGCGGCAGCGCGAAGGGGTACTTCACGCCCTTGTCCCGGAGCGCCCTGGCGTCGGAGGCCAGCTCGTCCCAGGTGGTGGGCGGGGTGATGCCGGCCTTGGCGAACAGGGTCTTGTTGTAGAAGAGGACGCGCGTGGAGGCGGCGAAGGGGATGCCGTACTGCGTGTGGTTCCACTGGCCCGCGTCGGACAGCTGGGACAGGAAGTCGGCCTGGGTGCGGATGGAGAGCAGGTCGGAGGCCGGGTAGAGCAGCTCGTCGGCCGCGTAGTCGGCGTAGGCGCCGATCTGGGCCAGGTCGGGCGCCTTCCCGTCGGCGACCATCTGCTTGACCTTGGCGTCGACGTCGTTCCAGGAGTAGACGCTGACCTCGACCTTCACCCCGGAGTGCTGGGACTCGTACGCGCTGACAACGCTGTCCCAGTACTTCTTCGAGCTGGTGGCGGGCGAGTCGCCGTAGTCGGCGGCGACGAGTCTCAGGGTCACGTCGGACGACCCCGTGCTCCCGCAGCCACCCAGGAGCGCTGTCATGCCCATGGCAGACACTATCGCGACCGTTCCTGCCGTACCCCGACGCACCCTCAACGCCCCAACCCTGCTGTCTGACCGTTCAATATGTGGACACATAAGGTCTACACCACGTGAGTGGACTAGACCTCTCCCGGGTGCGAGGGCCACACTAGTGCCGTGGTGAGACATGTCATCGCCCTGGACGTGGGCGGTACCGGGATGAAGGCCGCCCTCGTCGGCGACGACGGCGCGTTGCTCCACCGCGCCCGCCGCGCCACCGGCCGGGAGCGCGGACCGGACGCGGTGGTCGCGGCGATCCTCGACTTCGCCGCCGAGCTGCGCGCGTACGGCGTCGAGCGGTACGGCGCGCCCGCGCTCGCCGCCGGCCTCGCGGTCCCCGGCATCGTCGACGAGGAGCGGGGCATCGCCTCCTACGCGGCCAACCTCGGCTGGCGGGACGTACCCCTGCGCGCCCTGCTCGCCGAACGGCTCGGCGTCCCCGTCGCCCTCGGCCACGACGTGCGCACCGGCGGACTCGCCGAGGGCCGGATCGGCGCGGGCAGGGGCGCCGACCGCTTCCTGTTCGTGCCGCTCGGCACCGGGATCGCCGGCGCCATCGGCATCGACGGCCGGGTGGAGGCGGGCGCGCACGGCTTCGCGGGCGAGATCGGCCACGTCGTCGTACGGCCGTCCGGCACGCCCTGCCCCTGCGGACAGGCCGGCTGCCTGGAGCGGTACGCCTCCGCGTCCGCCGTCAGCGCGGCCTGGGCGGCGGCCTGCGGGGACCCGGACGCGGACGCGGCCGACTGCGCCAGGGCCGTCGCGTCCGGTGACCCGAACGCCGTCCGGGTCTGGCAGGAGGCGGTGGACGCCCTCGCCGACGGTCTGGTCACCGCGCTCACCCTGCTGGACCCGCGCACGCTGATCATCGGTGGCGGTCTGGCCGAGGCGGGGGAAGTGTTGTTCTCACCGCTGCGCGACGCCGTCCGGCGCCGGGTCACCTTCCAGAGACTCCCGGCCATCGTCCCCGCCGCCCTCGGCGACACGGCGGGCTGCCTGGGCGCGGGGCTGCTCGCGCAGGACCTGCTGACGACCACTTCTACGACTCCGGAGGTAAGCGCCTGATGGCTCCCCGTTTGGTTCTCACAGGTGCTCGGGTGGTGCTGCCCGGCGGAGTCGTGGACGACGGGCGCGTGTCCGTCGAGGGTACGAAGATCACGGCCACGGCGGCCGAGAGTGCCCAGAGGCTCGACCTCACCGGCCACTGGCTGGTGCCGGGCTTCGTGGACATCCACAACCACGGCGGCGGCGGAGCCTCCTTCTCCGGCACCCTGGACGACATCCTGAAAGCCACCCGCACGCACCGCCTGCACGGCACCACCACCCTCGTCGCCTCCACGGTGACCGACGAGATGGATCTGCTGGTGCGCCAGGCCGGGCTGCTGAGCGAGCTGGCCGAGCAGGGTGAGATCGCCGGGATCCACTTCGAGGGGCCGTTCATCTCGCCGTGCCGCAAGGGCGCGCACTCCGAGGAGCTGCTGCGCGACCCGGACCCGGCCGAGGTCCGCAAGCTGATCGACGCCGCGCGCGGCAGGGCCACGATGGTCACCCTCGCCACCGAGCTGCCGGGCGGCATCGACTCCGTACGGCTGCTCGCCGAGCACGGCGTGATCGCGGCGATCGGGCACACGGACGCGACGTACGAGCAGACGGTCGAGGCGATCGACGCGGGCGCCACGGTCGCCACCCACCTCTTCAACGCGATGCCCCCGCTGGGCCACCGCGCCCCCGGCCCGATCACGGCCCTGCTGGAGGACGAGCGGGTCACGGTCGAGCTGATCAACGACGGTACGCATCTGCACCCGGCCGCGCTGGAGCTGGCGTTCCATCACGCGGGCGCGGACCGGGTCGCGTTCATCACGGACGCGATGGACGCGGCCGGCATCGGCGACGGCCGCTACATGCTCGGCCCGCTGGAGGTCGAGGTCAGCGAGGGGGTGGCCCGGCTGGTGGAGGGCGGTTCGATCGCGGGCTCCACGCTGACCCTGGACCGCGCGTTCAAGCGGGCGGTGACCATCGACCGGCTGTCCGTGGAAGACGCCGTACGGGCCCTGTCCGTCAACCCGGCCCGCCTGCTCGGCCTGTCCGACCGCATCGGCTCGCTGGAACCCGGCAAGGACGCGGATCTCGTCGTACTCGACGCGGACTTCGACCTGAAGGGTGTGATGCGGCGCGGCGAGTGGGTCGTAGCACCCCAACTGGCCTGATCCGTCCGACTTCTCCGGTGACGGTGGCCTGCCCATGACTGGGCCGGCCGCCGTCTCTTTGGCATGATCGTGGCCCCGGAAACCGATGGCAGGCGCAGGGACATCGAGGGAGGTCGGCCCGGGTGATCCTCACGGTCACACTGAACACCGCTCTCGACATCACGTACCGCGTACGGTCACTGCGGCCGCACGCCTCGCACCGCGTCTCGGAGGTCATCGAGCGGCCGGGCGGCAAGGGCGTGAACGTGGCCCGGGTGCTGGCCGCGCTGGGGCACGAGGTGACGGTCACGGGGTTCGCGGGCGGCGGCGCCGGGCGCGAGGTACGCGACCGGCTGGCCGGCATCCCCCTGCTGACGGACGCCCTGCTCCCGGTCGCGGGGGCGACCCGGCGCACGATCGCCGTCGTGGACGAACTGTCGGGTGACACCACCCAGTTGAACGAGCCGGGCCCGCAGATCGAGCCGGCCGCGTGGGGCAGCTTCCTGGACCGGTACGAGGAGTTGCTGCCCGGCGCTTCGGCGGTGGCCCTGTGCGGCAGCCTGCCCCCGGGCGTGCCGGTCGGCGCGTACGGGAACCTCGTCCGGGCCGCCCGCGCCGTCGGCGTCCCCGTACTCCTGGACACCAGCGGCGAACCACTGCGCCGCGGGGTGGCCGCCCGCCCGGACATCGTCAAACCGAACGCCGACGAACTGGCCGAACTGACCGGCTCCCACGAGCCGCTGCGCGCCACCCAGGACGCCCGCCGCCGCGGCGCCCACACGGTCGTGGCCTCCCTGGGCGCCGAAGGCCTCCTCGCGCTCACCCCCGAAGGCCGCTGGCGCGCCACCCCACCCGCCCCGGTCCCCGGCAACCCGACGGGCGCGGGCGACTCGGCGGTCGCCGCCCTCCTGTCGGGCCTGGTGGAACACCTCCCCTGGCCGGACCGGCTCGCCCGCGCGGTGGCCTTGTCGGCGGCGACCGTACGGGCCCCCGTGGCGGGCGAGTTCGACCGGGCGGCGTATGAGGAGCTGCTGGGGCGGGTGACGGTGACCGGCGCGGTCGGTGTGGCCTAACCGTCACGGACCCCAGGTCATCGTCATGAACGGTGAGGATGTCACGGCTGACTGCCGCCGGGTGCGGTTCCTTCGCGTCATGCCCCAAGGGGGAAGCCCCTTCCCCTGGCGGCCTGGACACCGCAAGCGTATTGCGGCTCAGTGGACGTACGGGTCTGGGCATATGAGGGGTCACCGATTATTGAGGCTCTGCTGCGAGGCAGACGGAGCGCGGAGAGGTTCGGAGCTTTGGCGCATGCAGCTCCGTAGTTCGTGCCAGGCGCTGACGACCTCAACAAGCTTCCCCAACAACTCGCGTATCTGACCGAGAACGAGAAGGACGACACCGAAGGAGGCCAAGACGTACAGCGTGATGCTGTCCCAGTTCACGAGGCCACCTCCCCGCGAGAGCCTTGCGTGCCCGTCGGAAGGACACGGTTCAGCCAGCCAGTATCGGCGCCGAGCCTTTGGAGCTGTCCTCTGGCGTCCTTGTCGTAGACGGCGCGGCCCCATCGGAATCGGAACTGGAGCCCGGGTCCGGGTCCGTCACTGTGCGCCATGTCGTAAGTGCACTGCCGTATGTGGTCGTTCTCCAAAGGCGGGCCGTCACAGGTGCAGTGGTGATCAATGATACGGAGCGGCAGCCCCCAAACGGGATCGGTGAGCCTGGCAAGCAGCGTGTCGTGATCGAGACGCACGTCGCGGCGTGTGTCCAGCTCGAAAATCCACTCGCTGCCAGACATCCATGACCGTGTGGAGTACGCCGAGCTGGACGTGTGGAACAGTGCGATCCTGCGCAGCAAACCCGCACCCACCCATGCAATGTCCTTTTCCATCCCCCGGACCAGCGGATGCGACTGCTCGTCCTGCCGTTCGTAATCGGTGAATGAGGAAGATTTCCACTGAGGCAGGTCGTGCGTCGTGGCCATGGATTTCCAGCGTTCGTCGAGGTAGTCCTCCCATCTCGTGCCGGGGACGCCGCGGAGGATGAGGCGACTCGCAGTCTCCGCCAGAGTGAGGTGGAGGTCGTTCTCACGGATTGCGGCAATGCGCAGCCCCAGGACACCGTTTACTTGAATGTCAGCTCCGCCGACGTACGGCAATAGGCGATCGAGGGCGTGCCATGCCAGGGGATAGCCCTCGCCCCGTGAAAGCTCAACGTGGCTGTCGAGATAAACCACGATGGGCCTGCCCGGGCTCAGGCGTACACCGGCGATTCCCACGGGGTGAGCAGACCATGACCCGGGTGGAGAGGCGTCCGCCAGCAGACACGGCACGATCCGTCCTCGAACGCTGCTGCCCCGAAGCGTCCGATAACTGATCGGCGCACCCGGTGAAGGTGCAATCGGACACACAACACGAGCCCGGTGAAGCTAAGGCTTCTTCATCCCGTGAACGACGCTGCACTGGGGCAACTCAGCGTCAGGACAGGCCCCCTGAAGGCCAAGGGGAGACTACCACTGGGCGTCGCGATGCGTTGGACGTTCGACGCAGGGGGAGGGGCAATGGCTGGCCCTGGCCCGCACTGACGTCCGGGCGCGACTCAGCCCCGCCGCATGAGCGAGCGGGGCGGACTGGTTTCTAGCCGCGGGCGAAGCGATCGAACTCGCCGGCTTTCGCGCCTGCGAGCATGGCGGCGATCTCGGAGTGGGTGAAGAGGAGGGCCGGGCCGTTGGGGGCTTTGCTGTGGCGGATGGCAACGCCCTTGTCGTGGGCGGCGAACTCGACGCAATCGCCGTCGCCTCCGGAGGCGGATGACTTCTGCCATGTGGCGGCCAGCGTGGAGGCATTCGGGATTATGTGCTGCGACATGTCTACTTATCCTTTGCGGTAATTGCTGAGGTGGCGCTCGATGAGTTCCAGTGATTCAACCCCTCGGAGAGACGCCGACATCATGAGGCGATTGAACAGTCTGCTGTACGCCTGAACTTCCCCGGTCTCTTCGAGGAACCTGTTACCGGTCAGACCTTCCAAATAGACGATGTCAGGTTCCCAGCGCTCAGGAAAGGCGAGAACCACGAACGGGCCGAACAGGGCTGCGTGAGATCCCGACGCCTCCGGCAGCACGTGAATGTTTACTGTGCCGGGGTATTCCTTGGCCAAAGTGAGGAGATGTTCGAGCTGTTCGGCCATCACCGTGGGGCTACCCACGGCGTGACGGAACACCGACTCCGAGATAACTCCCCAGAAAATCAACGGATTTGGCCGGTCGAAGACGGTCTGTCGCTTGGCCCGAATGCTCAGCCTTTCGGCTCGCTCTTCCTCATCCATGCCTGGGAAGTGCTGATCAAGTACGGCAGCCGCGTAGTCGTATGTCTGCAACAACCCAGGAACAAGGGTGGTTTGAACGTTGTAAGTGTCTGATGCGTCTGATTCGTAGCCGATATAGTCCGCGTACACAGCGCTCACCACCGAGCGGATGTCGGTCTCCCAGCCGCGGACGTTCCCTCGGTGGCGCAGGTCTACCACATAAGCGCGAAGCCCTCGGTCCTGAACTCTGTAGCGATCGAGTAGTGCGCGCAGGTCCGGATCGGAGATACCGACTCGCCCGGACTCGATGCGCGACAACTTGGCTTCAGACCAGCCCAGTTCGCGGGCAACAATGTCCTGGCTGCCGTGTCCGCCCTCCTCGCGCAAGCCTCGCAGGATGGACCCAAGCCGCACCTGACGCGCGGTCGGCTGCAAGATCCGGCGCGTTGCCATGAGGAGTCCCCTTCTCGATCCGGGCATCTAACAGAGTGCAGGACGCCTGTCGACCCATGACGCAGCAAGCACTCAAACGAGTGACCGTTGACTGCAAGGTTGCATGCAGATCGCCTACGGATGCAGGACTGCATCCCGATCGTAGTCGGACGCTCACTGTCCGCTCTGCTGCACCCCCTGAGGGGTTGAATGCCATGACTGAACCGACCACACGTCGTCAGTATCCCACCAGCAACCGGTCCGTAGCCCGTGCCCGTTCAGACGCCCTCACCTTCCTCAACTCTTGCGGCATCGCTCGCGAGAACGAATTCGCGAGCGACCTGGCTCTTGTTGTCAGCGAGTTGATGGCAAACGCCGTAACTCACGGACGAGTGCCTGGCACTTCTGGTCGGCAGGTCGCAATGTCCATCGAAAAGGCGGGCAGCGTCTACCGCATCGAAGTACGGGACACCCAGGGCGACAGCATGCCTGTGCTGGGCAAACCCGGGGACCTGAGCGGTGAGGGAAGGGGGCTTTTGCTGGTCGACTCCCTGGCCGACAAGTGGGGCGTGCGGCCGGAACGTGTCGGGAAGACCGTGTGGGCCGAGAAGGAATTCAACAAGTGAACGAAGGTGCCCCGCAAACGGCATCGCAGGCCGTCGCGGGGCGGAGTGTCAACAGCGAGCCAAGGAGCCATCAACGTGCGTAACCCTATCGCCTGGGTGCTCGCCATCCTGGGCGCCTTACGGACAAGGCGGTGCCAGTCGTGTATGCGGGTCGGGCCCCCAGATGCAACCAACAGCACAGTAATGGTGCGGAGTTCTGCCCCAGCCGCGCCCCGGGACTGGTGTCCCAACCCGAACGCAGCCCGTTGGGTGCGCTGGGCAAGGCAGGCCGAGCGACTGCGATGGAGCGGGCGAGGGCTGCCTCTGCTGCCGGAGGAGGCGTGTTGGGGAGGCCGCAAGACCGCCGAGACCGGGCATGGGCATCGAGTCGAGCCGCCCGACTGGGGGCGGTGCGGGGCCGTAGAGCACCCAGTGCGTGCGTACGTGCTCGTCGCCCTGGGCGATGGGGCGATCCATGGTTGACGGCGACGTTCCAGTTCTGCACCTGGCGGACGAACAGGAGTGGCTTGCCTGGGCCACCCACATAAGGAAGTGCACCGCAGGGTGTCGGTTCAGCCCGGGTGAGGAGTGCGCCGAAGCGGTGCCGCTGCGCGAGGCCATCCACGAGGCGCGGTCCCGCGCTGCGAAGTCGTAGGCGCCGACGACTGACGCACGATGAGAGCGCCCGGTGCGGCCATGCCACGCTGGGCGCCCTCATCGTAGTAATGAAGTGATCAGAGCTTGTCAATCGCGTAGCCGATGCACTTCGGCAACGCCTCGACGTCCCCCAGGTCGATCACCGAGAACAGCTCGGCCGAGCTTGCGGTACGGCTCGGTGTCCACGATGCACTCGGATCGGCCGGCCACAGGGCCGAGTTCGGCAGCCGCATACGCGGCCCTCGCCCACCAGGTCTTTGACGGGATCCTGGCAGTGAGAGGTGCGTGGTGACAGGACGGCCGAATCGTGCTGCGTTCGGGCGATGCGGGGCGCCACACTGGACGCCGACTCAAGTGCGCTTGTATGTGATCCAGCCATGAGCAAGTCGCGCCATGCTGTTTTCCACGTCCAGAGGTCGCTGCGGGCGGTCTCGTCTCAGTGAGAGCGTTCGCCTTGGAGAAGTCATCACCGAGACGCGGGGAGCGTCTGTCCACGAGGAAACGACTGCTGGACAGCAGCGGGAAACTCGGCTCTGCGGGGTCGCCGCCCGTCCTGTCATCGTCAAGCCGAACACCAATGAACTGGGTGAACCAACCAGTTCCCAGAAAGTCGTTGCGTACCAAGCAGGACGCCCGGCGCTGGGCGGCCAGGGGTAGTCGCCTCGCCGGTCGGAGGGCCTGCTCGCCCTGCCCCGAGGGCGTACAAGGTGCTCTTTGAGTGCATTTCAGCCACGCCAGGCGGAGCGGCGACATAAAATCGCCACAATCATGGCTTGACTCTCATTTTGAGTTGACTTGCTCACGTCAGATCGATTAACTGACCTGCGCCAGTGAGTGATTCACTCCACGAGAGAGAAGGTTATGAAGAAGCGCATCACCACAGCTGCTGCCATCCTGAGCTCAGCGATAATCACTGGCTTCGTTACCGCTACTCCAGCATCCGCGTATACACTCCAGGCGTATTGCACCACAACTGGCGCAGGCGGCGGCTTGACCGTCCCTAATTTCTACGGGGCGACGGACCACATCGAGGCCGACATGTCGATCTACGACTCCCTCGCCGATGGCCATGAAGTGAAGATCCGTCTACTCACGAAGACTGCGACCAACACGACCCACTATTGGGCGTGGCACGGCAATTACGGCGGACAAGGAACCACCCAAGACATCAATACAACAGCGAAAGATGATAGCGGCATCTTCAATGCGGGCATTCAGGTAGCCCGGTTTGAGGGCGGCACCCTTCTTAATTCCTGCACCAAATGGACAGTCAACGGTTGATCACCTGCTCGAAGTTAGCACAAGAAGAGTCCCCGCCTCGTAGCTGTGTCGATATTACTTCTCACCGCTACGACACGGGAACTCTTTTTGTGCTACATCACCGTTCTGCTTGATGTCCCGTACCCGCCACAGCCGATCGGTGATCCAACGCAAGAACCACAGACCGATTCGGCAGCTTCACCGGCTCCGGAGAATACACAGTCGCTCCGCGACCCCCGCGTCCACGAATCTCAACTCCGAGGAGTTGCTGGGGAAGATGTGGGCGATCGAAGAGGTCAACGCGGCTTAGCTTCGCCCGACCTTGCCCTTCCTCAGCCAGAGCTGGTCCAGCAGGATGTTGCACTTGTCGCCGGGCTGGCAGGAGAGCGAGATCGTATTGGAGCCCTGCTTCAGGGTTGGATAGGCGTAGCTCTCGGTCCACGCCTGCGTCGGGTCGGACTGGTGCGTGAAGTTGGCGAAATTGAAACCGCTGCCGTACTTCTCGCCGTTGATGGTGAGGGTCATCTTCTGGTCCGCACCCGGGTTGTTGTACCGCGCGAGCAAGGTGTAAGTGCCCGCGTCCGCGACGTCGTTCACCGTCCACGTCACCGAGGCACCCACTGTGTTCAGGCCACCGACGTAGACGCCGCCCACGGCCTGCGCGCCCTTCACGTCCGAGGCCTTCGCCGCGCCACCCACCAGTTGGAGGGCGTTCGCGTCGGTCTTCGGCAGGTCCGCCGACGCGCTGCTGCTCGGCGACTGGCTCGGCTGGGAGCTCTGCGAGCCGGACTGCGAGGGCGAGGAGTCGCCGCCCGCCTTGTTGTCGCCGGAGTTGCCGTTCATCATCGCCACGCTGATGCCGATGACGACCGCCGCGACGACCGCGATCGCGCCGATCAGCAGGCCCTTGGTGTTGGGGCCGCGGCGGGCGGGGGCGGGCTGCACCGGCTGCCGGCTGGTCGGGGCGCCGCCGGGGAGGGTTTCAGGGGCCTGGTAGTGGGCGTTGGGCTGGCCGTAGCCGCCCTGCTGGTGGGGCACGCCCTGGCCGCCGTACGTGGGCTGTTGGCCGTACGGGGCCTGCTGGCCGTACTGGCGCTCGCCGACCGCACGCACTCTGCTGACCGAGTTCGGGTAGCCGTAACCGCCGGACGGCGGCTGGGCTCCTCTGGCCTGGCCGTCGGCGTAGAGATAGCCGAACGGGTCGTCGTCCTCGGGCGTGCTCGCGCCGTTGTCGCCGGGCGTCATCGCTCGTGTACTCCTCAGCAGGTGCGGGCGGATGCGATAGGGGTATGGAGTAGCGAGCCTACCCGCTCTGGCTGAGCCAAACGGGTCACTCGGCCCGCATCAACTCGCTGACCTGCGGATCATCCCGCGCGTCGGTGCGCTTTGGGACGAGATCGTTTCTCTACGTACATCCGCTCGTCGGCGGACTTCAACACTTCGTCCGCCGTCATGCCGCAGTGTGCCCACCCGATGCCGAAACTCGCGCCCACCCGTACGGCCCGGTCCTCGGCCCGGATCGGCTGGATGATCTCGTTGCGCAGCCGTACGGCGAGGTCCTGGGCGTCGGCCTTGCCGAGGCCGTCGGCGAGGATGACGAACTCGTCGCCGCCGAGGCGGGCGACCGTGTCACCGTCACGGACACCGCGCGAGAGGCGCCGGGCCACCTCGATCAGGACCGCGTCGCCCGCGTTGTGGCCGAAGCGGTCGTTGATCGACTTGAAGCCGTCGAGGTCGCAGAAGAGCACCGCGAGGCCCTTGGTGCCGTCGTCGCGGTCGTCCTCGGGCGCGGCGGTGTGCACATGGTGGTCGAAGGCGTCGTACCCCTCCGTGCCCGGCCGGAAGTCGAAGCCGTGGCCGGCGGGGCTGTCGAAGACGGGGTGGCCGTAGGCCGCGTCCAGGGAGTCCAGGGCGCCGGGCTGGGAGGGGCGCTGGCACAGCCGGGCCGACAGGCGTGAGCGCAGCTCGGCGGAGTTCGGCAGGCCGGTGAGGGAATCGTGGGAGGCGCGGTGGGCCAGCTGCAGCTCGCGGCGCTTGCGCTCCTCTATGTCCTCGACGTGGGTGAGGAGGAAGCGGGGGCCGTCGGCCGCGTCCGCCACGACCGAGTTGCGCAACGACACCCAGACGTACGTGCCGTCCCGGCGGCCCAGGCGGAGTTCCGCGCGGCCGCCCTCGGCGGAGGTTCTCAGGAGCGTGCCGATGTCCTCGGGGTGGACGAGGTCGGAGAAGGAGTAGCGGCGCATCGCGGAGGCCGGGCGGCCGAGCAGGCGGCACAGGGCGTCGTTGGTGCGCAGGATCCGGCCGTGCTGGTCGCCGCCCATCTCGGCGATGGCCATGCCGGAGGGGGCGTACTCGAAGGCCTGCCGGAAGGATTCCTCGCTGGCGCGCAGGGCCTGCTGCTCGCGCTCCAGGCGGACCAGGGCGCGCTGCATGTTGGCGCGCAGGCGGGCGTTGCTGATCGCGATGGCGGCCTGGAAGGCGTACATCTGCAGGGCCTCGCGGCCCCAGGCGCCCGGCCGGCGGCCGTTGCGCGGCCGGTCGACGGATATGACGCCGAGCAGCTCGCCGGAGGAGCCGCCCTGCACGCCGGGCGTGAGCATGGGGGCGAAGAGGCGGTCGGAGGGGTGCCACTCGTCCTCGAAGCGGGGCGCGGGCCCGTCCGTGTACCACTGGGGTACGTCGTCGTCGTCCAGCACCCAGCCCTCGGTGTGCGGGATGAAGATGAGGTCGCCCCAGCGCTCGCCCATGCTCAGGCGGCGGTCCCAGGACTCGCGGGAGCCGACCCGGCCGGTGATCAGGGCCTCGGCGGCGGAGTTGCCGGAGAACGCGGCGACGACGAGGTCACCGTCCTGGCGGACGAGGTTCACGCACGCCATCTCGTACCCGAGGGCTTGTACGACGCCGTCGGCGACGGTCTGCAGTGTGTCCGCCAGGCTGCGTGCCGTGTTCATGTCGGCCATGACCTGGTGCAACTGCCGCAGGGACGCAAGACGGACATACGGCTCCGACTCGGTCTCCATACTCACCCTCCCCCCGAGACCTCGCGACGAATCAAGGGTTCCCCGCCACTGAATCACAGCGCGCTCCGCACTCGGTACACAGGGTCAACAATTCTTGCCCCTTGTGACTCAAGTCACAGATGAACGTGAACAATTGAGTGGAGTTTCTGCATTTCACACGTGCGTTTACTGAACGCAAGCTTTGTGGGCGTGCGCACAATTGGTCCATTGGACCTAGGACCCGGCTCGGGCGGAGGCCCGATGTGGCCCACGCAGGGCGGAGACTAGCGTTTCCGGCGTGCTGAAGACCGCCTCCCCCACCGCCCTCACCCCTTCCGGGCATGCTGAGGGGGTGAGCAACGACGAGTTCCGGGCCGCGATGTCCCGGCTGGCCGCGGGCGTGGTCCTGGTGACCGCTCAGGAACCGCCGCTCGACCCGGACGACCCGGACGCGCCGGGCATGGAGGACGTCGGCATGACCGCCACCGCCTTCATGTCGGTCTCGCTCGACCCGCCACTGGTCCTCGTCAGCCTGCGCGAGGGCTCCCGCATGGACGACCTGCTCGCCGAGCAGCCCCTGTGGGCGGTCTCGGTCCTCGCCGAGAGCCAGCGCCATGTCGCCGGCCGCTTCTCGATGCGGGGCCGCATCAGCGACCGGCTGCTCTTCGAGGACATCCCCTACGTCCGCGGCGAGGTGAGCGGCGCCCCCCTGATGGGCGGCGCGCTGGCCACCCTGGAGTGCCGCACCGAGCAACGCGTGCCCGCCGGCGACCACACCCTGGTCATCGGCCGCGTGCTCGCTGCGCGAATGCCTGGCGCGGAGGGTGGGCCGCTGATGTATTTCCGGGGGCGGTACCGGCAGTTGGGGTGAGCCGGTCGCTCGCCGTCGGGCTGCTCGTCGTCGCCGGGTGCGGGTCCGTTGTGGTTGCTCGCGCCCACGCGGCGGAGCCGCATATCGATACAGCCCCGCGCCCCTGGGGAACTGCGGCGCCGTCGGCTTCGAGGCACCGCCGCAAAGGCGACACCCCGCACGCGCGAGCAAGCGACCCACCCTCCGGCAGGGAGCCTTCGCTACGCCGGCTCGATCGTCAGCTCCGCCAGCCTGGCCGGGTCCGTCACGATGTCGATCGTCGTGATGCGGTCGGCGACGAAGGTGAAGGTCAGGACGCGTTCCAGGCGGCCGTCGGCGTACAGGACCAGGCCGGTGGCGCCGTCGATCAGCGCGGGACGCGACAGGGCGGCCAGGTGGGCGAAGTTCTTCGCGCCGGAGGCGACCCCGATCGCGCCGATCGACGTACCGGCGTCGCCGCGGGCCAGCACGTCCGGGTCGAGGACGGCGAGCAGTCCCTCGAAGTCGCCGTCCCGCGCCGCCGCCAGGAAGGCGTCGAGCACCGCCCGCTGCCGCACCAGGTCGGTCTCCGGCGCGTCGGCGCCCCGCACCCGGCGCCGGCCCCGGCTGGCCAGCTGCCGCACGGCGGCCGGGGTGCGCCCGAGGATCCCGCCGACCTCCTCGAACGGCACCCCGAACAGGTCGTGCAGCACGAACGCCAGCCGCTCCGCCGGGGTGAGCTGGTCGAGGACGACGAGCAGGGCCGTGCCGACCGAGTCGGCGAGCAGCGCGTCCCGCTCGGGGTCCGGCTCGGCCGACGCCGCCGGGTACCAGGTGTCCAGGGGCTCCTCGCCCCGGGTGCGCCGGGAGCGGAGCATGTCGAGGCAGACCCGGCCGACGACGGTCGTCAGCCAGCCCCCGAGGTTCTGCACCTCGCTCGTGTCGGACCGGCTCAGCCGGAACCAGGCCTCCTGCACGGCGTCCTCGGCCTCCGCGGCCGAGCCCAGCATCCGGTAGGCGACCGCCCGCAGATGCCCCCGGTACGCCTCGAACCGTACGGCGAGGGTGTCGACGTCGTCGTGGTGCTGCTGCTCGTGCTCGCTCATCGGTGGGGTCGGCCTCTCCGTCGCCGTAGGTGGTCTCGCACTCTCCCTGACGAACGGCACGCCGGAAGTGTGACGGGGGTCCGCGCCGCGCCCTACGACCAGTCGCGGCCCGAGCGGCCGCGCTTGGTGTCCGAGCGCTGCTTCTTCTCCCGCAGCCGGCGTTCGTTGAGACCGCGCGGGATGCGGGTGGGCCTGCGGGGCTTGGGCGGAGGCGCGCTGGCCTCCGCGAGGAGCGCGGCGAGTCGTACGGCGGCGGTCTCGCGGTTGCGCCACTGGGAGCGGTGCTCGGAGGAACGGACGGTGACGACTCCGTCGACGAGCCGGCCGGCCAGCCGCAGCAACGCCCGCTCCTTCCACACCGGAGGGAGCGCCTCGGTGCGGGCCAGGTCGAAGCGCAGCTCCACCTGAGAGTCACTGGTGTTGACGTGCTGTCCGCCGGGTCCCGACGAACGGGAGAAACGCCACATCAGCTCGGCCTCGGGAAGCGAGACGGAGCCACGGATGACGTAAGGACCGGACATGTCCACCATGGTCGCCCGAGTGACCGGTCCACGTCACGCGAAATATCCCGGGTGAAGGAAATCGGGTAAAGAAAGTAAAGAGAGCCGGAACCTTCCCGGCCCCTCTTGGCGTTCATAGGGGTAGCTGTAGCTTTTCGACTGATGCCGTACCGAACCAAGGGAAGGGACTCCCAAGAATGGCTGTAAGCCTGTCCAAGGGTGGCAACGTCTCGCTCACCAAGGAGGCTCCGGGCCTGACCGCCGTCACCGTGGGCCTCGGCTGGGACGTCCGCACCACCACCGGCACGGACTTCGACCTGGACGCCTCCGCCATCGCGGTCAACGCACAGGGCAAGGTCTACTCGGACGCCCACTTCGTCTTCTTCAACAACAAGCAGACCCCGGACAACTCCATCGTCCACACCGGTGACAACCTCACCGGCCAGGGCGAGGGCGACGACGAGGCGATCAACGTCAACCTGGCCGCGCTCCCGGCCGACATCGACAAGGTCGTCTTCCCGGTCTCCATCTACGACGCCGAGAACCGCGGCCAGAACTTCGGCCAGGTCCGCAACGCCTACATCCGCATCGTGAACCAGGCCGGCGGCGCCGAGATCGCCCGCTACGACCTCTCGGAGGACGCCGCCACCGAGACCGCGATGGTCTTCGGCGAGCTGTACCGCAACGGCGCGGAGTGGAAGTTCCGCGCGGTGGGCCAGGGTTACGCCTCGGGCCTGGTCGGCATCGCCCAGGACTTCGGCGTCAACGTCTGACGCACGCCGTCATGAGTGAGGACCCCGGGTGATGGCCGGCCACGACCCGGGGCCCTGCCGCCCAGTCCCGACCGGGAGTTGACCCCGGCGCTGCTGACCGGCGGAGCATCACGGCTGGGCCGGTTTGCCGTTGCCGTACAGCCAGTCCTTCCAGATCCCGGTGAAGTCCTGGTCCGGGAACCGTTTCTCCACGTACGCGGTGAAGTCGGCGGTGTCGGCGTTGCCGTAGCGGTGGTCGGCGGGCCAGCTGCGCAAGAGGGCGAAGAAGGCCTTGTCGCCGATCTTCTGGCGGATCTTGTGCAGGACCATCGCGCCGCGCTCGTAGACGGGGCTGTCGGAGATGTGGGCGGCGCCGGACGGCTTCGCGGGCGGGTAGGCCCAGATCGAGTCGTCGTCGCCGTTGTAGAGGTCGGTGAAGATCTTCTGCGCGTTGTCGCCGCCGTGGTCCTCCTGCCACAGCCACTGCGCGTAGGTGGCGAAGCCCTCGTTGAGCCACATGTCCTGCCAGGACTTCGGGGTGACCGAGTCGCCGTACCACTGGTGGGCGAGCTCGTGCACGACCGTCCCGGTGTCGGGGGTGCCGGGGAAGGTGGGCCGGTTCTGGGTCTCCAGGGCGTATCCGGAGGAGTCCTGCGCGGCGATGATCACGCCGGCGGAGGAGAACGGGAACGGGCCGAAGGTGTCCTCCTCCCACTTGATGATGTCGGGGAACTGGGCCAGCACGTCCGCGCTGTCCTTCGCCTGGGCCGGGTCGACGGCGGTGAGCATCGGCAGCCCGTGCGGGCCGGTGCCGCGGGCGATCGTGAAGTGGCCGATGGCGACCGTGGCCAGATAGCTCGCCATCGGCTGGGCGGTGTGCCAGTGGAACGTCGTACGGCCACCGTGGGTGGCCTGGCCGGTCAGCACGCCGTTGGACACGGCCTGCAGGCCCTGCGGGACGGTGACGGTGATGTCGTAGGTCGCCTTGTCGGAGGGGTGGTGGTTGCCGGGGTACCAGGCCATGGAGCCGACGGGTTCGCCGAGGCCGAGGGCGCCGTCGGCGGTGGGCAGCCAGCCCTCCTTGGAGCCGTCGGGGTCGGTGAGGGTGTGCGGGACGCCCGAGTAGCGGACGGTCGTGCGGAACGTCTCGCCCGCGTTCAGGTCGTCGTGCGGACGCACGGTCAGCTCCTGCCCGGCCCGGCCGAACAGCGCGTCCCTGCCCTCGACGGTGACCGAGTCCACGTGCAGCCCGTCGAGGTCGAGGTCGAAGGCGGACAGATCCTGGGTGGCACGGGCGGTGATCACCGCCGTACCGGTGAGCCGGTGGGTGCCCGGGGTGTAGTCGAGGGTGAGGGCGTAGTGATCCACGTGATAGCCGCCGTTGCCGGCCTTCGGGAAGTACGGGTCGCGTACGCCGGAGCCGCCCGGGGTGCCGTGCACGCCGCCGTCGCACGCCGTGCCGGTGAGGGCGAGGCTGAACGTGAGCAGGGCCGCGGCGGCCGGGACGAGGCGTACGGAACGGGGCACGGCAGCGATCCTATGGGGCGCCGGTCTTACTTATGGGACCCGAAATCAAGAGTTACGGCGCCCGGGATCAAGAGGCGCGCAGGGACTGCGTTCAAGGGGCCCGCAGGGACTCACGACGCCTCGTGACACCCTCCCTCCGCCTCGTGACACCATCTCTGCGTGCTCGACATCGGCTACGCCCTCTCCAACCGCTTCCCCGACCCGCCGCAGACCGACTACCGCCGCGTGGACGTCCACGCGCTGCGCCACGACCTGTTCTGCGGCGACGTCTACCTCGCGGACACCAAGACGGACCGCGAGCTGTCCACAGCCTGGGGATGGGTGCCGGTGCTGGACTTCGCGTGGGCGCTGTGCGACATCGTGGAGCGGCTGGACCGGGACCCGATGGGCTCCCGCGCCGCCCGGCCGCAGCACGCGGAGCTGGACTTCACCGAGTCCACCGACCGGATGCTGTTCGAGCGCCGCTTCGGGTGGGTGGACATCGAGGCCGACTGGATGCCGGCCGAGGAGGTGCCGCTCACCTTCTCGCACGCCGAACTGCGCCGCGAGGCCCGCGACTTCCTGCACGACCTGATCGCCGACCTCACCGACCTCCACGAGGACCTGGCGGAGAACCCGGCGATCTGGACCCTCCAGGCCCGCTTCCCCCGCGTGTCGTAACGCCTGCTCCGCCTACTCCACTCTGATCCCCAGCTCCGCGGCCAGCACCGGTGCCAGATCCAGCAGTTGCCCGGTGCTGATCACCGCCCCGGACAGCCGGTCCAGGCCGCGGACGATCTCCAGCGGAGCGGCCCCGCGCAGGTCCACGTCCTTCAGGGTCGCGCTGCCGAAGTCGGCCTTCCTCAGCGCACAGTCGACGAACTCCACCCGCTCCAGGCTCGCCCCCGCGAAGTCCGGCTCGACCAGGACACAGGACTCGAAGACGACGTCCTTGAGGCGGGCCTCGCGCAGGTTGAGGTAGTCGATCTTGCCGCCGCGGATCACCACCCGCTCCAGCACGGCGCCGTGCAGCTGGGTGCCGCCGAGGCGCGCGTCGATCAGCTCGACGTCCCGGAAGGTGGACTCGGCGAGATGCGTGCCGACCCCGCGCGGTCCGGTGAGCACCGAGTCCAGCACCCTGGCCCGGCCCAGCGCCGTACCGTCCAGGGCGCAGCCCGTCAGCGCGCAGTCCATGAAGCGGGCGCCCGCGCCCTCCTGTCCGCTCAGGTCCGCGTCCCGGAACTCCAGCGCGTCGTAGTCCCCGTCCGGCTCCAGCTCGCCGTCCGCCCACGGAGTCAGCGGCGGCAACCGCAGCTCCGGCCGCCGCGCGCCCTTCGGCCGGCTCCCGCTCGCCCGGCTCCCGCCCTCACCCGTCGCTCTCCTCGCCATGCCCCCATGCTGCACCCCACCACTGACAATCGCCCTGACCTGGGAAAACGGCGACCACTTGACCTCAACCACGCTTGAGGTCGGACGCTGAGGCCGTCGAAGAACGCTCTTCCCCTGGGGGTCCCGTGCACGCCGTCCGTCTCCACTCCTTCGGTCCCGCCGAGAACCTGACCTACGAGCGGACCGAGGACCCGGTCCCCGGCCCGGGCCAGGTGCGGATCGCGGTCGCCGCGGCCGGGGTGCACCTGCTGGACACGGCCCTGCGCGAGGGACACCAGGGCCCGCTGCCCGGGCTGCCCGCCCTGCCGACGGTGCCCGGCCGCGAGGTCGCGGGGGTCGTGGACGCGCTCGGCGACGGCGTCGACGGGGTCTGGCTCGGCCGACGGGCCGTGGCCCACCTCGGCTTCGCGCCCGGCGGGTACGCCGAACTGGCCGTCACCGACGTCGACCGCGTCCACGAGGTCCCGGAGAGCCTGGACTTCGCGGCGGCCGTCGCCATGATCGGCACCGGCCGTACGACGCTGGGGATCCTGGGGTTCGCCGAGCCGGGGCCGGACGACGTGGTCGTCGTACCGGCCGCCGCGGGCGGTATCGGGACCCTGCTCGTGCAGTACGCCAGGAACGCCGGGGCCACGGTGATCGGACTCGCGGGCGGGCCCGAGAAGACCGCCCGGGTCCGGGCCGAGGGCGCCGGTCTCGCCGTCGACTACACCGTCCCCGACTGGCCGGCGAAGGTCCGCGCCCACCTCGGCGCACAGGCGGCGACTCTCGTCTACGACGGCGTCGGCGGCGAGGTCGCCCGTGAGTCGGTCGCCCTGCTCGGCCCCGGCGGGCGGCACCTGGTCTTCGGCTGGTCGGCGGAGGGGATCGGCGAGGGCGAAGGGTACGCCGTCGAGGGCGTCTCGGAGTCGGTGCTCGGCCCGGAGATGCTCCGCAGGGCGGGCGGCCTGCGCGCCCTCGAACTGCGCGCGCTCACCGAGGCCGCCGAGGGCCGGCTGCGCCCGGCCGTCACCCGCTTCCCGCTGGCCGAGGCGGCCGCAGCGCACCGCGCGCTGGAGCACCGCGGAACGATCGGAAAGGTGGTGCTGGAACCATGAGGCACCCGCCGAAAACCGGCGCGCGACCCCGGATGCGATACGTCCTGATTCATGGTCTTCTGGCGGGGTGAGTACCGGCCGAACGGGTGAACCAAGTGAACCGGGTGAACCGGACGAACCACCCCCCGCCGGGACACCCCCGGAGGATGCAACCGAGGCTGTGGCCGACGCGCACCGCTGGTGGGCCCTGGTCGTCATCGCGCTGGCCCAGCTGATGGTGGTCCTGGACGCGACGATCGTGAACATCGCGCTCCCCTCCGCCCAGCACGCCCTGCACATCTCCGACGGCAACCGGCAGTGGGTGATCACCGCCTACTCGCTCGGCTTCGGCGGACTGCTCCTGCTCGGCGGCCGGATCGCCGACCTCGTCGGCCGTAAACGCACCTTCGTCATCGGGCTCGTCGGCTTCGCCGCCGTCTCCGCGTTCGGCGGCGCCGCCACCAGCTCCGGCATGCTCTTCGGCGCCCGCGCGCTCCAGGGCGTCTTCGCCGCCGTCCTCGCGCCCTCCGCGCTGTCCCTGCTGACCACGACGTTCACCGACCCGCGCGAACGCGGCAAGGCCTTCGGCGTGTACGGCGCGCTCGCCGGCAGCGGCTCGGCGATCGGGTTCGTCGTGGGCGGGGTGCTCACCGAGTACCTGAACTGGCGCTGGTGCCTGTACGTCAACGTGCCCATCGCCGTCGTCGCGGTCCTCGGCGCCGTCACCCTGCTGCACGACCGCCCCGGCCACCGCGAGGCCCGCCTCGACATCCCCGGCGTGCTGCTGGGCTGCGGCGGGCTGGTGGCGGTCGTCTACGGCTGCGCCGAGGCGGAACCGCGCGGCTGGACGGCCCCACTGGTCCTGGCCCTGCTGGCGACGGGCGTCCTGCTGCTCGCGGTCTTCGTGTGGTGGCAGAGAAGGGCGCCGAGCCCCTTGCTCCCGCCGCACGTCATCCGCGACCGCACCCGCGCGGGCTGCTTCCTGACGATGACGCTCGCGGTCGTCGGCCTGTTCGGGATGTTCCTGTTCATGACCTACTACCTCCAGGTCATCCTCGGCTACTCACCGCTCAAGGCGGGCCTGGCCTTCCTGCCGCTGACCGCCGCGATCGTGACGGGCTCCACACAGATCTCGGCCCGCCTCCTGCCCCACGTACCCCCGCGCGTGCTGATGGTCCCCGGCACGCTGCTGGCCACCGCCGGCCTGCTCCTGCTGACCCGGATGACGGCCCACTCGTCGTATGCCGGCGAGATCCTGCCCGCGCTGCTCCTGGCAGGCCTCGGCATGGGCCTGACCTTCATGCCGATCTTCGCCACGGCCACGGCGGGTGTGGCCCCACGCGACTCCGGGGTCACCTCGGCGACCGTCAACACCTCGCAACAGGTGGGCGGTTCGATCGGCACGGCCCTGCTCAACACCATCGCCACCAGCACCGCCACCGCCTACGTCACCGCCCACCTGCACAGCCCCGCACAGAAGCCCACGGTGCTCCCGGCGGCCGTGGTGCACGGTTACACGGTCGCCATCTGGGTCGCGGCCGCCATCATGCTCCTGGCCTGCCTGACCGCCGCCCTGATGGTCACGGCCGGGGCTCCCAAGGACGGGGTTCGGACGGGGACACCGGTGACGGAGTCGGTGCGCTGAGATTCCGCGGCCCCTCTGCCATCGCCTACTCCCGAGACCCCACCTTCTCCAGCGCCCCGTCCGTCAGCCGGTACACCGTCCACTCGTCCTGCGCACGCGCGCCCAGGGACTCGTAGAAGTCGATCGCGGGCCGGTTCCAGTTCAGCACCGACCACTCCAGGCGGCCGTAACCGCGCTCCACGCAGATCCGCGCCAGCTCGGTCAGCAGGGCCCGGCCGTGGCCGGCGCCGCGGGCGGTCGGGCGGACGTACAGGTCCTCCAGGTAGATGCCGTGCACCCCGCGCCAGGTGGAGAAGTTCAGGAACCACAGCGCGAGGCCGACCGGCTCGCCGCTCTCGTCGTCCACCGCCATGTGCGCGAACGCGGCCGGCCGCTCCCCGAACAGCGCCTCCCGCAGCTGCTCCTCGGTCGCCCGTGCCTCCTCCAGGGCCTTCTCGTACTCGGCCAGTTCACGGATCAGGGCGTGGATGACGGGGACGTCGGCGGGGGTCGCGGCGCGAATCATGAGCCGAGGCTAACCAACCCACGGCGCTCAGTGCCTCCCGGCCACCCGGTCCGCCACCTTCGCCAAGCGGGACGACTCCGTCCCCGGCCGGAGGCGTTCGCGCTGGTCGGCGGCCCGGTACGTGGCGTACATGCCCTGCACGCCCAGCCAGCGCAGCGGCTCCGGTTCCCACTTGCGGACCTTGTGGTTCACCCAGGGCAGGTCCGTGAGGTCGGTGCGGCCGGCCTGGCCGGAGTCCTGTTGGACCAGGTCGCGCAGGGTGCGGGCGGCCAGGTTGGTCGTCGCGACGCCGGAGCCGACGTAGCCGCCCGCCCAGCCGAGGCCCGTCGAGCGGTCCAGCGTCACCGTCGCGCACCAGTCGCGGGGCACCCCGAGGACGCCCGACCAGGCGTGGTCCACCCGCACCCCGGTCAGGGACGGGAAGAAGCGGGTCAGGATGTCGCGCAGGGCCTCGATGGTCGCCTGCTGGGTGCGGCCGTCGTTGTCCGTCCGTGAGCCGAAGCGGTACGGGACTCCGCGTCCGCCCAGCGCGATGCGGCCGTCGGCCGTGCGCTGCGCGTACATGTACGCGTGCGCCATGTCGCCCAGGGTCTCGCGGCCCTCCCAGCCGATCCCCTCCCACTGCTCCTCGCTCAGCGGCTCGGTCGCGATCATCGAGGAGTTCATGGGGAGCCAGGTGCGCTTCTGGCCCTTCAGCGACGCCGTGAAGCCCTCCGTGCAGCGCAGGACGTACGGCGCGCGGACCGTGCCGTACGGCGTCACCGCGTGCTTGGGACGGATCTCCGTCACCGGGGTCGACTCATGGATCGTCACGCCCAGCGCCTCCACCGCCGCCGCGAGGCCCTTCGCCAGCTTCACCGGGTGCAGGCGCGCCCCGTGCGGGGTCCATGTCGAGCCGACCGCGTCCGCGACCCGGATCCGCTCGGCCGTCTCCCGGGCGCCGTACAGCTCGCGGTCCTTCTCGCCGTACGACAGCTCGTGCTCGTGGAAGGCCTTCAGCCTCGTCAACTGAGCCGGGGTCGTGGCCACTTCGAGGACTCCGCCACGGTGGACGTCCGCCTCGATGCCCTCCGCCTCCGCCACCGTGATCACCTCGGCCACGGTGTCGTTCATCGCCTTCTGCAGGCGTACGGCGGCCTCCCGGCCGTGCAGCTTCGCGTACCGGTCGCGGCCCGCGATGCCGTTGTACAGCCAGCCGCCGTTGCGGCCCGAGGCGCCGTACCCGCAGAACTTCTGCTCCAGGACGGTGATCCTCAGGAAGGGCGCCGCCTTCTTCAGGTAGTACGCCGTCCACAGGCCCGTGTAGCCGCCGCCGACGATCACGACATCGGCCGTGGCGTCCCCGGGCAGCGGCTCGCGCACCGCCGCCGGAAGGCCGTCGTCCGCGTACCAGAAGGAGATCCCGCCATTGACCACGCCACCCATGCTCATGGCCGGACGTTAATCCCTCAGGGCGGCCAGTGTCTCCTTCGGATTCCATGCTTTTCCGCGCCCTCTGACCAGCGGATAACAGGCCAGCCCGATCAGCACCGAGACGACGTGACCGAGATCGGTGAAGGTCCGCCCCGCGGCCAGCGGCAGCACGAAGACGATCAGCACCGCCGGCAGATACACGTACCGCCACGGGGGAGCGATGCGGTAGGTGAGTACGGCGATGACCCCGGCCAGTGCGTAACTCACCCCGATGTCCAGGGTGTTGACCGCCGAGTGCGGGGCGATGCCGTCGCGGATCGCCTTCAGCAGGGCGCCCTCGCTGGTCAGCGTCGCCAGGACGTGCGCCAGCGCGCACACCGCGAGCCAGCGGGCCGTGCCCAGCCAGCGCTCGGCCGGCGCGTGGAACACCGTGTACAGGAAGGCGTACGGAACCCATTTGCCGCCGTCGATCCACAGCGCGCTCGCCACCAGCACCCGCACCGGGTTGTGGGACAGCTCGTGGATGTTGGTCGAGCGCTGCCGCAGGAAGTGCTGCTCGAACTGCGGTGACATGTGGTGCAGGGCGACGGTCGTGACGAACAGGACGGCCAGCCACACGTACGTGCCGGGAGCACTGCGGATCCACGCCCAGACCGTCTCCCGCACGCTCCTCAGGACCCGGTTCATTCGCATGAGCCGATTCACGCACGTCAGTATCGTCCGGTCCGTGATTGACATCCCGGCCGAACTGGCCGAGGCGCAGGCGACGTACAACGGTGCCGAGGGGCGGGCCTTCATCGCCTCCCTGCCCGAGCTCGTGGCCCACTTCCTGGACCGCTGGCGGCTGCGGCTCGACGGGCCCTCCATGAACGGCGTCAGCGCCCTGGTCCTGCCGGTCGTCCGGGCCGACGGCACCCGGGCCGCGCTCAAGCTCCAGCTGCCGGACGAGGAGAACGCGGGCGAACCGGTCGCGCTGCGGATCTGGGACGGCGACGGGGCCGTACGGCTCCTCGACCACGACCCGGCCACCGGCACCCTGCTGCTGGAGCGGCTGGACGAGTCCCGGATGCTCGCCGGAATCGCCGACACGCGCGCGGCCGTCGACATCGTCGCCCGGCTGCTGGCCCACCTCACCTCCTTCCCGGCGCCGCCGGACATGCGCCGGCTCGACGACATCGCCGAGGCCATGCTGGAGCGGACCCCGAGGGCGCTGGAGCGGATCGGCGACCCCGAGGCCCGCCGTACGGTCGCCGACTGCGCGGCCGCCGTACGGGAGGTCGCCGGCGAGCCCAGCGACCGGCTGCTGCACTGGGACCTGCACTTCGAGAACGTGCTGGCCGCCGACCGCGCCGACTGGCTCGCCATCGACCCCAAGCCGCTGGCGGGCGACCCCGGCTTCGAGCTGTGGCCCGCGCTGGTCAACCGGTTCGAGGCGGCCGAGGTCGCCTGGCGCTTCGACGCGATGACCGACGTCCTGGGCCTCGACCGGGAGCGGGCCCGCGCCTGGACGCTCGGCCGGCTGCTGCAGAACGCCCTGTGGGACATGGAGGACGGCCGCCCGATCGAGGAACGGCAGCTGGAGACCGCCCGCCGGCTGCGCGCCTAAACCTGTTCAAGTCCAAATCCTGATCAAGCGTTTACCTTTTTCTCATTGTCCATGGTTGACGTGCATCGGCAGCATTCGACTGAACCCATGACTGTCATGGGCAGACCACTCGGTCCGCCCTCCTCGCACCACCACACCAGAAGGGCACTTCCTTGCTCTCAGGGAGACATCGGGCGGCATCCACCGCCGCTCTGCTGTCCACCACGGCACTCATATCCACCGCGCTGTCCACCGGATGGTTCGCGGCGAGCGCCGCCGCCGCGCCGTCGGCCAACGGCGCGGCTCATGCCAGGCACCTGTGCTCCCACGCCACCACACCGGGCCATGTGGCGTGCCTCGCCGAGGCCCGGACCGACGTCGTCAAGCATCTGACCGTCAGCCCGAACACCCCTCCGTCCGGCTACGGCCCCTCGGACCTCCAGGGCGCCTACAACCTGCCGTCCGCGACGGCCGGTTCGGGCAAGACGGTCTTCATCGTCGACGCCATGGACGACCCGAGCGCCGAGTCCGACCTCGCCGCCTACCGGTCCCAGTACGGCCTTCCGGCCTGTACGACCGCCAACGGCTGCTTCCACAAGGTCAACCAGACCGGCGGCACGACGTACCCGAGCCCCGACGCGGGCTGGGCCGGCGAGATCTCCCTCGACCTCGACATGGTCAGCGCCACCTGCCCGCAGTGCCACATCACGCTCGTCGAGGCCTCCTCCACGAGCATGGACGACATCGGCATCGCCGAGAACGAGGCCGTCGCCCTCGGTGCCAAGTACGTCTCCAACTCCTTCGGCGGCACCGAGGACCCGAGCGAGACCACCGCGGACGTCCAGTACTTCAACCACCCCGGCGTCGCCATCACCGTCAGCACGGGCGACAGCGGCTACGGCGTCCAGTACCCGGCGTCCTCCCCGTACGTCACCGCCGTCGGCGGCACCTCCCTCAGCCGCTCGAGCAACAGCCGCGGCTGGACCGAGTCCGTCTGGGGCACCTCCGCCGGCGGTGACGGCGCGGGCTCGGGCTGCTCCGCGGACGAGGCCAAGCCCACCTGGCAGACGGACACCGGCTGCTCCCGCCGTACCGTCGCGGACGTCTCCGCCGTCGCCGACCCGGCGACCGGTGTCGCCGTCTACGACACCTACGGCGGCGCCGGCGGCTGGAACGTCTACGGCGGCACCAGCGCCTCCGCGCCCATCATCGCGGGCACCTACGCCCTCGCGGGCACCCCGGCCGCGAACAGCTACCCGTCCACGTACGCCTACGGCCACAAGTCGGCCCTGAACGACGTGACCACGGGCAGCAACGGCAGCTGCTCCCCGAGCTACCTGTGCACCGCGACCACCGGTTACGACGGCCCGACCGGCCTCGGCACGCCCAACGGCACCGCCGCCTTCGCCGCCGGCGCGAACACCGTCAACTCCCTGCAGCCCGGCCAGAAGCTCACCTCCGGCCACAAGCTGAGCAGCGCGAACATCACGCTGACGATGGGCAGCGACGGCAACCTGGTCGCGTACCTGAAGACGAACGGCACGAGCGGCAGCGGCCCGGCGATCTGGGCCAGCAACACCTCCGGCCACTCCGGCGCGTACGCGTACATGCAGTCCGACGGCAACCTGGTGGTCTACTCGAGCACCGGCACCGCGCTGTGGTCCACCCACACCTCCGGTCACTCCGGCGCCTACTTCCTGGTGCAGGACGACGGCAACCTGGTGGTCTACTCGGGCAGCAGCGCCCTGTGGTCCGACGGCACCTACATGCGCTCGGCGACGATCGGCTCCGGCCAGAAGCTCAAGGGCGGTTCGTGGGTCCAGGCCAAGTACACCCGCCTGGTGATGCAGCCGGACGGCAACTTCGTCATGTACCGCAAGCGTGACGGCAAGGCGATCTGGACCAGCAACACCTACGGCCACGCCGGCGCCTACGCGTACATGCAGAGCGACGGCAACCTGGTCGTCTACTCCAGCGGCGGCAGCGCCCTGTGGTCCACCCACACCTACGGCAACTCCGGTGCGTACGCCGCGATGCAGAACGACGGCAACTTCGTCGTCTACAAGAGCACCGGCGGCCCCGGCAAGGGCGGCTCCCTGTGGGCGAGCGGCACCAACTCGTACGTGCCGTGACGTACCTGCTCTGAAAACACCGCTGGCCCGGGGGAAACCCCGGGCCAGCGGTATATGTGACGCTTGAACGTTCTCGTGCGCTGGTCTTCCAGGGCACTCCTGTGACAGCTGTGCCCCGCAATGACTGCTGATGACAATGACAACAGGTCTTCCGGGTGGGGCATGAGAACTGAACGCGGGGTTCGGCACAGTCGCCGTCGAGCCGGTCTGAAGAAACGCACGTGGGTGGCGCTGGGGGCGGTCGTCGCCGGCGGCGGCGTGGCCGTGGCGACCGTCGCCATGGCCGGTTCGCCGGGCCATGGCGGAGCGTCGGCCGCACCGGGACCGATCAAGACGCATGTCCACTCGCTGTCCCTGACCGGGAACAGCGCGTCGCTCAAGACGCTGGGGGCCCAGTCCACGGCTCCGTTCAGCATGGTGGGTGTCACCTGGAAGGGCGCGCACGCCACGCTGCGCGGCACGGTGGAGGTGCGGACCCGTTCCGCCGCCGACGGCCACTGGACACCGTGGCTGAAGATGCAGCAGCCGGACGACATCCCCGACCCCGCCGAGCTGAACCGTCCCGGTGTGCGCGGCGGGATGTCGCCCATGTGGTCGGGGCCGTCGAACGGAATCCAGGTCCGCGCGGCCGGCGCGGGCAAGGCGACCGCGCTGCCCGGCGGGCTGCGGGTGGACCTCGTCGACCCGGGCAAGCCCGCCGCCGGCGGCACGCAGGACTCCGGCATGAGCCCGGCGGCCTACGCCATGGACGCGACCGCCACCGACACCACGACGCCGACGGACAGCGTCTCCCCCACGGACAGCGTCTCTCCGACCGACAGCGTCTCCCCGACCGGCTCCGCGACGGACACCGGCTCGCCCACGGACACCGCCACCGCCACGGACTCCGCATCCGGCACGCCGTCCACCGGGACCTCCGCCTCCGACTCCGCCTCGCCGAGCGCGTCCCCGACGCCCTGGCCCAGCCAGCTTCCGTCGCTGTCCGAGGCGTACCCCTCCTGCACGACCTCCTCCGCCGGCCCCTCCCCGTCCTCGTCGCAGACCCCGCCGGACCCGATGCCGGCCGCGACCACCTCGACGGTGGCACCGCCCACCGTGGTCGACCGGGCCGGCTGGGGCGCCGACGAGTGTGCCCGGGACACCGGTTACCCCTCGTACGGCTCCACGGTGAAGGTGATGTTCGTCCACCACACGGACACCACCAACACCTACTCCTGCACGGACTCACCGGCGATCGTGCGCAGCCTCTACGCCGCGCACCTCAGCCAGGGCTGGCGCGACCTCGGCTACAACTTCCTGGTCGACAAGTGCGGCACGATCTTCGAGGGCCGCTTCGGCGGGATGGCGCTGCCGGTCGTGGGCGCCCAGACCTACGGGTTCAACACCAACAGCATGGGCGTGGCCGCCATCGGCACGTACACCGACCTCAGCAGCGGCGACTCCACGGCCAGCACCTTCCCCGGGGCCACGCCGAGCCAGGCGATGCTGGGCTCCATCGCCCGGATCGCGGCCTGGAAGTTCGGCATGACCGGCGTGGACCCGAGCACCAGCACCGCGTCGCTGCCCGAGGGCTCGTCCAACAGCTCCGGCTTCACCCTGGGCCAGAGTTACAGCTTCAGCGTGATCTCCGGGCACCGTAACGGCTTCGCCACCGACTGCCCCGGCAACCAGCTCTACAACGCCCTCGGCACGGTCCGCTCGTACGCGGCCGGCCCGGTCGGCGCGGTCTCCGTCACCGGGATGTCCGGCGGGGCGACCAAGTCCGGGACGAGCTACTACACCAGGGGCGCGGCCACGGTGAGCTGGACGACCGCCACGCCGTCCGCGGTGATCTCCGGCTTCGACGTCCTGGTCGACGGCAAGGCCGTGGCGCACGCCTCCGGCTCCGCCCGCTCCGCCGCGGTCTCGGTCGCCGCCGGCAGCCACACCGTCCAGGTGCGCGCCACCCACGTCCGCGGCACCGCCACGCTGTCCGGCTCGGTCACCCTGGTCGGCGACACCACCGCGCCCACCTTCCCGACCGCTCCCGGCGTGCAGGTGCGCACCGGCACGGTGTACTCCTCGTCGGTCCCGGTCACGGTGACGTGGAAGGCCGCCGACGACGCGGCACTGGCCAAGGTCCTGGCGACCGCGCCGTCCTCGGCCACCTTCGGGCCGACCGTGACCTCCTGGAACGCCTGGGCCAAGCCCGGCACCTCGGACCTGTTCGCCCTGAAGGCGTACGACGTGGCCGGGAACACCGGCGACGCCTCCGTCTACCGGACGCCGAACATCATCCAGGAGACCTCCACCACCCGGACCGGCAGCTGGACCCACAAGAGCAGCACCAGCTACCTGGGCGGCTACTCCTACAGCTCCTCGTCCGCCGGGGCCTCGATCAGCTGGACCTTCACCGGACGCTCGGTGGCCTGGGTCGTCTCGCGGGCCTCCACCTCGGGCCAGGCGTACATCTACGTCGACGGCACCAAGGTCTCCACGGTGGACCTGAAGTCCTCCACCACCCTCTACCGCCAGGCGATCTGGACCAAGACCTGGTCCGGCTCCGCCAAGCACACCCTGAAGATCGTCGTGGTCGGCACCTCGGGCCGCCCGACCGTCACCACCGACGGCATCATCACCATCGGCTGACCGGCTGGCCACACCTCGCACAAATGCCGCTGACCCGGGGGAAACCCCGGGTCAGCGGCATTTTGGCGGAGCCCCCTGTCGGATTCGAACCGACGACCTTCGCTTTACAAGAGCGGTGCTCTGGCCAGCTGAGCTAAGGAGGCCTGCGCGGGTGCGCCCGTGCAGTGTACCCAGGTCTGAGCCCCGTCCTGTCGAAAATTTCCGCGAAGTTCACAGGACCCGGGGTACTGACATACGGGGTGAACGCCAGGTACCGTCCTGATCCAGTTCACTCGCGTGGACTACACCAACCACCTTCCTACAACGGATCGTCCGGCACGTTCCTGCCGGTAGAAGGGGGCCCATCACCATGGCCACTGTCACGTTCGACAAGGCGACCCGGATCTACCCGGGTTCCACGAAGCCCGCCGTCGACGGTCTCGACATCGCGATCGAGGACGGCGAGTTCCTCGTCCTGGTCGGCCCGTCGGGTTGCGGAAAGTCCACCTCGCTGCGGATGCTCGCGGGGCTGGAGGACGTCAACGGCGGCGCCATCCGCATCGGTGACCGCGACGTCACGCACCTGCCGCCCAAGGACCGGGACATCGCCATGGTGTTCCAGAACTACGCCCTGTACCCGCACATGACGGTCGCCGACAACATGGGCTTCGCCCTGAAGATCGCGGGCGTCAACAAGGCGGAGATCCGGCAGAAGGTCGAGGAGGCCGCGAAGATCCTCGACCTCACCGAGTACCTGGACCGCAAGCCGAAGGCGCTCTCCGGTGGTCAGCGCCAGCGTGTCGCGATGGGCCGCGCGATCGTCCGTGAGCCGCAGGTCTTCCTCATGGACGAGCCGCTGTCCAACCTGGACGCCAAGCTCCGCGTCTCGACCCGTACGCAGATCGCGTCCCTCCAGCGCCGCCTGGGCATCACCACCGTCTACGTCACCCACGACCAGGTCGAGGCCATGACGATGGGCGACCGCGTGGCGGTCCTCAAGGACGGTCTGCTCCAGCAGGTCGACTCGCCGCGCAACATGTACGACAAGCCCGCGAACCTCTTCGTCGCCGGCTTCATCGGCTCCCCCGCCATGAACCTGATCGAGGTCCCGATCACCGACGGCGGCGTGAAGTTCGGCAACAGCGTCGTCCCCGTCAACCGCGAGGCCCTGAAGGCCGCCACCGACAAGGGCGACAAGACCGTGACCGTCGGTGTGCGCCCCGAGCACTTCGACGTGGTCGAGCACAACGGCGGCACCGCCGCGTCCCTCGCCAAGGACAGCGCCGACGCCCCCGCCGGCCTCGCCGTCTCGGTGAACGTGGTCGAGGAGACCGGCGCCGACGGCTTCGTCTACGGCACCGTCGAGGTCGGCGGTGAGAAGAAGGACCTCGTCGTCCGCGTCAACAGCCGTTCCGTCCCGGAGAAGGGCGCCACGCTGCACGTCGTGCCGCGGCCGGGCGAGACCCACGTGTTCTCCACGTCCACGGGCGAGCGCCTCTCCGACTGAGCTGCGGATTCGCGCCTGAGTTGACGAAAAGGGCCCTGCGGAGTGCCGCAGGGCCCCTTTCGCGTCGTACGCGCCCACGGATATACCCCGGCACAGCGATCAATTCGGGCGGGGCGCGTCAACCCATTACCCAGAAAACGGCGCGACCCCATCCCCCATACGAGTGACTCAATGTCGCCACATCATTACCGGGCGCTACCCTCACACGCGTGAAGCACTCCACCATCCCTCAGACGCGACGCGGCCACCGGGGCGGCCCTGCCCGCCGGGTCGGCCGCACTCTCGCCCTCGTCCTGCCCGTCGTCATGGTGCTCTCCGGGACCCTCGCGGTCACCCGGGTCAACTGGACGGGGAGCCCCTCCAGCTCGGTGCTGGCCGCCTCGGACGTCTCCTCGGCGGAGGTTTCCCAGGTGTCCTCCAGGACCGTCTCGCACGCCCCGGAGGACGTGCTCCGCGACCGGCTGATGGGCGAGCTCCAGGACCAGAACCCCGGCGTGGTCCTCACCCACCTCCAGCAGGCCGTCAACGGGCACCCGTCGCTGGCCGGCCACTGCTCCGCCATCGCCCGCGCGCTGGGCCAGGCCGCGGTGCGCATCTACGGCGCCTCGCGCGCCCAGTCCTTCGCCCGCCCGGTGTGCGACACGTCGTTCGCCTCGGGCGTGCTCGCCGCGCACAACTGAGGGCGCCGGGGGCACCGGGAGGCCGGCCCGCAGCACGGCGCTGCCGGCCGCCTCGGGCCGGGCGCCGCGTACAGTGCGGGCATGACCCATCCCAGCGCCGCGTCGCGCCCCACCCAAGCCGTGATCCTGGCCGGTGGCCAGGGCTCCCGGCTGCGCCCGTACACCGACGACCGGCCCAAGCCGATGGTCGAGATCCCCGGCACGGGCACCCCGATCATCGGCCATCAGCTGACCTGGCTCGCCGAGGAAGGCGTGACGGACGTGGTGGTCTCCTGCGGCCACCTCGCCGAGGTCCTGCAGAAGTGGCTGGACTCCGCCGACCTGCCGGTCTCCGTCACCACCGTCGTGGAGACCGAGCCCCTCGGCCGCGGCGGCGGCCTCAGGTACGCCGCCGCGCATCTCCCCCGGCCCGACCAGCCGTGGTACGCCACCAACGGTGACATCTGGACCCGCTTCTCCCTGCGGGACATGGCCGACTTCCACACCGAGCGGGACGCTGTCGCGACCTTGGCGCTGGCCCGGCCGCGTATCCCCTGGGGTGCGGTGAAGACCGACGGGTTCGGGCACATCACCGACTTCATCGAGGCCCCGCCGTCGACGTTCGAGATCAACGCCGGTGTGTACGTCTTCTCGCCCGAGTTCGCCGGGTTCCTGCCCGAGCGGGGGGATCACGAGCGGACCACGTTTCCCCACCTGGCCCGGGAGGAGAAGCTCTTCGGGTTCCCCATCCCGCAGGGGGCGTACTGGCGGGCCATCGACACGGCGAAGGATCTGACGGAGGCGGCCAAGGAGCTTGCCGCGTTGGGCCGTTGACGTAAGTCGTCGACAGCGAAGGGCCCCGCATCCTTGTGATGCGGGGCCCTTCGCTGTCGCGTGTCAGCCCAGCAGGCCGCCCACCAGGCCCGGCTGGCCGGAGGACGACGCGCCGCCGGAGCTGCTGCCCGACGGTGAGCTGCCCCCGGTCGACGCGCCGCCGGTGCTCGTCGGGCCCGCCGTCGTGCTCGGGATGCCGCCCGTCGGGGAGGAGTGGTGGCGCGGGATCTGGCCCGTGGTGCCCTGGGTCTCGCTGGGGGTCGTCGTCGTACCGCCCGCGCTCCGTGCGGCGCCCGGCGTCGTCGCCGCGCCGGACGGGCTCGCGCCGGCCGTGGCGCCCCCCGTGGGGCCCGTGGAGGCCGACGGGGTGGTGCGGTGCCGCGTGCCCGGCTCCTGCGGGAGCGGGGAGCCCGGGAGGTTGTTGCGGGGGGCCTCGCCGGGACCGGGGACGACCACGCGGCTGGAGTCGCGTACGGCGCCGCCCAGCAGGGAGCCGATGAGCAGGGTGAGGCCGACCGTGATCGTCGTGATCAGGGCGCCGCGGCGCAGGACGTAACGGCGCAGCTCCCAGATGTCGGAGCGGGGTCCGAGGCGGCGCCAGGCGCTGGCGGCGAGGCGGCCGTCCACGGAGTAGACGGGGGCGCCGGCGATGACCAGCGGGGACCAGGTGGCGAGGTAGATGATGTCGGGGGCGTCGTAGGCGGGGACCGTCTTCCAGCTGACCGTGACGATCAGGGCGGCGGAGAGCAGCGCGCCGACGACCGCGGCCACGCGCTGCCAGCAGCCGAGGACGGTCAGGACGCCGACGACCACCTGGAGGAAGGCGATGACCAGGCCGGAGCCGACCGGGTGGTGCAGGGCGAGCTGGCGCAGCGGCTCGGCCACGTCCCACGGGTGCAGGGTGTTGAGCCACTTGACCATCGAGCCGCGCTTGCCGCCGTCGAAGTAGACGGGGTCGCACAGCTTGCCCATGCCGGCGTAGATGGAGATGAAGCCGAGGAAGATGCGCAGGGGGAGGAGGACCACCCCCAGGTTCATCCGGCGGCCGGGGTAGTAGGCGTGCCGGGCCGGGTCGTCGCCCTGGCGGCGGCCTGGGCGGGCGGTGCCGTCCTCCCCGGCCTCGGCCGCGTGGCCGGCGTGGTCGTCGTAGTCGCCGTAGCCGTCGTAGGGGTCGAAGTCGGCTTCCGGGTACGGGGGTTCGTCGTAGGCGCCGGTGACCGAGCGCATGTGCGGCAGCAGGCGGGTGCCGTCGGCGGCGTCGGGGGCGGTGCGCTGGTGGCCCACGACGGGCGTCTCGACCGTGTGGTCCAGGCCGTCGTAGGTGCCGTCATAGGCGTCGCCGTAGCCGGTCCCGACGCGCGGGATGACCTGGGTGGCGCCGGCCTCGGGCTCCTCGGCCTGGCGGACGCTGCCCCGCACGGCCTGGAGGAGCCGGTGCGCGCCGGTGTCGTCGGGGGCGGACTTGCCGCTCCACACGACAGGGCGGCGGCGGCCGGCGGCGGCGCCCGCCCGGCCCGCCGTGCCCACGACGGGCATCCGGGCGGTGTCCGGGGCGGCGCTCGGATGCCGGTCGATCCGCGGGGATGGGGTGCGCTTGGCCGACGCGCCCAGCTGCACGCGGAAGCTGGCGTGATTGACGATGACCTGCGCCGGATCGCTCGGCACCTTCACCATGCTCAGCGCGGGAGCCTCGTCGAGCCCGGCACCGAATCCGGAGCCGAATCCCGACGAGCGTCCCCCCGTGGGAGTGCGGGGTGTTCTGGTGTCCACACTCATCTAACCGAGTGACGTGGAGTTAGGACACTGCTTTGACCGGGCGGATGTGTCCGGACCCCGTCAAAGCCGTCTCGAACACCCCACGAGCCCCGGAATTAACCCGTAAGGGTGAAGTTCCGGACGAGTGTTCAGCCCCGTCGGCGCGCCATGCCGTCAGCTCCGCCTGCGCGCCGCCTCGTACAGCACGATGCCCGCCGCCACACCGGCGTTGAGCGACTCGGCGCCACCCGGCATCGGAATGCGGACCCGGAAGTCGCAGGTCTCGCCGACCAGGCGGGACAGGCCCTTGCCCTCGCTGCCGACCACGATGACGACCGGGCCGTCCAGGGCCTCCAGCTCGCCGAGTTCGACCTCGCCGTCCGCCGCCAGGCCGACCACCGTGACGCCGGCCTTCTTGTACTGCTCCAGGGCGCGGGTGAGGTTGGTGGCGCGGGCGACCGGGGTACGGGCGGCCGTACCGGCGGAGGTCTTCCAGGCACCGGCGGTCATGCCGGCCGAGCGGCGCTCGGGCACGACGACGCCATGGCCGCCGAAGGCGGAGACGGAGCGGACGACCGCGCCGAGGTTGCGCGGGTCGGTGACCCCGTCGAGGGCGACCACCAGCGGGTCCTCGCCCTCGTCGGCCGCCGCGTCGAGCAGGTCCTCGGGGTGCGCGTACTCGTACGGCGGGACCTGCAGGACGAGGCCCTGGTGGTTGAGGCCGTTGGTCATGCGGTCCAGCTCGGGGCGCGGGGCCTCCATCAGGTTGATGCCGCCGCGCTCGGCGGCGAGCTGGAGGGCCTCGCGGACGCGCTCGTCGTTGTCGATGAACTGCTGGACGTAGAGGGTGGAGGCCGGTACGCCCTCGCGCAGCGCCTCGACCACCGGGTTACGGCCGACGACCAGCTCGGCGGTCGACTTGCCGCCGCCCCGGCGCGCCTGCGGGCGGCCCTGCGCGCGGCGGGTCTTGGCCGCGGCGGCGCGCTGCTTGGCGTGGCCCTTGCGCATCTCGGCGGGCGGGGTCGGGCCCTTGCCCTCCAGGCCCCGGCGCCGCTTGCCGCCGCTGCCGACCTGCGCGCCCTTCTTGCCGGACATGCGGCGGTTGTTCGCGGCCATGAGTTACTCGTCTCCGTTGAACTTCGTACGTACGTCTTATGCAGTGTGCCGCCCGGGGGGCCGGGCGGCACACTCGATCTTCGGGTCGGGGGCTAGGCCTTGAGGCTCCAGCGCGGGCCCTGCGGGCTGTCCTCGATGGCGAGGCCGGACTGGGAGAGCTGGTCGCGGATGGCGTCGGCGGTCGCCCAGTCCTTGCGGGCGCGGGCGGACTCGCGCTGGTCGAGGACGAGGCGGACGAGGCTGTCGACCACGCCGTGCAGGTCCTCACCCTGGTCGGACTCCGCCGCCCACTGCTCGTCGAGGGGGTCGAGGCCGAGGACGCCGAGCATGGCCCGTACCTCGGCGAGCCGGGCGACGGCGGCCTCCTTGTCGTCGGCGGCCAGCGCGCTGTTGCCCTGCCGGACCGTGGTGTGCACGATCGCGAGGGCCTGCGGGACGCCCAGGTCGTCGTCCATCGCCTCGGCGAAGGCGGGCGGGACCTCGGCGGCCGGCTCCACGGTCTTCCCGACCAGCTCGATGACGCGCTGCACGAAGCCCTCGATCCGCGCGAACGCCGACTCGGCCTCGCGCAGCGACTCCTCGCTGTACTCGATCATCGAGCGGTAGTGCGGGGTGCCCAGGTAGTAGCGGAGCACGACGGGCCGCCACCGCTTGGTCATCTCGCTCACGAGCACGGAGTTGCCGAGCGACTTGGCCATCTTCTCGCCGGCGATGGTCACCCAGGCGTTGTGCAGCCAGTACCGGGCGAAGTCGTCGCCGTAGGCCTTGGCCTGGGCGATCTCGTTCTCGTGGTGCGGGAAGATCAGGTCGATGCCGCCGCCGTGGATGTCGAAGGCGGTGCCCAGGTACTTGTGCGCCATGGCCGAGCACTCCAGGTGCCAGCCGGGGCGGCCGTCTCCCCACGGGGTCGGCCAGGTCGGCTCGCCGGGCTTGGCGGACTTCCACATGGCGAAGTCGCGTTCGTCCCGCTTGCCGGTCTCGCCCTCGCCGGACGGCTGACGCAGATTGTCCAGCTCCTGCCGGGACAGCTGGAGGTACTCCGGGAAGGACCGCACGTCGAAGTAGACGTTGCCGTCGGCCTCGTAGGCGTGCCCGCGCTCGATGAGCCGCTGCATCATCTCGACCATCTCGGTGACATGGCCGGTGGCGCGCGGCTCGTAGGTCGGCGGGAGGCACCCGAGGGCGTTGTACCCCTCGTTGAAGGCGCGCTCGTTCTCGTACCCGATCGACCACCAGGGCCGGCCCTGCTCATGGGCCTTGGCGATGATCTTGTCGTCGATGTCCGTGACGTTCCGGATGAACGTCACGTCATAGCCGCGGTACGTGAACCAGCGGCGCATGATGTCGAAGTTGAGGTACGAGCGGACGTGCCCGATGTGCGGTGCCGCCTGCACGGTGGCGCCACACAGGTAGATCGAGACACAACCCGGCTTGAGCGGGGTGAAGTCACGGATCTGCCGGGCGCTGGTGTCGTACAGGCGAATAGTCACCACTCCAGGGTAGTGGGCGCGGAGTGATGCCTTGTGCCTCTTGGCTCAGAACAATCCGGCTCAGAACATTCCCACGATCTTCTCCGGGGTGATCCTGACGACGACGCGGGCGGCGTCATCGGCGGAGGCCGGGTTGAACTCCGCGTACTTCTTGCCGGTGTACTTCCTCGACAGTTCGTCGATCAGTTCGTTGGCGCCCTGGGTGGTGAACTCCGCGGTGCCCCGGATCTCGCCGTAGACGTAAGGGGTCTCGGGGTCCTGGACGATGACGCTCACCCGGGGGTCGCGGTCGAGGTTCTTCTTCTTGCGGCGGTCGACGGTCGTGGAGAACAGGATCTGGTCGCCGTCCCGCTTCACCCACACCGGAGACATCTGGGGGCGGCCGTCGGGCTGGATCGTGCCCACCACGATGAAGACGGGACCGTCGAGCAGGGACTTGAGCCGGTCGGGCAGGGTGGCGGGCATGGGGTACCTCCTCGGTCGACGGTGACTCTCCGGGTACCCTCGCACGCTCTCGGCACACGCGCATCGCGAGCGCCGCCGTCAGGCCGTACGGACCACCAGGGCCGTCGCGATCGCCATCAGTCCCTCGTCGCGGCCCGGGAAGCCGAGGCCGTCCGTCGTCGCGCCGGAGACGGAGACGGGGGCGCCGGCCGCCGCGGAGAGGATCTTCTGGGCCTCGGCGCGCCGCTTGCCGATCTTCGGGCGGGGGCCGATCACCTGGACGGCGATGTTGCCGACGGTGAAGCCCGCCGCGCGGACGATCCGGGCGGCCTCGGTGAGCAGCGTGACCCCAGAGGCGCCCGACCACTCGGGCCGGCCGGTGCCGAAGTGCTGCCCCAGGTCACCGAGCCCGGCGGCGGAGAAGAGGGCGTTGCAGGCCGCGTGCGCGACGACGTCGGCGTCGGAGTGGCCGGCCAGCCCGGGCCCCTCGTCCTCCCACTTCAGGCCCGCGCACCACAGCTCGCGGCCCTCCTCGAAGGCATGGATGTCGGTGCCGATGCCGACCTGCGGCAGGGGCAGCACGAAGCCGGCCTCAGAATCCATCGTTCAGCCTCCTGCGGGCCAGGACCGCCTCGGCGAGGACCAGGTCGAGGGGGCGGGTGACCTTGAAGGCCTCCTCGTGGCCGGGGACGGTCACCACCCGCAGGCCGAGCTGTTCGACCATGCTCGCGTCGTCCGTCACGTCGTCCGTGACGGTCTCGTGCGCGCGGACCAGGGTCGCGCGGTCGAAGCCCTGCGGTGTCTGGACGGCGCGGAGCCGGGCCCGCACCGGGGTGGCGACGACCGGCTCGGGGGCGCCGGGCACGGCGGCCGGCTCGACCTCCTTGACGGTGTCGGCCAGCGGCAGCGCGGGGACGACGGCGGGCGCGCCCTCGCGGACGGCCTCGATGACCCCGTCGACCGTGTCGACGGGGACGAGCGGGCGGGCCGCGTCGTGCACGAGGACGACGCCGTACTCCGGCGGTACGGCGTCCAGGCCCAGCCTGACCGACTCCTGGCGGGTCTCCCCGCCCGGCACCACCAGGAAGTCCGTCCTCCCCCAGCTACCGCTGGGGGTGCCTCCAGGCAGGGCATGCGCGTCGAGCAGCGACTTGACCTCGGCGGCGCCGTCGGGCGGGGCGACGACGATCACCAGGGAGACATGGCGGGACGCGGCGAGCGCGCGGACCGCGTGGATGAGCATGGGCGTGCCGTTCAGCGCGCGCAGCGCCTTGGGGGCGCCCGGACCGAGGCGTACGCCCCGGCCGGCGGCGGGAATCACGGCTGCGACGGGGGTCTGCGCAGGTGAGGGGCGCGATTCGTCAGACATCGGTTCCTGTCAGGTTTGTGTGCTCGACCTAGGTGGGTATGGCCTGGAGGAGTGCCGGGCGCGACGCCTTGACCGGACCCTTCCGTGACCCCGGTCGAGGCCAACTGCCCGGGCCCGGCACATCAAGTATCGGGGGACGCGTCCACTGACTTCCCCGACGTACACGCGCACACGTCGCCGCGCACGCCCGCGGGGACGAACATGCCGCAGCGCCCGGCGACAGGATCCGACAGGGTCAGTGTCGGATCAGTGTCATCGGGCACCGCGGCATTTCACTGTGCTGAGCGTGCCGGCAGCGAGAGGTCGCCGCCCACGGCGCGTGTCAGGAGGCGAGCACCTCGTCGAGCAGGGCCTCGGCCTTGTCCTCGTTGGTGTTCTCCGCGAGAGCGAGCTCGCTCACCAGGATCTGGCGGGCCTTGGCGAGCATGCGCTTCTCACCGGCGGACAGTCCGCGCTCGCGCTCGCGACGCCACAGGTCACGCACGACTTCCGCGACCTTGATGACATCGCCGGAGGCGAGCTTCTCCAGGTTTGCCTTGTAACGACGAGACCAGTTCGTGGGCTCCTCGGCGTACGGCGCGCGCAGCACCTCGAAGACCCGGTCCAGCCCATCCTGACCGACCACATCACGCACGCCCACGAACTCAGCATTGTCCGCTGGCACACGCACCGTCAGGTCACCCTGGGCGACCTTCAGCACCAAGTAGGTCTTGTCCACGCCTTTGATCTGGCGAGTTTCGATGGCCTCGATCAGCGCGGCCCCGTGATGGGGATAGACCACGGTGTCGCCAACCTTGAACGTCATGTGACAGGTACCCCTTCCGTGGCTATCCAGGGTAACACGGATACGGCGTCTTCTGAATGGCGTTTTCGCAGGTCAGGGCATATCTCGGGGCTTGACAACAGCGACAGGAACGTGCTTCGAGAGGTCTGCGGAAGCGGGTATTCGCAGGTCGGAGGGGCTCTTCGGGCGGGGAGAAACGCGTACGTTACACACCCCGAGCGCCCTCGCCAAGTGGCTTAACGTCCCGATTTGTCCTGTTCCAAGCGTACGACTTGCGCTACTCCGTTCGATGCGTGGTCGTGGATCCGCAGGCGGATGTGACACGAATCCGAAATTGATCAACGCCTGGTACGGAGGGGTCCCCGGTGATCAATATCGAGGACGGCCCGCGGGGACGGTCTTGCATTCCTTCACACAGATTTTGCGCGCGGTTATACGAATGGCGGACGAGGGCTCGTTCAAAGTGACTCAAGAGCCACTTGTGACTGGAGTGACGACAGGGCGCGCAGTACCCCCAGCCGGAGGCAAGCCGGACGCTTGGGGAGGGTCGGGTGCGGTGGCGTGGGAACGGCTCGGTAACCTAAGCCCGCTGACAGACACTTAGGGTGGCTTTATAAGGGGAGCCGCCCGCGCGTTCAAGGAGTTGCCGCCGCCGTGAGCAGCAGCCTTCGACGCGGCGCCCTCGCCGCCTCCGCCATCGCCTTCTCGATCGCCTCGCTCGCCGCCTGTGGCGCCGGAAACGACTCACAGACCCTGGGAATCAAGCCCGACAACGCGGCGACCGCCGTCGGCAACATCAAGGTCCAGAACGCCCTGATCATCACCCAGCCGGACCCGCAGTCCACCGGGCCGGCCGTGATCTCCGCGACCCTGTTCAACCAGGGCTCCTCGGACGAGACCCTCCAGTCCATCTCCCTCCCGGGCACGAGCGGGTCGGTCACGCTGACCGCCCCCAAGGGCCAGAGCCTGACCGTCCCGGCGCACGGCTCCCTGCTCCTCGGCGGCAAGAACAACGCCTCTGCGGAGCTGCCCAGCGGTCGTCAGGCGGTCCAGGACGGCAACGTCCAGAAGGTCACCTTCACCTTCAGCCAGACCGGCCCGGTGAGCCTGGACGCCTTCGTGGTCCCGGCCACCAGCTACTTCGACAAGTGGGGCCCGAGCACCATCCCGTCCGCCCCGGCCACCCCGTCCGGCGCCCCGGGCGCGTCCGCGTCCACCAGCGGCAAGCCGGCCAAGGGCAAGGGCAAGGACAAGGGCGGCAAGGCCACCCCGTCCTCCGGCGCGAGCGAGTCCGCGTCCACCGGCACCACCCCGACCGGCTCCGCGTCCCAGTCGCCCGCCGGCCACTGAGCAGTCGTACACACGAGGGCGGCACCCCTGCCGGGGGTGCCGCCCTTCGTCGTGCGCGCCACGAGCCGTACGTACGGCTTACGGCTCGAACTTGTACCCCAGCCCCCGGACCGTCACCAGGTACCGAGGGGCGCCCGGGTCCGGTTCGATCTTGGCGCGGAGGCGCTTGACGTGGACGTCGAGGGTCTTGGTGTCGCCCACGTAGTCGGCGCCCCAGACGCGGTCGATCAGCTGCATGCGGGTCAGGACGCGGCCCGCGTTGCGCAGGAGCATCTCCAGGAGGTCGAACTCCTTCAGGGGGAGGTCGACCTTGGAGCCGGCCACCGTCACCACGTGGCGGTCGACGTCCATGCGGACCGGGCCCGCCTCCAGCGCGGCCGGGGTGACCTCCTCCGGCTCGCCACGGCGGCGCAGCACCGCGCGGATACGGGCCACCAGCTCGCGGGACGAGAAGGGCTTGGTGACGTAGTCGTCGGCTCCTATTTCGAGGCCCACGACCTTGTCGATCTCGCTGTCCTTGGCGGTCACCATGATCACGGGGACGTTGGAGCGGCCGCGCAGCTGGCGGCACACCTCCGTGCCGGGCAGGCCCGGCAGCATCAGGTCGAGGAGGACGAGGTCGGCGCCGTTGCGCTCGAACTCGTCGAGTCCGTCGGGCCCGGTGGCCGCGACGGCGACCTCGAAGCCCTCCTTGCGGAGCATGTACGACAGGGCGTCGGAGAAGGACTCCTCGTCCTCGACGACGAGCACTCGGGTCACGGAAGGACCTCCGGGGCGGGAAGCGGTTCGTACGGGGATGACTCGGTGGGGTGACCGGCCTCGTCGTCGAGGTCGGGGTCGGGGTGCTGCGCGGCACGGTCGCGGGCCATGCCCGCCTCCGGCAGTCTGAGGGTGAACGTGGAGCCCTGGCCTTCGGCGCTCCAGACCGTGACCTCCCCGCCGTGCGAGGCGGCCACGTGCTTGACGATCGCGAGCCCCAGACCGGTGCCGCCGGTCTGGCGGGAGCGGGCGGGGTCGACGCGGTAGAAGCGCTCGAAGATGCGGTCCTTGTCCTTGTCGGAGATGCCGATGCCCTGGTCCGTGACGGCCAGCTCGATCAAGTCGCCGCCGGGGGCGTTGACCCGGCGGGCCGCTATGCCGACGCGGGTGCGGGCCGGGGAGTAGTTCACGGCGTTCTCGACGAGGTTGCCGAGGGCGGCGGCCAGCTGGCCGCGGTTGCCCCAGACATGCAGATCGGCCGTGCCCCCGGCGGCCATGGTGATCTGCTTCGTACCGGCCTGGTGGCGGCAGCGGTCCATGGCCTCGGCGACGAGCTCGTCCACGCGGACCGGCTCGGCGTCCTCCAGCGGATCGTCGTTCTGCACGCGGGACAGGTCGATGAGCTCCTGGACCAGGTTGGTCAGCCGGGTGGCCTCGATCTGCATGCGGCCCGCGAAGCGCTGGACGGCCTCGGGGTCGTCGGAGGCGTCCATGACGGCCTCGGAGAGGAGGGACAGCGCGCCGACGGGCGTCTTCAGCTCATGGCTGACGTTCGCCACGAAGTCGCGTCGTACCGCCTCGATCCTGCGGGCCTCGGTCAGGTCCTCGACCAGCAGCAGGACCAGGCGGGAGCCGAGCGGGGCCACGCGCGCGGAGACGGCGAGGGCCTCGCCCCGTCCGGTGCCGCGTCGCGGCAGGTCCAGCTCGACCTGGCGTATCTCGCCGTCGCGTCTCGTGTCCCTGGCCATCTGGAGCATGGGCTCTACGGCGAGCTTGCCGCCGCGGACCAGCCCGAGGGCGTAGGCGGCCGAGCTGGCCTTGACGACGGCGTCGGCCTCGTCGAGGACGACGGCCGAGGAGCGGAGCACGGACAGTACGGTGTCCACGCCGGGCGGGAGTACGGGATCGGTGTGCAAGGAAGTCCTGGTCGGTCGCTTCTGGTCGCGTTCGCTCCAGCGGAACGCCAGCATGGCGATGACACCGGTGAGCACCCCGGCGATCGCTGCCGCTGCGGCGACCGCCGCGTTCACGTCCATGCATCCAGGTTAAGCAGCGGGTACGACATACCCACAGCCGTCCAAGGGCGACCTCGGACACTCGTCGCCCAGAGTTCACCTTGGAGCCAGTATTGGTTCATTTGGGGTGGCAGAAACGGACGCGTCCGGGGCAGAACGTGGGAGCGTGGGGACCAAGCACACCTATGAGAGGGAACCCTGATGCGGGACGCGTACCACGAGGAACTTGATTCGATCGGCGACGGTCTTGTGGAGATGGCCCGGCTGGTCGGGTCGGCGATCGGGCGCGCCACGACCGCCATCCTGGACGCCGACCTGAAGCTCGCCGAGAGCGTCATCGAGGCTGACCAGAAGGTCGACGAGCTGCAGCACGACCTGGAGGCCCGGGCGATAGCCCTGCTGGCCCGGCAGCAGCCGGTGGCGACCGACCTCCGTATCGTCGTCACGTCGCTGCGCATGTCCGCGGACCTGGAGCGCTCCGGCGACCTCGCACAGCACGTGGCGAAGCTGGCCCGGCTGCGCTTCCCCGAGCGCGCGGTCCCGAACGACCTGCACGCGACCATCCTGGAGATGGGTCAGCTCGCGCAGCGCCTGATGGCGAAGGCGGCCGAGGTGATCATCACGAAGGACGTCGACCTCGCGATGCAGCTGGAGCAGGACGACGACGAGATGGACCTGCTGCACCGCACGCTCTTCCAGCACCTGATCGACGAGCGCTGGAAGCACGGCATCGAGACGGCGGTGGACGTCACGCTGCTCGGCCGCTACTACGAGCGCTACGCCGACCACGCCGTCGCGGTCGCCAAGCGCGTCGTCTACCTGGTCACCGGCGAGCACGCGGACGAGCTCCAGGCGGACATCCAGCCGGTGACGGGCATCGAGGGCGCATAACCCTCCGGGGCGGCTACGCGGGCGCGGGGGCGCCACCGTGCGCCGTTGATGCGCCCTGAGTGGCGGGCATGAAATAGGCGAGGGCGTCTCTGCCCAAGCGTCTAGGAGGGACCCATGGCCGAATCCCCCAGCACCACGCCCAACCCCACGCAGGAGCGCGAGACCGACCAGCCCGCCGAGACCAGGAGCCTTCCGCTGTTCGGCGCATGCGGCTGCGGCTCGGGCTGCGGCTGCGGGTGCCAGTCGGGCAACCCCTGCCAGTGCGGCTGACGAACCACACGGAAACAGGCGCGAACACCCGGGGCCGGTGTGAACACACTTCACACCGGCCCTCTCGCATGGTGATCGTCAGGGGTTACTTCTTCTTGCCCTGGTTCTTGACCGCCTCGATCGCCGCCGCGGCCGCCTCGGGGTCGAGGTAGGTGCCGCCGGGGGTGACCGGCTTGAAGTTCTCGTCCAGTTCGTAGGACAGCGGGATGCCCGTCGGGATGTTCAGGCCCGCGATGTCCGCGTCGGAGATGCCGTCCAGGTGCTTGACCAGGGCGCGCAGGCTGTTGCCGTGGGCGGCGACCAGGACCGTGCGGCCGGCCAGGAGGTCGGGGACGATGCCGTCGTACCAGTAGGGGAGCATCCGGACGACGACGTCCTTCAGGCACTCGGTGTTCGGGCGCAGCTCCGGCGGGATGGAGGCGTAGCGCGGGTCGTGGGCCTGGGAGAACTCGGAGTCGTCGGCCAGCGGCGGGGGCGGGGTGTCGTAGGAGCGGCGCCAGAGCATGAACTGCTCCTCGCCGAACTCCGCGAGGGTCTGCGCCTTGTCCTTGCCCTGGAGAGCGCCGTAGTGGCGCTCGTTCAGGCGCCAGCTGCGGTGGACCGGGATCCAGTGGCGGTCCGCGGCCTCGAGGGCCAGCTGGGCCGTGCGGATCGCGCGCTTCTGCAGGGACGTGTGGACCACGTCGGGGAGAAGGTCGGCGTCCTTCAGGAGCTCGCCACCGCGGACTGCCTCCTTCTCGCCCTTCTCGTTGAGGTTGACGTCCACCCAGCCGGTGAACAGGTTCTTCGCGTTCCACTCGCTCTCGCCGTGACGGAGGAGGATCAGCTTGTACGGTGCGTCGGCCATGGGAAAGAGCGTAATCCACGCGTTCGGGGCACTGCCCGGCCCGGCCGAGGTGTGGACAGTTGACGGCGTCTGTTAATTGAGTGGCCACCGACAGCCCCCCGTCGGTAAGTTGCGCTTGCCGCTCGAGCCGCTTACAAACGCCCGCACCTGGGCGTCGTACACCTGGGGGTCTGTGCCGTCATGTCCACCGCACGTCTGAGACGAGCCGCCCGGGAGTCCGTCTCCGGGCTCCCCCGTGAGTTCTGGTGGCTGTGGACCAGCACCCTGGTCAACCGGCTCGGCGCCTTCGTGGCCACCTTCATGGCCCTCTACCTCACCCTCGACCGCGGCTACTCGGCCTCGTACGCCGGCCTCGTCGCCTCGCTGCACGGGCTCGGCGGGGTCGTCTCCTCGCTGGGCGGCGGGGTGATGGCCGACCGGCTGGGCAGGCGGCCGACCCTGCTCATCGCCCAGTCCGCCACGGCCGCCTCGGTCGCGCTGCTCGGCTTCATGACCGACCCGGCCTCCATCGCCGGCGTCGCCTTCCTCGTCGGCATGGCCTCGAACGCCTCCCGGCCGGCCGTGCAGGCGATGATGGCCGACATCGTCCGCCCCGAGGACCGGGTGCGGGCATTCTCCCTGAACTACTGGGCCATCAACCTCGGTTTCGCCGTCTCCTCCACGGCCGCCGGGTTCATCGCCGAGTACAGCTATCTCGCCGGGTTCCTGATCGAGGCCGGGATGACGGCCGTCTGCGCGCTGGTCGTCTTCCTGAAGCTGCCCGAGTCCCGGCCGGCCGCCACGGCCAGGCAGGCCGAGGACGAGGTCAGCCTCGGGACCGTACTGCGCGACGGGCGGTACATGGCCGTCGTCGGGCTGTCCTTCCTGGTCGCGCTGATCTTCCAGCAGGGGTCCGTCGGACTGCCGGTGGCCATGGGCAGGGCCGGCTTCTCGCCCGCCGACTACGGCCTCGCCATCGCCGTCAACGGCATCCTGATCGTCGCGCTGCAGATCCCGGTCACCCGGTTCATCGAGCACCGCGACCCGCGCACCCTGCTGGTCGTCTCCTCGCTGCTGGCCGGATACGGCTTCGGTCTGACGGCCTTCGCGGGATCGGTCGGGATCTTCATGGTCACCGTGTGCGTGTGGACCCTCGCCGAGATCGTCAACGCGCCCACCCAGACCGGCCTCGTCGTCCGCCTCTCCCCGGTCCACGGGCGCGGTCGCTACCAGGGCGTCTACACCCTGTCCTGGTCGGTCGCCGCGCTGGTCGCCCCGCTGATGTCCGGCGCGGTCATCGACCGGTGGGGAGCGGAGTGGCTGTGGGGGATGTGCGCCGTGGTCGGGACGGTGGCCGGGCTGGGGTACGGGCTACTGATGCGGGGGCTGCCGAAGGAGAACGAGGGCCCGGCGGTGCCTGCCTCGACAGTCGACGCGGAGGGTGGGGCCGAGGCCGGGGTCCGTACGGCCTGAGCGGCCCGGGTGTAGTGGGGCACACGACCGAGCCCCCTGCCTGGCGGTTCTCCGCCGGACAGGGGGCTCGGTGCAGCGATCGGAGCGATCAGATGGCGGCGCTGAAGCCGACCTGGTGGGACTCGCCGAGGGCGCCCAGCGCCTCGCCCTGGAGAGCGCCGAGCTGGGACAGCAGGCCGGCGCTGCTCAGGGTCGTGGAGTCGACGGTGAGGTTGACCTCGGGGCTCAGGCCGCCGGAGACGTTGTCGAGCTCGGCGTCGGAGATCTCGACGGTCTGAACCTGGTGAGCGGAGTTCATGGGGAAACTGCCCTTCGCATGGGTGGTCCACAAGGGAAGCGGCCCGCTGGGGACAGACGTGGGCCGCCGCCGCAGGCGTGCGCCATCCTTTTCAGGACACCTTGGCGCGATCCCGGCGGCGCGAGCGATCAAACCACGGAGGGCGCCGGGCATCCAGTCAACCACCGCTCACATCCGGGCGGTTGCTACCGCAAGGTGACTCATTCGTGCGGGCACGGACACGAGTCGGCGGTACTTCCTCCACAGACCCCACCACACAGGCGCGTCACAGCTCTTGCCCGCGCCGCGCCGATCAGGACAACTCCGCACCAAGGGAACCCGGCCGGTGCGCAGTTGCGTGCGCGGTGTGCAGATTCCGTTCACGACTGCATCGGCGCCCGGTCCTGGGCCGTGCGAGCCGCTCCACACACGGGGTGAGTGGGGTCACACTCGGCCATGTCACATCTCGGCGGGCCCGCCCGTCAGAGGTGTGTAGCCAGCAACGACCACCCAGGAGCAGATCATGGAACCGCGTCTGAACCTCTTCGGCAGCCCGCTCGCCGCCAAGGCGATCAAGCACCTGAACGCCGTCGGCCAGGTGGTCGCGGAGTCCGGGCTGCCCGCCGCCACGCAGGAACTGGTGAAGATCCGGGCCAGTCAGATCAACGGCTGCGGGTTCTGCACCGACATGCACACCAAGGACGCGCGCGCCGCCGGTGAGACCGAGCAGCGGCTGCACCTGGTCGCCGCCTGGCGGGAGGCCAAGGTGTTCTCCGAGGCCGAGCGGGCCGCCCTGGAGCTGGTGGAGGAGGGGACCCGGATCGCCGACGCGGCCGGCGGTGTCCCGGACGACGTGTGGGCGAACGCCGCCAAGCACTACGACGAGAACCAGCTCTTCGGCCTGATGACGCTGGTCGCCCTCATCAACGCGTACAACCGCCTGAACGTCATCGTCCGAATGCCGGCCGGCGACTACCAGCCGGGCCAGTTCCAGCACTGACGCCGACGTGCCGGGGGCCGCGGGTCACCTCACGGGTGCATCCGCGCCCCCTTCAGCACCTTGTCCACCCCGTTCCGGGGTCCGTGGACAGCCAGTCCCACCAGGTCCAGCTCCGCCGTCGGTACGGCGCGCACCGCCGCGCGGTTGTCGCGGTCGTTGCCCGTCGTGAAGAGGTCCGCGGTGAAGACCGCGCGGGGCAGGGCGCGGCTCAACGCCCTTGCGTGGGCCGCCTTCAGGGTCTCCTTCGTCCCCTCGAAGACCAGGACCGGCTGGCGGAACATCGGCAGATAACCGACACCGTCCGCGTCCTCGTAGTCCTCACCGATCACCTCCGGGATCCGCCTGCCCAGGCCGCTGACCAGGAACGCGGTCACGTTCAGCCGCTGCCAGGGCTCCAGGTCATCGCGGAGCAGTACGGCGATCTTCGTGTCGAACCGGACGGGTTCCGCGTGCGTGGCGTCGTTCATGGAGTCGTTCATGGAGTCGTTCATGGACTGAGACTGCCGACCCGCTCACGGCTCCGTCTTGTACGTTCTTTGCGTGGCCGCAGCTCAGCCGGACGTCTCCGCCTGGCGCCCGCGTGTCCCGGGTGTCGTGGAGGTCTTCCACGCCCATTTCACCGAGTACGCCTACCCGATGCACGTCCATGACGTCTGGACGCTGCTCATCGTGGACGACGGGGCCGTACGGTACGACCTGGACCGGCACGAGCACGGCACCCCGCTCGGCACGGTGACGCTGCTGCCGCCGCACGTCCCGCACAACGGCTCCCCCGCCACCCCGCAGGGCTTCCGCAAGCGGGTCGTGTACCTCGACAGCAGCCGGTTCGGCACCGACCTCATCGGGCCCGCCGTCGACGCGCCCGACCTCGTGGATCCGCTGCTGCGCCGCCGCGTCGGGCAGCTGCACTCCGCCCTCGCCCGGCCCGGTGACGAACTGGAGGCGGAGAGCCGGCTGACCCTCGTCGGGGAGCGGTTGCGGGATCATCTCCGGCGCGGGGAGGGCACGTCCGTGCACCGGGCCGATCCCGTGCTCGCCCGGCGGCTGCGCGAACTGCTCGACGGGCGGGTCGTCGAGGGGGTCGGTCTCGAGGAGGCCTCGCGGCTGCTGCACGCCCATCCCGCCCATCTGGTACGGGCGTTCAGCACCGCCTACGGCATCGCCCCGCACCAGTACCTGATGTCACGGCGGGTCGGGCGGGCCCGGCGGCTGCTGCTGCTGGACGGGCAGGCGCCGGGGGAGGTGGCGGCGGCGACCGGGTTCTGCGACCAGGCCCATCTCACCCGGCACTTCAAGCGCCTCGTCGGGGTCACTCCGGGGCGCTATCGGCGCGGTTCACGCTGAGCGTCGTACGGCTGGTCAGTCCGATGTGCGCTCGATCAGATGCCTGAACGCGTCCAGGTTGCGTGTCGACTCGCCGCGCGACACCCGCCAGGCGTACTCCTTGCGGATCGAGGAGGCGAAGCCCAGTTCCAGGAGGGTGTTGAAGGCGCCGTCGGCCGCTTCCAGGACCTGGCCGAGGAGGCGGTCGATCTCGTCGGGGGTGACGGAGGCGAGGGGCAGGCGGGCGGTGACGTAGACGTCGCCGAGGCGGTCGACCGCGTAACTGACGCCGTAGAGCTTGAGGTTGCGCTCCAGGAGCCAGCGGTGGACACCGGCCTCGTTCTCGTCGGGATGGCGGACGACGAAGGCGTTGAGCGACAGGGAGTGGCGGCCCACGAGGAAGGAGACCGTGGTCGAGAGCTTGCGGGTGCCGGGGAGTTTGACCACGTAGGTGCCGGGCTCGGGGCTCTCCCACTCCAGTTCGGCGTCCTCGAGGACACCCTCCAGGACCTGCGCCGTCTTCTCGACATCACCCATGGGGGGAGCGTACGCGACGGCGGTGGGACTGGGTCGCGGCCATGTAGACCTCGGCGGTGGCGGCGGCCGCCGTGTCCCAGCCGAAGCGCTGGGCGTGGTGAGCCGCGGCCTGGCCCATGCTCGTCACGAGGGACGGCTCGTCGGCGAAACGGCGCAGCACGCGCGCGTAGTCGGCCGGGTTGTGGCCCTGGACCAGGAAGCCGGTCTCGCCGTCCTGTACGGCCACCGGAAGGCCCCCGACGGACGCCGCCAGCACCGGCGTACCGGCCGCCTGCGCCTCTATGGCGACCAGCCCGAAGGACTCGCTGTACGACGGCATGACCAGCACGGACGCGGCCCGGAACCAGTCCGCGAGCTGCTCCTGGCCGACCGGCGGGCGGAACCGTACGACATCCGCGATGCCCAGGCGTGCGGCCAGTTTCTGCAGGCCCTCCGGCTTGGCCAGGCCGCTGCCGCTCGGGCCGCCGACGACCGGCACGAGGATGCGGGAGCGCAGCTCCGGGCGTTCGTCGAGCAGCACCGCCACCGCGCGCAACAGCACGTCCGGGGCCTTCAGGGGCTGTATGCGGCCCGCGAAGAGCGGGATCAGGGCGTCCGGGGGCAGGCCGAGGCGGGCCCGGGCGGCGGCGCGGCCGTCGGCCGGGCGGAAGCGGTCGAGGTTCACGCCGGGGTGGACCACGGCGACCTTGGCGGGGTCGGCCGCGTAGTGCCGTACCAGCTCGTCGGCCTCCTCCGCCGTGTTGGCGATGAGCCGGTCGGCGGCGGCCACGATCTGGGTCTCGCCGATGACGCGGGCGGCGGGCTCGGGGGTGTCGCCGTCGGCCAGGTTGGCGTTCTTGACCTTGGCCATGGTGTGCATGGCGTGCACCAGGGGCACGCCCCAGCGCTGGGCGGCGAGCCAGCCGACGTGACCGGAGAGCCAGTAGTGGGAGTGGACGAGGTCGTAGTGGCCGGGGCGGTGGCCGGCCCAGGCCTGCATCACGCCGTGGGTGAAGGCGCACAGCTGGGCGGGCAGGTCCTCCTTGGCCAGCCCTTCGTACGGCCCCGCGTCGACATGGCGCACGAGCACGCCGGGAGCCAGCTGGACGGTGGGCGCGAGACCGCCGGAGGTGGCCCGGGTGAAGATCTCGACCTCGATGCCCTGCGCGGCGAGGCGCTGGGCCAGCTCCACGATGTAGACGTTCATGCCGCCGGCGTCGCCGGTGCCGGGCTGGTGGAGCGGGGACGTGTGCACGGAGAGCATGGCGACCCGGCGGGGCCTGCGGTGCAGCCGGAGCCGGGGGGCGGCCGCCGGGGAGCGTCGCCCGAGCCTGCTGACGTACTGGCTCACGTGGCGTTCCTCCTCGCTGCGGGCATGCCGGACGGAGGACTTGCGGTGCCCTCCCACGGGGTGCAACAGCGGGCGGGGGCGCCGCCATTTCCCGATCGGACCGCTTTACCCAATCATGACCTTGAGTCGATCAACCGTTCGGGTTGGCGCCGAGTCCGCATGGAGCCCCTTGACCTGTCGCGAGGAGCCTCTAGAAGAAGGTTTGACCTGCGCCAATACAACCTTTGACAGCGTATGCACAGGGCATGTACACGCTTCCTCGTCGGACCTCCCCTCCCGTCGAATCCGAGGACCAGCGTGTTCCGTTCCCGTCGTCTCACCCGAGCGGCTCGTGTCATCGGCACCTCAGCCGCCGCGGCCGCACTCTCCGTCGCCGCCGCGCAGACTGCGCTCGCCTGCGACATCAGCGACTTCTCCGCCGCCCCCGCCTGCGACAGCTCGGGCAAGCCCGTCGTCCGCGTCACCGACAAGGACGCCTCCGGCACCCCGGCCACCGTCACCCTGAAGATCGAGCTGAGCATGCCCGGCGGGGAGCGGGACATCGAGACCAAGACCATCGAGCACCCGACCGCGGAGGGTGTCAGCGTCGACCTGCATCCCCTGAGCTGGTACGCCGGACAGACCTTCGTGATCCACGTCAAGGCGGGCGACAGCGTGGACGAGGACCTCAAGCCGCCGGTCGTCGTACCGGACGACTTCACCTGCGCGCCGTCCGGCTCCGGCGGCTCCTCCTCCTCGGCCTCCCCGGTGCCCTCCGCTCCCGCGTCCTCCGCCGCCCCGAGCCCGACGCACAGCAGCAGCGCGGCCCCCACGCCGACCGTGAGCAGCGCCCCGTCGCCCGCGGGCGGCGGCACCAACCTCGCCGAGACCGGTGCCTCCAGCAACACCCCGGTGATCGCCGGTGCGGCGGCGGCGCTGGTCGTCGTGGGTGGCGGCCTCGTCCTCGCCCTGCGCCGCAGGACGGCACACCGCTCCCGCTGACCCGAGCGCCCGGCACACCGCTCCCGCCGCCGCCCCCGGCGCCCCGGCCCGGCCCGGCCCGGCCGACCACCATCGGCCGGGCCGGCCCCACGCCCTCACCCGCCGCCGACCAGGGCTACCCCATCCCCTCACCCACCCCCGACCAGGCCGGCCCCATCCCCGCGCCCGCTTACCCTCGTACACATGACAGCCCGCGCAGCGACCCTCCCCCACTCTCGGCTTCGCTCGAGCGGGGGGACCCCCGTCGTGGGAACGGTGACGCGCGGGACGACCAATCCCAACCGGCTGCGGCGCATGGACCGCTGGATCGCCGCCACGCACGGCGCCGAGCTGCGCCGTGCCGGGGACCCGCTGGCGATCGACCTCGGTTACGGCGCCGCGCCCTGGACCGCCGTCGAGCTGCTCGGCCGGCTGCGGACGGCCGCGCCACGCGCGCGCGTGGTCGGCGTCGAGATCGAACCGGAGCGGGTGGCGGAGGCCAGGCCGTACGAGCGGGACGGGCTCGCCTTCCGGCACGGCGGGTTCGAGATCCCCGTCCCGGGGCGTCCGGTGCTCGTGCGGGCCGCCAATGTGCTGCGCCAGTACGACGAGGACCAGGTCGCCGCCGTCTGGGAGCGGCTGTGCGCGCGGCTCGCCCCGGCCGGTGCCGGTTCGCGCGGGGGGCTGCTGGTCGAGGGGACGTGCGACGAGATCGGGCGGCGGCACGTGTGGGTGGCGCTCGGCCCGGAGGGCCCGCGGACCGTGACCTTCGCCGCCCGGCTGGGCTCGCTGGAGCGGCCGTCCGACCTCGCCGAACGGCTGCCGAAGGCGCTGATCCACCGCAACGTACCCGGCGAGCCGGTGCACGCCTTCCTGCGCGACTTCGACCGCGCCTGGGCCGCTGCCGCGCCCTACGCCTCCTACGGCGCCCGTCAGCGCTGGCTGCGCGCGGTACGGGACCTGACGGCGGACTGGCCGGTGACGGACTCCCCGGCGCGCTGGCGGCAGGGCGAAGTGACGGTGGCGTGGGGGGCGTTGGCGCCCCGGAACTGAATCACCCGTTCGGGGACGGAGCGAGGGAACGAACCTCGTGCGCCGTTCGTCACACCGGCGGGGAGATCGTCTTGCCGGGGCCGGTAAGGGGGGAACAAGGAGAGAACGCCTGCCTCTGTCGCTTTCCGCCGTGACGTGGCACGATCCCCCAGGCACCGTAAGTTACTGACGGTAAATCAGTTTGGGGGACGTGTGATGGGCTGGGGCAAGCGCGGCATCCTTGCGGCCGCCGTGACCGTGGTCTGCGCGGTGACCGTGCTGGCGGCACCCGGCACGGCCTTCGCCGCCCCGATACCGACCCCGAGCGCCTCCCCGACGCCGTCGCCCACACCGTCCTCGTCGCCTTCCTCGACTCCCGCGCCCAGCAAGGACCTTGAGAAGGTCCGCGAGAAGCTCGACGCGCTCTACCACGACGCGGCCGTAGCCACCGACGCCTATAACGCGGCCGAGGAGAAGACCAAGAAGCAGTCCACCGAGATCGTCGCGCTGGCGAAGAAGATCGTCGAGGGGCAGGCGAAGCTCGACCGGCTCAAGGACCAGGCGGGCGCGGCGGCCCGCGAGCAGTACCGCACCGGCGGCATCCCGCCCACCGCCCAGTTCCTGCTCAGCGACGACCCGGGACAGGTCCTGGACGGGGCCGGGATGGTGCTCCAGGGCCAGCGGGCGACAAAGGATCTGATCGGCGAACTGACCGGCACACAGCGGGACTTGCAGGCGTACGCCGCCGACGCCGCCGAGCAGTGGCAGAAGCTGGACGCCGAGCGCCAAGCGAAGGCCGACGCCAAGAAGAAGATCGAGCAGCAGATCTCCGCCGCCAAGAAGCTCGAGTCCGAGCTGGCGAAGAAGGACCAGGAGCGGCTGAAGGAGCTGGAGGACCAGGCCGCGCTGAAGGCGCAGACCCAGTGGCTGGACACCGGCATCCTCAAGGAGATCAACGGCAAGGCGTCCGAGCAGGGCAAGAAGGCCGTCGCGTTCGCCACCGCCCAGCTCGGCAAGCCGTACGTGTGGGGTGCCGAGGGCCCGGAGTCGTACGACTGCTCCGGCCTGACCTCCCAGGCCTGGGCGGCGGCCGGGCACCCCATCCCGCGCACCTCGCAGGAGCAGTGGCAGCAGCTCAAGCACATCGACATCAAGGACATGCGGCCCGGCGACCTCATCATCTACTTCGACGACGCCAGCCATGTCGCCCTCTACATCGGCGACGGCGCGATCATCCAGGCCCCCCGCCCGGGCCGGAACGTGACGATCGCGGGCGCCGGCTCGATGCCGATCCTGGGGGTCGTACGCCCGGACGCGTGAGGCAGGTCATTTCGGCCAGGCGTCCGGTGACGTGGGTCACGTGACCCACCGCACGCCCCATCTCCGCCCAAACCCCGCATGACGTGAGCTTCGTCATCCCGCACGCTCCGTCACCCTGTCCAACTGTCGTACGGAACGCGGCATATGACAGTGACCTGCGCGGGAGCGACGCGGCTCACACCATTCCATCGGGGCGGGCAATGCCGCTATGGTCACCCGTCGGTGGCGTCGAGACCCTCGGCGCCGCCCATGCCCTCGGGGGGAGGGAAGGAACCAAGACGATGCCCGTACCCATACCGCGGCAGAGAGCGATCCCGGCCGTGGAGAGTGGTCAGGCGCAGGCCGCCTCCGCAGTCGGCGGCCCCCTCAAGGAAGAGGCCCACCTGGCCCACCACGACGCCACGCCCACGAGCGGCACCGGCACCACTCTCACCCTGCTGCTGATCGAGGACGATCCGGCCGGCTCGCCGATCGTGCCCGAACTGCTGGACCCGTCCGGCAAGCCGATCCGTGTGCGCACCGCCCGCAACCTCACCGAGGCCGAGCGGCTGCTCACCGACGACGTCCACTGCATCCTGCTCGACCTCGCGCTCCCGGCGCCCGGCGGCAGCGACGCCGGCGACGAGCTGGCCGTGCTCAAGCACGTGCTCCGGCTCGCGCCCCGGCACGCCGTGCTCGCGCTGACCGCCTCCGCCGACGCCGAGCGCGGCGCCGAGGCCGTGCGCGTCGGCGCGCAGGACTATCTCTTCCGGGACGAGCTGGACGGCCGGCTGCTGAGCCGCGCCATCCGGTACGCGGTGGAGCGGAAGCGCTCCGACACCGCCGAGCGGCGGCTGGCCGAGGGCCGGCTGCGCGCGCAGGAGAACCGCCGCCTGGAGCGCGGGCTGCTGCCCACGCCCCTGCTGGAGGGCTCCTCGCTGCGCTTCGCCGCCCGCTACCGCCCCGGCCGCTCCCGGGCCCTGCTCGGCGGCGACTTCTACGACGCCGTCCGTACGCCCGACGGCACCGTGCACGCCATGATCGGTGACGTCTGCGGCCACGGCCCGGACGAGGCCGCGCTCGGCGTGGAGCTGCGCATCGCCTGGCGGGCACTGACGCTGGCCGGACTGTGCGGGGACGAGCTGCTGGGCACGCTGCAGCAGGTGCTGGAGCACGAGCGCGCCGACGAGGAGATCTTCGCGACCCTGTGCACGGTGGACATCGCGCCGGACGGCCGCAGCGCGGGCCTGTGCCTGGCGGGGCACCCGGCGCCGCTGCTCGCCCGTCCCGGGCGGTACGCGCGACTGCTGCCGTACGACAACAACGGGCCCGCGCTCGGTCTGCTGCCGGGGGCCCGGTGGCCGCGGATGCAGGTGGAGCTGGGCGCCGAGTGGAGCCTGATGCTCTACACCGACGGGCTGATCGAGGGTCGGGTCGGCGAGGGCGGTGAGCGTCTGGGGCAGGACGGGATGGTGTCGATGATCCGCCGGCAGCTCGCCGAGGGGCTGCGGGGCGAGGGGTTGCTGCGGGCCGCGGTCACCGAGGTCCGTGAGCTGAACGGGGGCGAGTTGACGGACGACGTGGCTGTGGTGCTGCTCGACAGGACGTCGTAGACGGGGCCTCGCCCTGGTAGGTAGGCGGAACTGCGGTTCGCCTGCCTACTAGCGACCCCCGTTGTACGGCCCGTACGGACCGTCGCTGCTGCTTCCGCGCCCCCTGCGCCGGAATCCCTTGCCGCCCCTGCCGCCCGAGACCTGCTGGAGGGCCGGGCGGACGTCCACGAAGAAGACGATCGTGGCGACCAGGCCGGCGAGCTGGAGGAACAGCATGGGCACGAAGAGGTTCACCGCCACCGCGATGCCCAGGATGATCAGCCAGAAGCCCTTGTTCTGCTTGTCCGCGGCGCGGTAGGCGTCCTCGCGGAAGATCGCGGCCATCACGAACGCCACGATGGCGAACGCCAGCATGGCTGTGAAGATCAGCCACATCACTCCGCCGACTGCCGTCATCAGCACAGTACCCACCACCCGAGTCGACTCGTCGTCCGTACAGCCACCGTACCCATACAACGGGCCGGACACCCCGAAGGTGCCCGGCCCGGTATCGGCTCGTCGCCCGCGCTCACTTCGCCGGCGGCGTGGTCTTCTTCGCCGTGGTGCTCTTGCGCGGGGCCGGGGCCTTCCTGGCGGCCGGCTTCTTCTCGTCGGCGGGCTCGGCCTTGGCCTCGGCGGGCTTCGGCTCGGCCTTGTCCTCGACCGGCTCGGGCCTGCCCTCGACGGCGACGGCCAGTTCCTCGATGTCCTCGGCGGCCTCGCCGCGCCAGTGCTTCACGGTCTGCTCGCCGTGCTCGGCGACCTTCTCGTAGGTCTCGCGGGCCTTGACGGCGTACTCGGCGGCGACGCCGACGCCGCGCAGGGCGAGGTCCTGGGCCTGCTCGCCGAGCTTCTTCAGGTCCACGTCGAGGGTGCCGAGGAACTCGTTGACCTTGGTCTGGAGGGTCTCCTGCGCCTCCTTGGCGCGGGCGGCGGCCTTCTCCTGCACGGCCTTCGGGTCGGTGTTGCGCACGGCCTCGATGCGGGCCGGGGCCTCGGCGCGCAGCTGCTCGACCAGGGCGGGCACCTTCTTGGCCTGCTGGTAGGCGAGGTCGGCGGTGCCGGCGGCGAAGTAGAGCGGAGTCGGGTCGCTGAGGGTCTTGCGCAGGTCGTCGGTGATGGCCATGGTGATCTGGTCCTCCCGGATTCGCGTTCGGCTGAGGTTGGTGTGGTCCGCGGTGGGGCGGCCGGCGCCCTGGTCCGGTTATCCGGCCGTCCGCCGCGGACCGGCATCGATACCGGCATCGGTGTCGATGCCGATGTCGGCATCGCTCCCGTCCGCGTCCAGTACCGCGTTCTCCTCCGCCTCGGGTTCGCCGACCCCGAATCCGTTCTCCTTGCGGAAGGACTCGTAGATCTGGAGCAGCACCTGCTTCTGCCGCTCGTTGAGCGAGGGGTCGGCGAGGATGACCGCGCGCGTCTCCGCTTCGTCCCGGTCGCGTTCGGCATCGAGGATGCCGGCCCGGACGTACAGCGTCTCGGCGGAGATGCGCAGGGCCTTGGCGACCTGCTGGAGCACCTCCGCGCTGGGCTTGCGCAGCCCGCGCTCGATCTGGCTCAGGTACGGATTGGACACCCCGGCGGCATCGGCGAGCTGCCGCAGCGACAGCTGGGCGTTCCGCCGCTGTTCGCGCAGATACTCACCGAGATTGCCGACGTTCAGTGATGCCATGCCTCCACCTTGCCCCATCTTCGCTAACAATTGCAAGCACCTCGCTTGCAAAAGTGTGTCGCGAGGGTGAGGCAGGCGGGGCCGACGGGCCTGATGATCTGTCTCGCGAAGGGAAAACAGCCCCGTTCCCGAGACGTTGAGCGCGAGGGCACGGTCGAGTCTTGTCCGAACGAGGAAGAGCGGTGATCACGCGATGAAAGCGGTGCGGTTCCACGAGTACGGCGGAATCGATGTGCTGCGGGTGGAGGAGGTGGAGCGGCCGGTGCCCGGCCCCGGGCAGGTGCTGGTCGAGGTCCGTGCGGCGGGGATCCAGCCCGGCGAGGCGCATATCCGGGAGGGTGCGCTGCACCGGCGCTGGCCGGCGACGTTCCCCTCCGGGCAGGGCAGCGATCTGGCCGGCGTCGTGGTGGAGGCCGGCCCCGAGGTGCGCGGCTTCGCGGTGGGCGACGAGGTCCTGGGCTTCACCCATCGCAGGGCGAGCCATGCGGAGTTCGTGGTGGTCGACGACGTGAATCTGGTCTCCCGTCCGAAGGAGCTGCCCTGGGACGTGGCCGGGTCGTTGTACGTGGCCGGCACGACCGCCTACGCCACCGTGTTCGCGGTGGACCCCGGACCGGCCGACACGGTCGTGGTGTCCGGTGCGGCGGGCGGTGTCGGGTCCCTCGCCGTGCAGCTCGCGCGGCGGCACGGCGCCACGGTGATCGGGCTGGCGAGCGAGCGGAACCACGCCTGGCTGAAGGATCGCGGTGTCGTCCCGGTCGAGTACGGGGAGGGCGTGGCCGACCGGATCCGGGAGGCTTCCGGCGGGACGGTCGACGCGTTCATCGACACGTTCGGCAACGGCTATGTGGAGCTGGCGGTGGAGTTGGGCGTGCGGCCCGAGCGGATCAACACGATCCGCGACTGGCAGGCCGCGGCCAGGGTCGGTGCGCGCACCCACGGAGAAGGCGCGGCGGCCTGCGCGGTCGTGATCGGCGAGCTGGCCCGGCTCGCCGCGCGCGGGGAACTGGAGGTGCCGATCGCCCGCGCCTATCCGCTGGAGCGGGTACGGGACGCGTTCCGCGAACTGGAACGGCAGCACACCCACGGCAAGATCGTGCTCCGGCCGTAGGCCCCGGCATCTCTTGCCCCGGGCAGCCGGGGCAAGAGAGCGGGACGCGTTGCCCGGGCCTAGCGGGCCAGGTCGGCCGGGACGTTCAGGCGGGTCAGTTTGTGCGGGTTGCGGATGACGTGGATCCGGGTGATCCGGCCGTTCTCCACCGTGAGGCTGACCGCGGTCGGCTCGCCGTCGAAGTCGATGCGGCCGGCCGGTGTGCCGTTGAGCCAGACGGCCGTCGTCTCCAGTGTGGTCACCTTCCGGTGTGCGCCCGCGAGCACCTCCGCGATCAGGCCGGCCCCGTGCAGCGGTGCCGGAGCGGCGGTCACCACCCCGCCGCCGTCGGTGATCATGACCACGTCCGGGGCCATGATCTCCAGCAGCTCCCGCAGTTGCCCGGTGCGCAGTGCCGCCAGGAAGCGCTCCACCACCGCCTGCTGCTCCGCGCGGCTCACCCGCACGCGTGGCCGGCGGGCCGCCACGTGCTCGCGGGCCCGGCGCGCGATCTGCCGTACCGCGGCGGCCGTCTTCCCGACCGACTCGGCGATCTCGCCGTACGACAGGTCGAAGACCTCGCGGAGCACGAACACCGCCCGCTCGGTCGGTCCGAGCGTCTCCAGTACCGTCAGCATCGCGATCGACACGCTCTCCGCGAGCTCGACGTCGTCGGCGACATCGGGGCTGGTCAGCAGGGGTTCCGGCAGCCACTCGCCGACGTACTCCTCGCGGCGGCGCGACAGCGTGCGCAGCCGGTTGAGCGACTGCCGGGTGACGGTACGCACGAGGTACGACCGCGGGTCGCGCACCTGCGCCCGGTCCACCTCGGCCCACCGCAGCCAGGACTCCTGCAGCACGTCCTCCGCGTCGGCCGCCGAGCCGAGCAGCTCGTAGGCGACCGTGAAGAGCAGGCCGCGGTGGGTGACGAACGGGTCCTGGGTCATGCCTTCGGCGCCAGGGGGATCGCGCACGCGTCGGAGTAGCCCTGCGAGGTGATGCCGTGCGCCGTGTTGCACCGGGTCGCCAGGTTGGCGAAGCCGATGAACACGGTGAGTTCGACCAGCGCCGCGGGGCCGAGCCGGTCGAGCAGCCGGGCCGAGAGCTCGTCGGTGACGGTCGGCGGGGTGGTCGTCATGGCCTCCGCGTACTCCAGCACGTCCCGCTCCAGCGGGGTGAACACCTCCGACACCCTCCAGCGCGGCACCTGGCTCGCCTTGGCCAGGTCCAGGTTCTGGTTCAGCGCGTGGAAGTAGTTGATGTCGAGGCACCAGCTACAGCCGACCTGGGCCGCGACGGCCATGTGCGCGAAGGTCTTGAGGCTCGCGTCGGCCTCGTCCAGCGTGCCGATCGCCGCCGAGAACTCCTGGTTGGCCTCGGCGAGCTTCGGGTGGTTCCACAGCACTTCGAAGGGCTCGGGCACGGCGCCGAGCTGTTCGAGCACGGCCTGCCGCAGATCGGCGGGAAGTTCTGCCTTCGGAATGCGCACCGTCATCGCCTTCTCCTCAATCCGTATGGCCTGTCCGGTCGTTCGGCATGAAGACACCGGCGGGTGCGCGGATGTGACACCCGGCTCGCGTCAGTCGGTGACGAGGTCCTCCGGGGCGGAGCGAGCCAGTTCGGCGAGGGTGGTGAGCGCCTGGGCGAGGACGTCCGGCGACGGTGTGGCCAGGCCGACACGGATGGCGTTCGGCGCATGGCTGTCGCCGACGGTGAACGCGGCCGCCGGTACGACCCCGATGCCGTGCCGCGCGGCCGCCGCGACGAAGGTGTCCGCCCGCCAGGGGCGCGGGAGTTGCCACCAGCAGTGGTAGGAGCGGTCGTCGCTCCGCACGGCGAAACCCGCCAGGCACCGGGCCGCGATCTCCTGCCGTACCGCCGCCTCCCGCTGCTTGGCGGCCACCAGCTTCCGTACCGTGCCGTCCTGCTGCCAGCGGTGGGCGGCCTCCAGGGCGAAGCGCATGGGGGTCCAGCCGCCCGCGCGGAGAGCGGCGGAGACCGGGGCCGTCAGGGCGGGCGGGGCGACCGCGAAGCCCAGGGTCAGGCCGGGGGCGATGCGCTTGGAGAGGCTGTCGACCAGGACGGTCCGCTCGGGGGCGTACGCGGCGAGCGGCGGGAGTTCGTCGCGCAGGAACGCCCAGATCGCGTCCTCCACGGCCGGCAGCCCGAGCCGTAGCAGCACCTCGGCCAGCTCGGCGATCCGCTGCTCGGGCATGGTGAGCGCGGTCGGGTTGTGCAGCCTGGGCTGGACGTAGACGGCGTGCAGCGGGGCGGCCGCGTGGGCCTCGGCCAGCGCCTGCGGGACCAGGCCGTGCTCGTCCATGGCCAGGGGTACGAGGGTGATGCCGAGCCGCGCGGCCACCGCTTTGACGACCGGGTACGTCAGCTCCTCCACCCCGAGGCGGCCGCCCGGCGGCACCAGGGCGGCGACGACGGCCGAGAGGGCCTGCCGGCCGTTGCCCGCGAACAGCACGCGCGCGGGGTCGGGACGCCAGCCGCCACGGGCGAGGAGCCCGGCGGCGGACTCCTGGACGGCGGGCAGCCCGGCCACGCCGACCGGCCGCAGGGCGGACGCAAGGACGTCGGGGCGCAGCAGCCCGCCGAGCCCCTCGGCGAGCAGCGCGCTCTGCTCGGGTACGGCCGGGTAGTTCAGCTCCAGGTCGATCCGGCCGCCCGCCGCCGGTTCGGTGAGCGCGGGGGGCGAGTCGGCGGCGGCCGCGCGGACGTACGTACCGCGTCCGACCTCGCCCACGGTCAGGCCCCGACGCGCGAGTTCCCGGTACACGCGCGTCGCGGTGGAGTTGGCGATGCCGTGCCGTTTCGCGAACGCGCGCTGCGGGGGCAGCCGGTCGCCGGGTCCGAGGGCGCCGGACCTGATCTCCTCCGCCACGGCGTCGGCGACGCTCTGGTAGTCGGTCACGGTCAGCCACCTCACCACAGAATTGCACCGAGCGCAATCTTTTGATTGCACTGAGCTATTGAACTGACCTACGCTCCCCACATGATCGAGCCAAGCGGACTGTTCGGCGTGAGCGTGGTGGCACTCGGCATGGTGCTCACCCCCGGGCCGAACATGATCTATCTCGTCTCGCGCAGCATCACCCAGGGCAGACGGGCCGGAATGATCTCCCTGGGCGGGGTGGCCCTCGGCTTCCTGGCCTATCTGCTCGCCGCGAACCTGGGCCTGTCGGTCGTCTTCACCGCCGTACCCGAGCTGTACGTCGCGGTGAAGCTGGCCGGTGCCGCCTACCTCGCCCACCTGGCCTGGAACGCGCTGAAGCCGGGCGGCATCTCGGTCTTCGCCCCGCAGGACGTGCCGCACGACTCGCCGCGCAGGCTGTTCACGATGGGCCTGATGACGAATCTGCTCAACCCGAAGATCGCCGTCATGTACGTCTCCCTGATCCCCCAGTTCATCGACCTGGGCCGCGGTCATGTCCTGCTCCAGGGCCTCGTCCTCGGGTCCGTCCAGATCATGGTCAGCATCGCGGTCAACCTGGCCATCGTGCTGGCCGCTGGCACGATCGCGGTCTTCCTCGCCCGCCGCCCCTCCTGGCTCAAGGTGCAGCGCTGGCTGATGGGCACGGTCCTCGGCGGCCTCGCCGTCTCCCTGGCCGCCGACACCTCGGGACCGGCGTGACCGCGCGGAGGCCGTCAGGATTCGAGAAGCGCCGGCAGGGCCGGCGGCGTTAGGTTGGCCGGCATGGATCTCACCGCAGCGCACGCCGCCGACAGCCATGACCTGATCCGGGTGCACGGTGCCCGCGAGAACAACCTCAAGGACGTCGACGTCGAGCTGCCCAAGCGCCGGCTGACGGTGTTCACCGGCGTGTCGGGCTCGGGCAAGAGTTCCCTGGTGTTCGACACGATCGCCGCCGAGTCGCAGCGGCTGATCAACGAGACCTACAGCGCCTTCATCCAGGGCTTCATGCCGAACCTGGCGCGCCCCGAGGTCGACGTCCTCGACGGGCTGACCACCGTGATCACCGTCGACCAGCAGCGGATGGGCGCCGACCCGAGGTCCACCGTCGGCACCGCCACCGACGCCAACGCCATGCTGCGCATCCTCTTCAGCCGGCTCGGCACGCCGCACATCGGCTCGCCCAAGGCGTTCTCCTTCAACGTGGCCTCGATCAGCGGCGCCGGCGCGGTCACCGTGGAGCGCGGCGGGCAGAAGGTGAAGGAGCGGCGCGAGTTCAGCATCACCGGCGGTATGTGCCCGCGCTGCGAGGGCCGGGGCGCGGTCTCCGACCTCGACCTCACCCAGCTCTACGACGACTCCCTGTCCCTCAACGAGGGCGCGCTGTCGGTCCCCGGCTACAAGTCCGGCGGCTGGAACCACCGCCTCTACGCCGAGTCCGGCCTGGTCGACCCGGACAAGCCGATCAGCAGGTACACCAAGCGGGAACTGCAGGACTTCCTGTACCGCGAGCCGACCCGCATGAAGATCGCGGGCATCAACATGACGTACGAGGGTCTGATCCCGCGGATCCAGAAGTCGATGCTCGCCAAGGACCGCGAGGGCATGCAGCCGCACATCCGGGCCTTCGTGGACCGCGCGGTCACCTTCGCCGTCTGCCCCGAGTGCGAGGGCACCCGGCTCACCGAGGCGGCCCGCTCCTCGAAGATCGCGGGCGTGAGCATCGCGGACGCGTGCGCGATGCAGATCAGCGATCTGGCGCAGTGGGTACGAGGGCTGGACGAGCCGTCGGTGGCGCCGCTGCTCGCCTCCCTGCGCCACGCCCTCGACTCCTTCGTGGAGATCGGCCTCGGCTACCTCTCGCTCGACCGGCCGGCGGGCACGCTGTCGGGCGGCGAGGCGCAGCGCGTGAAGATGGTCCGCCACCTGGGTTCTTCGCTGACCGACGTGACGTACGTCTTCGACGAGCCCACCACCGGTCTGCACCCGCACGACATCCGACGGATGAACGACCTGCTGCTGCGGCTGCGCGACAAGGGCAACACGGTGCTGGTGGTGGAGCACAAGCCGGAGGTCATCGCGATCGCCGACCATGTCGTGGACCTCGGCCCCGGCGCCGGCACGGCAGGAGGCTCGGTCTGCTTCGAGGGCACGGTGGCGGGGCTGCGGGCCAGTGGCACCCTCACCGGCCGCCATCTGGACGACCGGGCCGCCGTGAAGGACACCGTCCGCAAGGCGACCGGCGCCCTGGAGATCCGCGGCGCGACGACGCACAACCTCCAGGACGTCGACGTCGACATCCCGCTCGGCGTGCTGTGCGTGGTCACCGGTGTCGCGGGCTCCGGCAAGAGTTCGCTGGTCCACGGCTCGGTACCGAAGGGCGCGGAGGTCGTGTCGATCGACCAGACCCCGATCCGCGGCTCCCGGCGCAGCAACCCGGCGACGTACACCGGCCTGCTGGAGCCCATCCGCAAGGCCTTCGCCAAGGCCAACGGCGTCAAGCCGGCCCTGTTCAGCGCCAACTCCGAGGGCGCCTGCCCCACCTGCAACGGCGCCGGGGTCGTCTACACCGACCTGGCGATGATGGCCGGGGTCGCCACGACCTGCGAGGAGTGCGAGGGCAAGCGGTTCGAGGCGTCGGTGCTGGAGTACACACTCGGCGGGCGGGACATCGCTGAGGTGCTGGCGATGTCGGTGACCGAGGCGGAGGAGTTCTTCCGGGCCGGTGAGGCGCACATCCCGGCGGCCCACAGGATCCTCCAGCGGATGTCCGACGTCGGCCTCGGCTACCTCACCCTCGGCCAGCCGCTGACCACCCTGTCGGGCGGCGAACGCCAGCGCCTGAAGCTGGCCACGCACATGGCCGACAAGGGGGGCGTCTACGTCCTCGACGAGCCGACGACCGGTCTCCACCTGGCCGACGTCGAGCATCTGCTGGCCCTCCTGGACCGGCTGGTCGACTCCGGCAAGTCGGTGATCGTGGTCGAGCACCACCAGGCCGTGATGGCCCACGCGGACTGGATCATCGACCTCGGGCCGGGGGCCGGGCACGACGGGGGGCGGGTGGTCTTCGAGGGGACGCCGGCGGAGCTGGTCGCCGCACGGTCCACGGTGACCGGGGAACACCTGGCCGAGTACGTGGGGGCGTGACCCGTCCGCCCGTGAGGGGACGCGCGGGTCCGCTCCGGAGCTGACGTCAGGGACCCCGTCCGCGATCTAGCTTCCCGGCATGAACGGAATCCGACGCATGACCGCGGCCGCCGCACTGGCGCTCCTGCTGCCGCTGCCCCTCATCCAGCCGGCCTTCGCCGCTCCGGCACCCGCCGCCCACACCGCCGTCGACACCCCTGGTCAGCTCGCGCTCCCCCGCCCCACCGGCCCCTACGCCGTCGGCCGCGACGTGCTGCACCTGGTGGACGCGCACCGCACGGACCCGTGGGTGCCGGCGGTGGGGGCCCGCCAGCTGATGGTGTCGATGTACTACCCCGCCCACGCCGGCACGGGCAGCCCGGCTCCCTACATGACCGTGGAGGAGGCCCGGCTGCTGCTGGAGGCCAAGGCTCCGGGCCGGGGCATCCCGCCGGAGACGGTCGCTTCGACCCGTACCTGGGCGCGCACCGACGCCCGCCCGGTCTCCGGCAGACACCCCCTGGTGGTGCTCTCCCCCGGCCTCGGTCTTCAGCGCTCCAGCCTGACCGGTCTCGCCGAGGACCTGGCCAGCCGGGGCTCTGTGGTCGCGCTGGTCGACCACACCTACGAGGCGGCCGGCGTCACCTTCCCCGACGGCCGTACGCTCGCCTGCGCCATCTGCGACCGCCGGGACATCACCCCCGAGGCCGTGGGCGACAGCAGGGTCAAGGACCTGTCCTTCGTCATCGACCGGCTGACGTCCCGTCACCCCGCCTGGCGCCACGCCCGCCTGATCGATCCCCGGCGCATCGGCATGGCCGGACACTCCTTCGGCGGTGACGCCACCGCCCTGGCCATGGCCGCCGACCACCGGATACGGTCCGGCGCCGACCTGGACGGCACCTTCTTCGCGCCCTTCCCGGCCGCCGGTCTGCACCACCGCCCCTTCCTCCTGCTCGGCAACCAGCAGGACATGGTCCCGGGCAAGGAGACCACCTGGGACGCCGCCTGGCAGCACATGGACGGCTGGAAGCGCTGGCTGACCGTGGCCGGCGCGGACCACGGCAGCTTCACCGACCTGGATCTGCTCTACGAGGAGCTCGGCAGGCCCACACCCACCGGGGAGATCTCCGGACCGCGCGGCGAAGAGCTGACCCGTGCCTACCTCGGCGCCTACTTCGACCAGACCCTCAGGGGCATCCACCAGCCCCTGCTGGACGGCCCCTCGGCGGCGAACCCGGAAGTCGCCTTCCAGCACCCGTGATCCGGTCCGCTCAGGACACCAGGCCCGCCTGATACGCGGCGATGACCAGCTGGACGCGGTCACGCGCCGCCAGCTTGTGCAGCAAGCGGGCCACATGGGTCTTGACGGTGGCCTGCCCGATGAAGAGCCGCTCCGCGATCTCCCCGTTGGACAGTCCCCGCCCGATCAGGGTCAGCACCTCCCGTTCCCGGTCCGTGATGCGGGGCAGCTCCTGCCGGGCCGGGGCGGGACGGGGCCGTTCGGCGAACTCACGGATCAGCCGGCGGGTCACCCCGGGCGCGATCAACGCGTCACCGCCGGCCACCACCCGGATCGCCGCGATGATGTCCGTCAGCGCCATGTCCTTGACCAGGAACCCGCTCGCCCCGGCCCGCAGCGCGGCATAGACGTTGTCGTCGTCGTCGAAGGTGGTGAGGATGAGGACCCGGGGCGCCCCGTCGTCGGCCGCGACGGCCCGCGTGGCCTCGATGCCGTCCATGCCGGGCATCCGGATGTCCATCACCACCACGTCGGGCCGCATCTCGCGGGCCAGCCGGACCGCTTCGGCGCCCGTGGCGGCCTCGGCGACGATCTCCAGGTCGGGCAGCCCGTCGATGACCATCGTCAACCCGGCGCGTACCAACGGCTGGTCGTCCGCCAGCAGGACAGTGATGGTCATACCGGTATCCTCGCCGCCACCTGGAATCCGCCGTCGGGTCGTGCACCCGCGCTGAACTGCCCGTTCAGCAGGGTGGCCCGCTCCCGCATCCCGGAGATCCCGAAGCCGGGACCGCGTGTGGTCCCGCCCCGCCCGTCGTCGACGACCTCGATGGCCACCGCCTCGGTCCCGTACTCCACCGACACCCGGCAGCGGCGGCCGCCGGAGTGGCGCACCGCGTTGGTGACCGACTCCTGGATGATCCGGAAGGCGGCCAGGTCGATCTCGGGAGGCAGCGGTCGCCGCCGCCCCCGCCACTCGACCTCGACCAGGAGCCCCGCCCCGGCGGCCCGCTCGACCAGCCGGTCGACGCCCTCCAGCCCCTCCGCCGGGGCTTCGGCCTCGGCCTGGCGGAGCGAGACCAGCATCCGGCGCAGCCCGGCCAGTGTCTCCCGGCTGGTGCTCTCGATGGCGGTGAGCGCCTGACGTACCCGTTCGGGCTGGGTGTCGAGCACGAGGCCGGCTGCCCCGGACTGGATGGCGATCACACCGATGCTGTGCGCGACCATGTCGTGCAACTCCCGTGCGATGCGCAGGCGTTCCTCCGTCACCGCCCGGTCGGCGGCATGGTCACGCAGAGCCTGGCCGTACCGGCGCTGCTGGCGTACCGAGTTGCCGATCATCCAGGGAACCGCGATGGTCGCCGCCATGCCCAGAACGGTACTGACCGCGTCCCCGAGCGTCTCGCCGTGGTGGCTGCCCGCCGCCCACTGGGCGATCCACAGGCCCAGTGCGCCGCCGGCCGCCGTCAGAGCGGTACGGCGCGGCCGGCCGGCCGCGAGATGTCCGACCAGGCAGGCCATGGCCACGAACAGGGGCCAGGTGTTCTCACCGAGCGCGAACGTCAGGACCGACTCGGCGGCGACCACCCCGAACACCGGCACCGGCCGGCGCCGCGCCCAGCCGACCGGCAGCGCCAGCAGGACGGCCATGGCCGCCCGCTGCCAGAGCCCCGTGAAGAACGCCCCGCGCGGTCCGTGCAGGGCGACCTGATAGGTCGTCGACCCGAACAACAGCAGCGCGAACAGGGCGGCGGCGCACCAGGACACCGCCGTCCACGCGCCGGAAGGCAGCCGTCTCAGCCACGGCGCACGCGGCAACGCTCGATCCACCGGGGGATGGTAGCCAGCTCCTTCACCTCCGGACGTCCGCCCGGAGGCTTACGTCCGGCAGCGGACGCACCCTGCTCAGCCCTCGAACCCACCGGCCGCCAACAGCTCGCCGATCCGCACCCGATGAGCCCTCACCCAGCCGTCCAAGGTCTCCTCGGCCTCCTTCGCGAGCTTCGCCCGAGCCCCCCGCAGGACTTCCTCCGCCCGTGCCGCCGGTACGACCACCACGCCCTCCTCGTCCGCCACGACCACGTCCCCCGAATCCAGCGGATCAGGCCGTCGGCGACGAACGCGGCGACGCCGTTGCGCTGCGCGACCGCGCACACGTTGCCGCCGGCCAGCGCGTGATCCAGGTCCCCGGACTCGACCACGATGACCGAGCCGGGCTCGGCGCGGTGGATGGCCGCGTGCAGCATGAGGGTGTCGCCGGGCGGGCAGCTGACGGTGAGCATGACCTTCGCCGTCAGAACGGCAGCGGACGGGAGTGGATCACATCCAGCCGGGACACCGCGCGGGTCAGGACGACGTACAGCCGGTGCGCGCCCCGCTCCTCCGCCTCCGTCACCGCGGCCGGTTCCACGGCCACGACGTGGTCGTACTCCAGGCCCTTGACCATGCTCGCGGGGACGACGGTCACCCGGGCGCCCAGCGCGTCCGGGCCGGACGTGGCGATGCCGGCCGCCGTCAGGGCCTCCGCCACGCCCGCCACCTCCGCGTCCGCCGCCACCACGCCCACCGAGCCCTCCCGGGCCAGCGCCTCGCGGACCGCCGTCACGGTCGTGCCCGGCACGTCCCTCGTCGGCCGCAGCCTCAACTCCCCGTCGGTGCGCAGGGACCGGGCCTCCGGTACGGACACGTCCAGGCGGGCCAGCAGCCGGTTGGCCAGTGCGACGACGGCCGCCGGTACCCGGAAGCCGGTCGTCAGCGGCACCACCGTCGCGTCCGGTCTGCCGAGGTGGCGCAGCTGGACCGACCAGTCGCGGGCGGCCCACGGGGTGGTGCCCTGGGCGAGGTCGCCGAGGACGGTCAGCGAGCCGAAGGCGGCCCGGCGGGCGATCGCCCGGCACTCCATGGGCGACAGGTCCTGCGCCTCGTCGACCACGATGTGCCCGTACCCCTCGGGGTGTTCGATCAGCCCGGACAGCTCGTCCAGCAGGACCAGGTCGGCGGCCGACCAGCGGGCCGACCTGTACGAGCGCGGCGGGCGGGGCCACACCACCAGCGCCTGCTCGTCCTCGTCCAGCAGCCCCTGCGCCGCCTGCGCCAACGTCCCCGCATCCGTGAGGAGTTCGGCGAGGATCTCCTCCGGCCGGACCTTCGGCCACACCGCGTCCAGGCAGGCGGTCAGCGGCCGGGCCCGTTCGATCCGGCGTACCCAGGCGGCGGGCAGGACCCCGGAGCGCCGTTCGGCGTGCTCGCGCAGGCGCCGTACCACCCGGGTGCGCACCCGCTCGCGCCCGATGGCGTACGGCGGCTCCTCGGCGCGCACCTCCTCGACGATCGCGGTCAGTTCGGCGGCGGACACCCGCCAGCGGTAGGAGCCGTCGGGTACGGCGAGGTCGGCGATCCCCTCGACGTTCACGCGCGCGTACAGCGCCCGGCGCAGCACCTCGGCCATGCGGGCGTCGTGCTTGATCACGGCGGCCGCCACGGAATCGCCGCCGGTGACGGGCCGGCGGGCGATCTCCTCCGGCAGGGTCGTCTGCCGGACCCCCGACTCCCCCAGGGAGGGCAGTACCTCGGCGATGTACGACAGGAACGTGCGGTTGGGGCCGAGGATCAGCAGGCCGGCGCGTTGGAGGCGCTGGGGGTGGGTGTAGAGGAGGTAGGCGGCGCGGTGCAGGCCCACGGCGGTCTTGCCGGTGCCGGGGGCGCCCTGGACGCACACCGAGTCGGTGAGGGCGGCGCGGACCAGGTCGTCCTGTTCGGGCTGGATGGTGGCGGCGATGTCCCGCATGGGGCCGACCCGGGGCCGTTCGATCTCGCGGGCGACGATGTCACTGGCCCTGGACTCGCCCCGGCCCAGGTACTCGTCCTCCAGCCCGGTCAGGTGGGCGGAGTCGCCGTCGCTGCCGGGCGCCCAGCCGAACCGGCGCCGTGTCTCCACACCCTGGGGATCGCGGGCGCTCGCCTGGTAGAAGGCGCGGGAGACGGGGGCCCGCCAGTCGATCACGAGGGGTGGGGCGGCCGGGTCCTCGGTGATGCGCAGGCGGCCGACGTGGTAGGCCGCGCCGCTGTGCCCGGGATCGTCGGCCCCGAAGTCGAGGCGGCCGAAGAAGAGCGGGCCGGGCGGGAGTTCGCGCATGGCCTTGGCCCGGCTGCGCAGCCGGTGGCCGAGCACCTCGGCGTCGGCTCCGGAGGCGGAGACGTCCTCGCCGATGACGACCTGCTCGGCGGCGCCCTCGACCATCGCGGTGAGGGCGGCACGACAGCGGTCGTGGTGGGCGCGCTCGGTGTGGAGGGTGTCGGTGAGGGCGGGGTCGAGTGGCGTCATGGCGCCAGCGTACCGCCATAACGTTACCGAGTTACATTTTTAACCCAGTCTCACTCAGTGCTCTTCAGGTCCGGCAGGCCCTCCGCCAGCCGCGCGAAGGCCCGCTCGGCGGCCCGTACGGCGTCCGGTGCCACCTCCTCGACCCGCTCCCCCGCCGCGATCCGCCGGAAGTTCTCCAGCGCGAGGATCCGCTGGACGGCGGTGATCTGCCCGGCGGCGAGCCGCGCGTCCAGGTCCCCGCCGAGCGCCTCCGCGAGGGCCGCCTCGGACCGCTCCTGATGGCGGTACGCCCGCGCGACCAGGGACGGGGTGCCGTAGAGCAGGGCGTGGAAGGCGAGGACGCCGGGGTGATCGTTCAGGCCGGTGACCGGGTCGTGGCGTTCCAGTCCGGCGAGGAAGTGCCGGCGCAGCGCGTCCACCGGGTCGGCCGCGTCGGCGACGACCCGCGCGGCCTCCGTCTCGTGGTCGGCGATCCGGTGCAGGACCAGGTCCTCCTTGGCCGGGAAGTACCGGAAGAGAGTCGGCTTGGAGATCCCGGCCGCGGCGGCGACCTCCGCCACGGACACCGCGTCGAAGCCCCGCTCCAGGAACAGCCGTACGGCGATGTCCGACACGTCCTGGTACATCCGCTGCTTCTTGCGCTCACGCAGGCCCATCTCACCCATGGGCCGAGCCTATGCCGGGAGGAGGAGGCCGGGTCCGGGTCAGTCGCCGGTCTGGGGTGCGGGGACCGGGGTGGCCGGGGCGGGTGCGGTCAGGGAGCGGGCCTGGTCCCAGAGGGTGTCGAAGTACTCCCGTTTGCGGCTGATGGTGTCCCGCGCCCGCTGCCCGTCGTCCCAGCGCCAGCCGGTCAGCATCACCTCGTTCCCGATGAGGTCGAGCACTTTCCGTCCGTTCTCCTCGGGCCACAGCACGGCCTTGTCGTACGCGCCCTCGGCCATGAAGCTGTCGTCGATCAGGTACAGCTTCTCCCCCGGCGTGAAGTGCAGCACCTGGAACCCGACATGCAGGTTCCCCTGTCCGCGGTCGCGCATCCGGACCTTCGTCTGCTTCAGGTCCCGCTCGTAACGGCGGACCTGGTCGTCCAGAAAGGCACGGAATTCGGGCGAGTCGCACGCCCGGCCGTCGACCACCTGCCCCGGCACGTCCATCTCCTGGAGAAAGTCGGGGACGAGGAACCGCACGGTCACCTCGCGCCGCTCATTGGCGGGCAGGGCCTGGAGGAACTCCTTGAGACTGGTGACGAGGGTCTCCCCGGTGAAGCACATGACGCGGAACTCGACCCGCTCCCTGTCCCGCAGCGCGCTGTGGAACTCCGCCAGCACCTGGTTCTGGCTGATCGGCGCCCCGGCCGCCGAACGCTGGGCCTCGCCGAGCCGGGACACCTGCCCACTCAGCGCCCGGACGGTCTCCCGCAGCTCCGCCGTGACCTCACGCTGGGTCTCGTGGGCCGAGTTCAGCCGCTGCACCTCGCTGTAGAGCAGGAAACCCACCAGGCTCAGCAGCGCCCCGCCGATGTAGACGTTGCCCTGCAGTGCGTCGCCCAGGGGCTTCACGAACTGGGCGACCAGGTTCAGGCCGAACACGGCCAGCAGCACGATCTTCGACACCGTGCCCTCGGCCCGCGCCCAGCCGGCCGCCACCCTGCTTCTCAACGTTCTGTCCGCCACCAAATCCCCCTATTGGCAGGCGCGTTGAAACCGTGCATTCATGGTGCCCGGTAACGGCTCCGCTCAGGAAGAGGGGCGCACCGGCCCGGCTCACCGCGCGATCCGGTCCAGCAGGGGCTCGTACGACGCCAGCACGGTCTTGGCTCCGGCATCGCGCATCCGCTGCCGCTTCCCGGAGTTGCGTCCGATACCGACGAACCGGACGTCCGCCTGCTCCGCCGCCATGAACTCCGTCGGGGTGTCGCCGATCATCACCGCCTCGTCCGGCGGCAGGCCCACGCTCCGCAGGGCGCGGTGGAGCACGTCGGGGTGCGGCTTCATCAGGTCGGGATCGGCGGCGCGGCCGTGGACGGCCGCGAAACACTCCCGCAGCCCGATCCCGCGCAGGTAGTCGTCCGCCGCGGCCGCCGCGTTGTTCGTGACGACGGCCAGCCGTGTGCCACGCCCGGCCAGCCACCTGACGAACTCGGCCGCGCCGGGTGTGGGCAGCGCGGACCGGGCGGCGTTCCGCTCGCCCTCGGTGACCTGCTCGTCCAGTCGCGCCACCAGATCGCCCACGTCCCGTTTCCCCCGGGCACGGTGGACGGCACGCAGCACCATGTACGGATCCTTGTCGCCGCGTTCGTCCTCGGAGAGCACGTCCAGCAGGCCCTCGGCGGCCACGGTCTCCCGCAGGGCGTCCGCGAGCGGCAGCGAGCTGTCGTACGGGAACAACCGGCACAGCGGCCCGTCGAAGTCGAACAGCACACAGGCCGGGCCGGTCCCGTCACCCAGGAGCTCCCACGCCTCCTCGGCGTCGTCGTACGTACCAGCCATGCCGTTCCATCCGCTCCTCGAACCAGTCACCCGTCTCCTGCAAGCCTGCCCCGGAACCGCCCGCGAATATCCGGTTACGGCAAGCGCTCCGGGCTCCTGAGGAGCATCAGGAGTGGCTCCAGCGACGATACGACCAGCTCGGCGCCGGCCGCCCGCAGCGACCGCTCCCTGCCCTCGTGGCGCGCACAGCCGAGGAACGGCACGCCCGCCTCCCGGGCCGCTTCCAGGTCCGAGACGGTGTCGCCGATCATCAGCGTGCGGGACGGGGGTGCCGTCATCCCGGTCAGGGCGCGGTCGAGGCGGTGCGTGCGGCCGTAGATGTGCGGGGAGAAACAGTCGACGAGCCCACGGCTCTCGAGGTAGGCGCGAACCGTGTGCGGGGAGTTGCCGGTCGTGACGGCCATGCGTACGCCCACGGCCGTCCAGGTGCGGATCAGCGGGTCGGCATAGGACGTGGGCAGGGCGAAGGCGACGGCCCGCAACTCCTCCTGGGTGAGCCGCTCCTCCAGCTCGGCGACGAGGTCGCTGCCCGGTTGCCGGCGGCCGACCGCGCGCAGGACCGCCTCCGGGTCCGGGGCCTCCCGTTCGGAGTCGGTGAGCAGCCCGTGCAGGCCCCGCCGCTCCAGCCACTCCACGAGGCCGGCGACGACCTGCTCCGCCCTGAGCCCGGCGAACAGCCGGCACAGGGGCCCGTCGAAGTCCCACAGCACGAAGCGGGCCGGTGTGATCAGTTCCCGAAGCTTCTCGATCTCATTCGCATCAAAAGCCGTGTCAGACGTCACTAGGAGAGTGTCAGGTCCGTAGTGATGGTTTCCCAGAGGGCGTCGAACCACTTCTGCGACTGCTCCACGAACGCCGCGTCCCGCTGCCCGGAGTGCCGCTCGAAGGAGAAAAGGAGGGACTCGGTGCCCACGGTGTCCCACATCTCCAGCGTCCCGCTGTCGGTGGGCTCCTCGCGGCGCGTGATCATGTAGTGCGCGAACAGCGCCTCCTCCCCGTTGAGCAGGTACAGCTTCACCGGAGGAGTGAACGGCAGCGCCCGGAAGGTGACCTGGACGTCGATGCCGTGGGTGCCGCGCAGCGCCTGAAGGTTGAGCTGGAGCACCTGACCCTGGGCGTTGCGCATGGCCAGCCACCGCTGGTGCACGGCGTCGTCCTCCGCGCTCCCGGCGTCGACCGAGACCGGAAAAGCGAGGTTGATGTCGCGGGACGGCAGCAGGATGCGGGCGTCGATCCGCTCGGGGCGCAGCCGCCCCTCGTGGATCAGCCGCAGCGGCTCGCCGAGCGCCGGGATCAGGCTCTGCGCGGTCAGACAGACGGCGTCGATCCGCACGTGCCGCGCCGAGAACGCCTCGGTCAGCCGGGGCCCGAGGGCCACCATGGTCGGCTGGGGCACCTCGGGGACGCACCGCCACGCGGCGACCCGGGCCGGGCTGCCCCGGCCGGCATCCCTGAGCAGCCCGTCCTCCAGGAGCACCCGCAGCGCCTGGCGCACGGCAGCGCGCTCGACCCCGAACTCCTCGGCCAGCCGGGCCTGGGTCGGCAATCGCTCGCCCACCCTGAGGGCACCCGTACGGATGCGTTCGCGCAGAGTGTCGGCGATCTCCTGGGACGTGGACGTCACACTCGAACGGTACAACTTCGCGTCGAATTCGGGCAGTTGGTCGGCAGATGGTTACAAGTCACCGCCGGCGTGGCAGAACCATGGAACCGGGGGCCTCACACCAGCACAGCCACAACCGCATACGGACCGTGCACAGCCACAACTGAACAGGCGGTACCAGAAGAGGTCCGGGCACCACGGGAGCCCGGGTGAGCGGAACAGGGCGTCGGCCTTCCGGGCGGCGCCCCGTTCTCAGCTCAGCAGGTCGTCCACCTGGGCCTCGCCCTCCCGGTACCGGCGGGCGATCTCCGAGCTGCACTCGTCGGTGGTCTGCTGCAGCCGCTGCCGACGCCGGGAGACCTCCTGCTCGTACCGCACCAACCGCCCCATCGCGCTGGCCAGTTCGAGGTCGGTGCGGGCCTCGAGATCGCTCAGCTCGACCTCGCCGAGCATCTCGGCGGCCAGCTGCCGGTACTCCTCGTTGTGCGGGGTGCCGAGCGTGACATGGCGGGCCGAGGAGCGGTGCCGGGCCGGGGCGTCCTGGAGGATCTCCGGGAGCCGGTCCACCACGGAGCCGTCCGCCGGCGCCGGCACGGTGGCCCGGCCGCGCCGGCCCAGCTCCGCGCGCAGGATGTCGATCCGGCCCTGGAGCAGCCGCCGTACATAACTCAGATCCGCCTCGTCGCGCTGGGCGTCCCGGCGCAGGGTGCGCAGCTCGGGCAGGCTCAGCCGGGCCGGCTCGGGCTCGCGGGGCTCCCCGGGCAGCGTGGCGCCCGGAATGCCGTCGGCACGCTGGGCAGGCGGCCGGTACGCCGTCTCCGGCATTCCCTGGACCCCCTGGACCCCCAGCCGACCGCTGGTACTCGGTGTGCTCATGTGCTCCTGACCGTCCCCTCGACCGGCGTCTGCAAGCATCGTGCCACCCCAACCGACCGCAATGTGACCGAGTGCCCCCGAACGGCCCCAGATGGGCGGTAAGGGATTGATAATGGACCCGCTGTATGCACGGGCGGCGCACCCGGCATGATGGTCCGCATGCGAGCGGTGGTACAGCGGGTGGACGGCGCGAGCGTCGTCGTGGACGGCGAGACGGTGGGCGCGATCGAGGGCGAGGGGCTGTGCGTCCTCGTCGGGGTGACCCATGAGGACACCAAGGAGAAGGCGGCCCAGCTCGCGCGCAAGCTGTGGTCCATCCGGATGCTCCAGGACGAGAGGTCCTGCAGCGACATCGACGCCCCGCTGCTGGTCATCAGCCAGTTCACGCTCTACGGCGACGCACGCAAGGGCCGCCGCCCCACCTGGAACGCGGCGGCCCCGGGTGACATCGCCGAGCCCCTGGTCGACGAGGTGGTGTCCCAGTTGCGGGCCCTGGGCGCGACGGTGGCGACGGGCCGCTTCGGCGCCCAGATGAGGGTGTCACTGACGAACGACGGCCCGTTCACGGTGCTGCTGGAGATCTAGCGACGCCTCAGGGCTCGACGACGACTTCCTGCGCGGCGGCGGTGTTCCCGGCGACCAGCCGGGCATCGAGGGGCACGTTCCGCTTGACCAGCGCCAGAGCGACGGGCCCCAGCTCGTGGTGCCGTACGGACGTGGTCACGAACCCGATCTTGCGTCCGTCGGGCCCCTCGTCCGCGAGCCGGATCTCGGTCCCCGGCACCGGCAGGTGCACCTCACTTCCGTCGAGGTGGAGGAAGACCAGCCGGCGCGGCGGCTTGCCGAGGTTCTGGACGCGGGCGACGGTCTCCTGCCCCCGGTAGCAGCCCTTCTGCAGATGCACCGCCGTGCCGATCCAGCCCAGCTCGTGCGGAATGGTCCGGTGGTCGGTCTCGAAGCCGAGCCGGGGCCGGTGGTGCTCGACGCGCAGCGCCTCGTGGGCGAGGATCCCGGCGGCGGGCCCGTGCGACTCGGCGAAGGACTCCAGGTCGGCGCGCGGCAGGAACAGATCACGCCCGTACGCGGTCTCCCGTACGACGACCCCGTCCGGCACCTCGCCGATGGACCCGGCGGGAAGGTGGACGACGGCGAAGTCGGCCGTCCGGTCGGCGACCTCGACCCGGTAGAAGAACTTCATCGACTCCAGGTAGGCGACGAGCGCCTCCCGGGTCCCGGGCTCCACGTGCGCCCACACGGTCGTACCGTCATCGACCAGGTACAACGCGTGCTCGATGTGCCCGTGCGCGGAGAGGATCAGCGCCTCGGTGGCCTCGCCGACCGGCAGCTCGCTGACGTGCTGGGTGAGGAGCAGATGCAGCCAGCTCAGCCGGTCGTCGCCGGTGACGGTGATGACCCCGCGATGGGACAGGTCGACGAACCCGTTGCCGTCGGCGAGGGCGCGCTGCTCGCGGAACAGGTCGCCGTAGTGGGCGGCGACACCTTCGTCCACACCCTCGGCGGGGACGGCGCCGGGCAGGGACAGCAGAGGGCTCTTCATACGGCCACCCTACGACGCGGTGGTCGAACTCTTCGTCGAGCCTTTCAGCGCACAGTCCTTGCACCGGCCGAAGAGCGCGAAGTGCTTCATGTCGGTGTCGAACCCGAACTGCGCCCGCAGCTTGGCGGTGAACTCGGCGGCCACGTCCACATCGGCCTCGATCACGTTCTCGCAGTCCCGGCACACCAGGTGCAGATGATGATGCCGGTCGGCGAGGTGATAGGTGGGCGCACCGTGCCCCAGATGGGCATGGCTGACCAGACCCAGCTCCTCCAGCAGCTCCAGCGTCCGGTAGACCGTGGAAATGTTGACCCCCGACGCCGTCTTCTTCACTTCCGTGAGGATGGCGTCGGGGGTCGCGTGCTCAAGGGTGTCCACGGCTTCGAGCACAAGCTGCCGCTGCGGCGTCAGCCGGTAGCCGCGCTGCCTGAGGTCACTCTTCCAGTCGGTGCTCACCACACTGGAAAGTCTAGGGCTACCGGCCGTCAGGGCTCACTTGAAGAACGCGATGCCGTCGTCCGGCATGTCCTTCGGGAGGGCCTTGGCCCAGCGCTCGACGTCCTCCGGGGTGACGACCTTCTTCAGGTGGGCCGACATGTAGGGGCGCAGCTCGACCTCCGGGGTCTGCTTCTCGCCGACCCACATGAGGTCGCTCTTGACGTAGCCGTAGAGCCGCTTGCCACCGCTGTACGGCTGGGCGCCGGCCGTGCGGGCGACGGTGTCCGTGACGAGGTCGATCTGCGGCTTCTTGGCGGCCATCTCGCCGTACCAGATCTCGATGACACCGTCGTCGCGGGTCATCGTCACCTCGACCTTGCGGTCGGCGTCGATGCGCCAGTAGCCGGACTCGTTCTCCAGCGGGCGGACCTTGTTGCCGTCGTTGTCCAGCACCCAGGTGCGGGACTGGTACTCCAGGAAGTCCCGGCCGTCGTGGCTGAAGGTGACCTCCTGCCCGAAGTTGCACTTCTCCGAGCCGGGGAAGTCGTGCACGCCCGCGCCGGCCCAGTTGCCGAGCAGGAAGGCGAGCGGGACGAGGTCCTTGTGCAGGTCGGACGGGATCTCGATCATGGTCGGAAAGCTTTCCTAGATGTGGTTCAGCGCTGACCCTGGTACAGCTTCTTCACTGCCAGGGCAGCGAAGGCGAGCACGCCGACGCAGACCAGGACCAGCAGGGTTTCGAAGAAGATCTCCACGGGTGCTCCTTGAGCGAGGGTGGGCATACGACAGAGCCGGGCCCCAGCTTACGCGGCCGGGGGCCGGCTCTCTTGATGAGGTGCGCCCGGACAACGCCTTGAACGGGGCCCGCACCCCGACTGTGGAATTTTTGACAGCCTCGACGGAGCCCTCGTCAGCGGCGTGCCCACCCTCCTCCGCGTGGCCACGCTGATCGTCACCGTCGTCGTCGCGGCTACCCTTCCGGTATGACCAAGAAGCTCGTGATCAAGGTGACGGCCGGGGCCGACGCGCCCGAGCGCTGTTCGCAGGCGTTCACGGTGGCGGCGGTGGCCGTGGCCAGCGGCGTCGAGGTCTCGCTGTGGCTGACCGGGGAGTCGTCCTGGTTCGCGCTGCCGGGACGGGCGGCGGAGTTCGAACTGCCGCACGCCGCTCCGCTGCCGGATCTGATCGACTCCGTCCTCGCGGCGGGGCGCATCACGCTGTGCACGCAGTGTGCCGCCCGCCGGGAGATCACCGAGAAGGACGTCATCGAGGGCGTACGGATCGCCGGCGCGCAGGTCTTCGTACAGGAAGCCCTCGCCGAGGACACCCAGGCGCTCGTCTACTGACCGCTCACCGCCTGGGGGGCTTCTTGCCGTCCAGCTCGTCCCACCACTCGTCGGACTGCGGATCCCCGGACGGATCGTCCCACCAGCGGTCCTCCGGGCCCCGCCGGTTCGCGATCATCGCGGCCACCGGCGGGATCAGCATGGCCACGACGCACAGCCCGACGGCCGCCGGGATCGACCAGATGCGTACGACCGCCCAGGCGAGGACGAAGAGCCCGATGCACGTCCCCATCATGGCGAAGTAGATGTGGCGCCGCCGCGCGTACATACGTACAGGGTAGGCCGGGAGGGGCCTGTCACAACTGATCCACAATCCCCCGCCGACCCCGCCCCGCAGGGTTACCGTGACGTAGCCGTACACCGCCGACCCGGGGGAACCACCACATGCGCGCCCTGCGAATAATCCTGATCCTCGTCGTGATCCTGGGCGGGCTGTTCGTGATCGCGGACCGGATCGCCGTGCACTTCGCCGAGGGGCAGGCCGCCGACAAGCTGAAGTCGAGGGAGAACCTGGCCTCGACGCCGGACGTCAGCATCAAGGGGTTCCCGTTCCTCACGCAGGTCGCGGGCGGGTCGCTGGACGATGTCGAGGTGGGGATCAAGGACTACCAGGCCGAGACCGGGACCGCCGGCAAGACGATCCGGATCGACAACCTGAAGGCCGACATGAAGGGCGTCTCCTTCTCCGGCGACTACAGCTCCGCCACCGCGGACAGTGCCACCGGCACCGCGACCGTCTCCTACGCCGAGCTGCTGAAGACCGCCAAGTCCGAGCCGACCGAGGTCGCGCCCGGTATCACCGCCCGGGTCGTGGGCCTCTCCGACGGCGGCAACGGCAAGATCAAGGTCAAGGTCGAGGGGACCGTCGCCTCCCTCGGCATCACCCAGACCGTGAACGTGCTCAGCACGGTGACCGTCGAGAACGACAAGGTCCAGGTCCACGCCGACTCGCTGCCCAGGCTGGGCGCCGGCTCGATCGCCGACAGCCGCATCCGTGAGATCACCGACTTCCAGCAGGCCATCGACCGGCTGCCCGGCGGCATCAAGCTGGACAAGGTGGAGGCCGCGCCGGACGGTGTGGAGATCCATGTGAAGGGTTCGGACGTCAGGCTGGCGGGGTAGGGACACCGGCGAAACAGCCGCCGTGGACGCACCGCGTCCGACAGGCGAGACGGTCACGTCCGTACCGTAGATGCCGTCACCCGCACGAGCACCCGGAGGCCGTACCAGCCTGCCCCGGGCACTCTTCTCGTCCCACTATCCGGACGATCGCATCTCGTCATATGACACACCGGTGACACGCCCCCCGGACGTCCCTACGATCGGGGCCATGAGGCGACAGGCGGATCTCACCAAGCGGCGGGCAGTGGACCTGTGCCGCGTTGCCGCCATGCTCTGTCGCCCCTTCTGAGTGGAAGCCGGCCGCTTCCGCATCCCTCAGCCGCCCTGCTGGTAAGGGCACCCGTGCGCCGCCCGCACGTCGAGCGCGCGCCTCTCTACTTCTGCACGCCCCGCCGCGACTGCCCCGGAGGAGAAAGAGCATGAGCCGCAGCGACGTCCTCGTAGACGCCGACTGGGTCCAGGACAACCTGGACAACCCGAACATCGCCCTCGTGGAGGTGGACGAGGACACGTCCGCCTACGAGAAGAACCACATCAAGAACGCGATCCGCATCGACTGGACCAAGGACCTGCAGGACCCCGTCCGCCGCGACTTCGTCGACCAGGCCGGCTTCGAGAAGCTGCTGTCGGAGAAGGGCATCGCCAACGACACGCTGGTGATCCTCTACGGCGGCAACAACAACTGGTTCGCGTCGTACGCCTACTGGTACTTCAAGCTCTACGGCCACGAGAACGTCAAGCTCCTCGACGGCGGCCGCAAGAAGTGGGAGCTGGACGCCCGCGAGCTGGTCGCCGGCGACGAGGTCCCCGAGCGCGCCAAGACCGAGTACAAGGCCAAGGCCCAGGACACCTCGATCCGCGCCTTCCGTGACGACGTCGTCGCCGCGATCGGCTCCCAGAACCTGGTCGACGTCCGCTCGCCCGACGAGTTCAGCGGCAAGCTGCTCGCCCCGGCCCACCTGCCGCAGGAGCAGTCGCAGCGCCCGGGCCACGTGCCGAGCGCGCGCAACATCCCGTGGTCGAAGAACGCCAACGACGACGGCACCTTCAAGTCGGACGAGGAGCTCAAGGAGCTCTACGCCGAGGAGAGCGTCGACCTCGCCAAGGACACGATCGCCTACTGCCGCATCGGTGAGCGCTCGGCCCTGACCTGGTTCGTGCTGCACGAGCTGCTCGGCGTCCAGAACGTCAAGAACTACGACGGCTCCTGGACCGAGTACGGCTCCCTCGTCGGCGTGCCGATCGAGCTCGGCTCCGGCAAGTAAGACATCCCACCCCTCAGGAGAAACAGCATGTGCGGAGCGAAGGCCGGCGGCCCGGACGCCTCGACGATCAAGCCCGGTGAAACCACGATCCAGGGTCAGGTGACCCGCGACGGCGAGCCGGTGACGGGCTACGTCCGTCTGCTGGACTCGACCGGCGAGTTCACGGCCGAGGTCCCGACCTCGGCGACCGGCCAGTTCCGGTTCTACGCGGCCGAGGGTACGTGGACGGTTCGCGCGCTGGTGCCGGGTGGCACGGCCGACCGCACGGTCGTCGTGGCGGAGAAGGGCGCGCTGGCCGAGGTCGCCATCGCGGTCTGAGTGGGCCGAGGGCTCAGTGACGGCTGAGTGACGAGCTGAAGGGCCGCACCCCCGGGGTTGGACGCCATGGGGGGTGCGGCCCTTCGGCTATTCGCCGTGGGCGGCTTGTCGCCGTTGCCGAGTGCGGGTCGTTCGTGGCTTGTCCATGGCGCCTAGCCCAGCGCCCGCCCCAGGACCCACACCACCGGGGCCGCCGCCGACAGAGGCAGAGCGACACCCGCCGTGAAATGCACGAAGCGGGACGGGTAGTCGTAGCTCGCCACCCGGTGGCCGATCAGGGCGCAGGCTCCCGCCGCCGCTCCCAGCAGCGCGCCCTTGTTGCCGAAGTCCGTCATGCCGCCGGCCGCGATGCCGGCGCCGGCCGCGGCCAGCAGGGCGACGACGACCGAGACCGGGATCGGCAGGGGCAGGGCCCTGGCCAGGACGGCGACCGCGGCCGCCGCCGCGCCGACGGTCACCGCGTGCGGGCCCGCGGCCAGGTAGCCGGTGGCCAGGACCGACAGGGACGACGAGGCGACCGTCGCCATCAGGCCGTACATCCGCTCGTCCGGTGAGGCGTGCGAGCGGAGCTGGAGGACCAGGGACAGCAGGACCCAGACGCCGAGCGGGCCGAGGATCGCGGCGGGGGCGTTGTCGCGGCCCGCGGCCAGGACCGCCACGTCGGCCGTCAGGCCGCCCGCGAAGGCCAGGGCGATGCCCTGCCGGGCCGGCCACATGCCGTTCAGCCGGAACCAGCCCGCCGCGGTCACCGCCTGGAGCACCACCAGCGGCACGACCAGCGCGTACGAGGCGACCGGCGCCGTAGCGGCGAGCAGCAGACCCAGCACCGCGGTCAGCAGCGCCGGCTGCATCCCGGGCTCGATGACCGGCGAACGGCCCTCCAGTCGCGCCCGCTGGGCGTCCGTGATCCGGGAGTTCCCGGCGAGCGTCGCGGGGCCGTACTCCGGCGCCTCCTCCGGCTCCGGTGCGACTTCAGGTGCGACGTCCGGTGCCTGTACCGGCTGCGCGTACTGCTGCTGGTACGGCTGCTGATACGGCTGGTACTGCTGCTGCGCCTCGTATGTCTGCACCGGCGTCTGCGCGTGCGTCTGGGTCTCCCAGGTCTGGCCCTGCCACTGCTGGGTCATCTGGGGGTCGTACTGCCCGTACTGCTGCTGCTCATACCCGGGCCACTGCTGCTGTTGCTGTTGCTGCTGGTACGGGTCGTAGCCGTCGTACGGCCCCTGATACGGCTGGTCGCTCATCGGCGCCTCATCCTCCTGCGAACGGCGGGAGCACCTCGACCGTGCCGCCCTCGGCCAGCCGTACCGTCTCATGCGCGCGGGTCCCGACGGGGTCACCGTCGATGAGGAAGGAGCATCGCTGCAGCACGCGCGTGAGTTCACCGGGGTGTCGCTCGCGCACCGCGGCCAGCACGTCGGCCAGCGTGTCCGCGTCGTACGGCTCCTCGGCGACGCCGGACGCGGCCTTGGCGGCGGCCCAGTAGCGCACCGTGACCTTGGGCATCTCGTTCCTCAATCGACGGCAAGGGAAAGACAAAGACAGAAGACAGATGGTGTCAGGCTAGCCCGCCTTCACCACAGCCCAGTCCGCGATCCGGGCCAGCAACGCGTCGTCCGCCGCGTGCTCGGCGTGGCCCATGCCGGGCTCCACCCAGAGTTCCCCGTGGTCACCGGCCGCCTCGGCCAGCATCCGGGGGTGGTCCAGGGGGAAATAGCCGTCCCGGTCGCCGTGGACGATCAGCAGGGGGGTCGGGGCGATCCTCGGGGCCGCCTCCACCGGGGACAGCGGGACCGGGTCCCAGTCACGGTGGTGGATGCGGGTGCGCAGGCCGTAGCGGCCGACCAGGCGGCCCTCGGGGCGGGTGACCAGCCAGTGCAGCCGGCGCATGGGGGCGGTGCCCCGGTAGTACCAGCGGGCGGGCGCGCTGACCGCGATCACCGCGTCGGCCGTACCCGGGTGCAGGGCCGCGTGCCGCAGCACCACCGAGCCGCCCATGGAGAAGCCGACGGTCACCACGCGCGCGTGCCCGAGGCCGCGGGCCCAGTCCACGGCGGCGGCGAGGTCCAGGACCTCCTTGTCGCCGACCGTGGAGCGGCCGCCGGAGCGTCCGTGGCCCCGGAAGGAGAAGGTGACGACCGCGCCGTAACCGCGCAGGACACCCGCCACCCTTCGTACGTGCGGGCGGTCCACGTCCCCGGTGAAGCCGTGGGCGATCACGAACACCGGGGAACGGGAGTCCGAACGGTGGGTGTCCGGTGGGGTTTCGTATACGGCGGGGCCCGGATCGTATACGGAATCGACCGGAATACCGTCGGCGGTGCGCAGAAACGTCCGGATAGGGCCCTGTCTGTCTGTCTCGGGATTCGGACGAACGGTGGAATGCGCCGCTTGACCTGCCGAACGGTTCCTCATGTGGGCTATTCTGCTGGGCAGAGGACTCGGGCAGCGTAGCCCCCGGGTCCTTTTGTGCTTTCGGAAGCGTTGTATACGAAACGGGAAACCCCAGGTGACCGTGGCCGTGTACGGGCCTTCGGGATCGCAGAGCAGTGCCCGTCCGCACGACGTCCTCGCAGGGACCGAGGAGGAACCAGACGTATGAGTTCTCTGCTGCTCCTGACCAACGCCCTCCAGCCGTCGACGGAGGTACTGCCCGCCCTCGGCCTGCTTCTGCACAACGTGCGGGTGGCCCCCGCCGAGGGCCCCGCCCTGGTCGACACCCCGGGCGCCGACGTCATCCTGGTCGACGGCCGCCGCGATCTGCCGCAGGTGCGCAGCCTGTGCCAGCTGCTGCGGTCCACCGGGCCGGGGTGTCCCCTCCTCCTCGTCGTCACCGAGGGCGGTCTCGCCGCCGTCACCGCCGACTGGGGCATCGACGACGTCCTGCTGGACACCGCGGGCCCGGCCGAGGTCGAGGCGCGGCTGCGGCTCGCCATGGGCCGCCAGCAGATCGTCAACGACGACTCCCCGATGGAGATCCGCAACGGTGATCTGTCCGTGGACGAGGCGACGTACAGCGCCAAGCTCAAGGGGCGGGTGCTCGACCTCACCTTCAAGGAGTTCGAGCTGCTGAAGTACCTCGCCCAGCATCCGGGCCGCGTCTTCACCCGCGCCCAGCTGCTGCAGGAGGTCTGGGGCTACGACTACTTCGGCGGCACCCGCACGGTCGACGTGCACGTACGGCGGCTGCGGGCCAAGCTCGGCCCGGAGCACGAGTCGCTGATCGGCACCGTACGGAACGTCGGTTATCGATTCGTTACACCCGAGAAGGTCGAGCGGGCCGCGGAGAAGGCCGCCGAGGAGGCCAAGGCCAAGGCCGACCGGGCAAAGGCGGCGGATGCGGACACATCGGCCGTCCGGGACGGCGCCGACGTCCACGTGGACGCGTAACTCGCGACGGGCAGGTGTGACAGGCGCTCGGATGGGGCATTGCTTCCGCACATCGCTTCACCATCCAAGCGCTGATACGCCCTGCCCAGAGCGGGTCCATCCGCGTAGACTCCGCGCGTGGCCAAGGTGACTCGTGATGATGTGGCGCGGCTGGCTGGAACTTCCACCGCCGTCGTCAGTTATGTCATCAACAACGGACCCCGGCCGGTCGCCCCGGCCACGCGCGAGCGTGTCCTCGCGGCGATCAAGGAACTGGGGTACCGGCCCGACCGGGTCGCCCAGGCCATGGCCTCGCGCCGCACGGACCTCATAGGCCTGATCATCCCGGACGCCCGCCAGCCGTTCTTCGGCGAGATGGCGCACGCGGTCGAGCAGGCCGCCTCCGAGCGCGGAAAGATGGTCCTGGTCGGCAACACCGATTACATCGGCGAGCGCGAGGTCCACTATCTGCGCGCCTTCCTGGGCATGCGGGTCTCCGGAATGATCCTGGTGAGTCACGCCCTGAACGACCTCGCCGCCGCCGAGATCGACGCCTGGGACGCCCGGGTGGTGCTGCTGCACGAGCGCCCCGAGGCCATTGACGACGTGGCCGTGGTGACGGACGACCTCGGGGGCGCCCAGCTCGCCGTACGCCACCTGCTGGAGCACGGCTACGAGTACGTCGCCTGTATGGGCGGTACGGCTCAGACGCCGGCCGTCGGCGACCCGGTCTCCGACCACGTCGAGGGCTGGAAGCGGGCCATGGCCGAGGCGGGGCTGCCGACCGAGGGCCGGCTGTTCGAGGCGCCGTACAACCGCTACGACGCCTACCGGGTCGCCCTGGAGGTCCTGTCCGGCCCGAACCGGCCGCCCGCGATCTTCTGCTCCACCGACGACCAGGCGATCGGCCTGCTGCGGGCCGCGCGCGAGCTGCGCATCGACGTGCCCGGCGAGCTGGCGGTGGCCGGCTTCGACGACATCAAGGAGGCCGCGCTCGCCGACCCGCCGCTGACCACGGTCGCCTCCGACCGCTCGGCGATGGCCCGGGCGGCGGTCGACCTGGTCCTGGACGACGGGCTGCGGGTCGCGGGCTCGCGAAGGGAGCGGCTGAGGACGTTCCCGTCGCGGCTGGTGGTGCGTACGTCCTGCGGCTGCGGCGTCTGAGGTTCGCTGCCCGGAGGTTCTTTATATCGGGCAAACGAGGTTCTGCCGGGCTTCTCAGCAAGCACTCAGGAAGCTCTCACGTTCGCGGGGGACGCTCTATGGCATGACCGAGAGCCAGGGCAACGAGACGCAGCAGCACTCCTACTCCGCTCCTGTGAACCCCGAGTGGCCGCCCCCGCCGTCGTACCAGCCGGTGGCCGCCCCGGAGGCCGCGCCGCAGAAGAAGCGCACCCGCGGCCCGGTCGTCCTGCTCGCGGCGGTCGCGATCGTCGCGGCGGCCGTCGGCGGCGGCACGGCGTACGCCTTCCAGGAGCTGACCGGCACGGACACGGCCGCCTCGTCCGGTACGACCACCCATGTGGTGCCCTCGAGCAAGCGCGGCGACGTCGCCGCGATCGCCGCTGCGGTCAGCCCGAGCGTCGTCGAGATCAACGCGACCCTCAGCAACGGCTCCTCCACCGGCTCCGGCGTGGTCATCACGTCGAACGGCGAGATCGTCACCAACAACCACGTCATCTCCGGCGCGCAGTCGATCAAGGTGCGCACCAGCGACGGCACGAGCTACACCGCCCAGGTCGTCGGCACCGACAGCTCCAAGGACCTGGCGCTGATCAAGCTCCAGGGCGCCTCGGGCCTGAAGGCGGCCTCGCTCGGCAACTCGTCGGGCGTCCAGGTCGGCGACACGGTCGTCGCGATCGGCTCCCCCGAGGGCCTGACCGGCACCGTCACCAGCGGCATCGTCTCCGCGCTCAACCGGGACGTGACCGTCTCCACGGACGAGAACCAGGGCCAGAGCCAGAACGGCGACGGAAACTGGCCGTTCCAGTTCGGCGGCCGCCAGTTCAACGGCGACACCGGCTCGTCCACGACGACGTACAAGGCCATCCAGACCGACGCGTCCCTCAACCCCGGCAACTCCGGCGGTGCGCTGATCGACGCGAGCGGCAACATCATCGGCATCAACTCCGCGATGTACTCGTCGAGTCAGCAGTCCTCGTCGTCCTCCGGCGCGGGCAGTATCGGCCTCGGCTTCGCGATCCCGGTCAACACCGTCACGTCCGACCTGGCCAAGCTGCGGTCGGGCTCCACCAGCTAACAGCTCCACAACTCCACAGCTCCACCGCCCCACCGGCACGTCAGCAGGGAGTACGTCATGATCACGCACATCTCGCACCAGATCACGATCACCGGCCACGGTCCCGCCGACATCAGCATCGCGCTCCTGGTCGCCCGCGACCTGCACCTGCCGATCCCGAAGCCCCGTGCCCCCGAGGTCGTCACCACCCCGCCGGTCCCCCAGCCCCAGCTGATGGGCCTGCGCACCCCCGCCGTCCGCACCCACCGCCGCAAGGTCCCGCTGAACCGCCTGACCGCGGTGCGGGCCTGAGCGTGGCAGGCTGAGAGACAGCCGTACCCACCCCCGTCCCACCCCACCCCCCGAGGAATCGCGAGCGATGAGTCCCGCCGAAGGCGACCGTGACCCCCAGCGCATCCTGATCGTCGACGACGAGCCGGCGGTACGCGAGGCGCTCCAGCGCAGCCTCGCGTTCGACGGGTACGACACGGAGGTGGCCGTCGACGGCGCGGACGCGCTGGAGAAGGCCACCTCCTACCAGCCCGACCTGGTCGTCCTCGACATCCAGATGCCGCGCATGGACGGCCTGACCGCGGCCCGCCGCATCCGGGGCGCCGGCGACACGACGCCGATCCTCATGCTCACGGCCCGGGACACCGTCGGCGACCGCGTGACCGGACTGGACGCGGGTGCCGACGACTACCTGGTCAAGCCCTTCGAACTGGACGAACTCTTCGCCCGCATCCGCGCCCTCCTGCGCCGCAGCTCGTACGCGGCCGCCGTGTCGCCCGAGGCCCAGGAGGACGAGGCGCTCACCTTCGGCGACCTGCGCATGGACCTGGCGACCCGCGAGGTCACCCGGGGCGGCCGCCAGGTCGAACTGACCCGCACGGAGTTCACCCTGCTGGAGATGTTCATGGCGCACCCGCGCCAGGTCCTCACCCGCGAGCAGATCCTGAAGGCCGTGTGGGGCTTCGACTTCGAGCCCTCGTCCAACTCCCTCGACGTCTACGTCATGTACCTGCGCCGCAAGACCGAGGCGGGCGGCGAGCCGCGCCTGGTGCACACGGTCCGGGGTGTGGGGTACGTGCTCCGCCAGGGCGGCGCCGAGTGAGGAAACTGATCCGCCGCTACCGGTCCCTGCCCATCCGTGCCCGGCTGGCGATGCTGGTCGCGGCGGCGGTGGCGTTCGCGGTGGCGGCGGTTTCGGTGACGTGCTGGTTCATTGTGCAGGGGAAGCTGTACGACCAGCTCGACGACGATCTGCAGAAGTCGCTGCGCGGCACGTCGCAGCCCGACCAGCTGCAGTACACCCTCTACAACTGCACCGATACACCGGCGACCAACCCGCTCCTGCAGGACAGGTACTCCCAGGCGGTCACCGAGGACGGCAAGGTCTGTCTCTTCGGGGGCGCGTCGGGCAGGATCAAGGTCACCCAGGCCGACAAGACCGAGATCAAGGGCCTGGAGAACAAGCTCTACTTCCGCAACGGAGTCGACCAGCAGGGCAACGAGCTGCGCGTGCTCACCCGGCCCCTCCTCCCCACCTCGACCTCGAACGGGGGACGCGGACCCAACGTCGGTGTGATGGTCGCCCTCCCCCTCCGGAACACCGAGAAGACCCTCAACGACCTGGCCCTCATCCTCCTCCTCGTCTCCGGCGTGGGCGTCGTGGGCGCGGGCGCCGCCGGGCTCGCCGTGGCCAGGGCAGGCCTGCGCCCGGTCGACAAGCTGACCGAGGCCGTCGAGCACGTGGCCAGGACCGAGGACCTGACCATCCGCATCCCGGTGGAGGACGACAGCGAGGACGAGATCGCGCGCCTGTCCCGTTCCTTCAACTCGATGACGGCGTCCCTGGCCAGTTCCCGCGAGCTCCAGCAGCAGCTGATCGCCGACGCCGGCCATGAACTCCGTACGCCCCTGACGTCGTTGCGGACGAACATCGAGCTGCTCACCCGCAGCGAGGAGACCGGCCGCCCGATCCCGCCGGCGGACCGCAAGGCGCTGCTGGCCTCGGTGAAGGCCCAGATGACCGAACTGGCCTCGCTGATCGGCGACTTGCAGGAACTGTCCCGCTCGGAGGGCCAGCACGGCGAACGCGTCCAGGTCGTACCGCTGCTGGACACCGTTGAGGCGGCCCTGCGCCGGGCGCGGCTGCGCGGGCCGGAGCTGACGATCACGGCGGACCTGGAGCCCTGGTACGTACGGGCGGAGCCGTCCGCGCTGGAGCGGGCGGTGGTCAACGTCCTCGACAACGCGGTGAAGTTCAGCCCCGAGGCCGGCACGGTGGAGGTACGGCTGGCCGACGGCGTGCTGACCGTCCGCGACCACGGCCCCGGCATCCCCGAGGACGAACTCCCGCACGTCTTCGACCGCTTCTGGCGCTCACCGAGTGCGCGCGCGTTGCCCGGTTCGGGCCTGGGCCTGTCCATCGTGGCCCGTACGGTCCAGCAGGCGGGCGGCGAGGTCACCCTGACGCCCGCGGAGGGCGGCGGCACGGTGGCGACGGTGCGACTGCCGGGGGCACCGAAGCCGCCGCCGGAGACACCGTAGGCCCAGCTGCGGTCGGGCGAGCAGGTGCTGGCCGGAGCGCGGGCCGTACTCGCGGACCGGACGGCGGGGGAACACGCGGTGCGTTTCGCGCCGACGCGAGCCGCCGAGTCGCTGGAGGAGGTGCTTCGCGTCGCGGTCGGTCGCAGGGGTCGCCCGAACGGGTGAGTGGAGGTCATTTTCCCCGGTCATATGCACCGCCACGCCTACCGTGATCGCGTTGCTTGTGCCCAGAGCACACCCAGCCCAGACTTGAGGAGGAGGTGCCACCTTGACCGCTCTCGCACATGAGAGGCCCGAGACCATGTCCAAGGCTCCGGCTGATTCCCTGAACGGACCTGACCTTGACGAAGTCCTGTGGCAGGCGTGGAAGGCCATGGAACTCCCCGAGGGCTACCGCGCCGAGATCATCGAGGGAGCCATCGAGGTGTCGCCTACCGGACGCTTTACGTGATCCATTCCCATAGGGCGTGGATTCCGGACGGGCTCGTGGCTCCCCGGGACACGGAGCTGATCGCGGACGAGGAAGGCTTCGGGATCAAGGCTTCCGCCATCGCGATGGTGATGGAGGTCGCCTCCCCTGGCAAGGGGAATCAAGACCGCGACCGCGTCCGCAAGCGCCGCGAGTACGCCCGCGCCGGCATCCCCCTCTACGTCCTCATCGACGACTACGACGGTCAAGGCGCCGTCACCCTCTTCACCGGCCCTCGTCCCGACAAGGCCGACTGGGAGGACATCCACCGCGTCCCCTACGGCACCGAGGTCACCATCCCGGAAGGCCCCGCCAAGGGATTCGTCATCGGTGAGGCCATCACCGGGCCCAAGCGGAGCTGACGGTACGGGGGCTCCGTAGGGTGTCCCTATGCCGGAAGACTCTCCCCTGATCCGAAGCCTGCGTACGGCGCTCGCCGCCGCGCCCCGTGATGTGCCGCTCCGGCTGCACCTGGCCGAACTCCTGCTGGACGAGGGGCAGTCGGAGGCCGCAATTGCCGAGGTGGCCATCGCCCTGCAGAACGCGCCGGGTGACGAGCAGGCACGGCAGCTCATGACGCGGGCCATGGGACTGCCCCAGCAGGTGACGCCGAGCGCGCCGGACGCCCCCCGGCCCGGGTTCGACTGGCGGGCCGCAGAGGAGCAGGTCGGGGACGTCGTACCGCCGCGGTTCGTCGAACCGGAGACTCCGTTGCGGGCGGACGGGGAAGGCGATCCGGGGGATGCCGACGCGTGGGACGTGGAGCGGCCCGGTGCCGTGCGGCTCGCGGACGTCGGCGGGATGGAGGAGGTCAAGGAGCGGCTGGAGGCCGCCTTTCTCGCGCCGCTCAGGAATCCCGAGCTGCGGAAGCTGTACGGAAAGTCCCTGCGGGGTGGGCTGCTGCTGTACGGGCCGCCCGGGTGCGGGAAGACCTTCATCGCGCGGGCTGTCGCGGGCGAGCTGGGGGCGTCCTTTCTGTCCGTGTCCGTCAATGACGTTCTCGACATGTGGATCGGCAACTCCGAGCGCAACATGCACGAGATCTTCCAGACCGCCCGGCGGCAGGCGCCCTGTGTCGTCTTCCTCGACGAGCTGGACGCGCTCGGCGCCAAGCGCAGCCGCACCGCGCACAGCGGAATGCGCAACACCGTCAACCAGCTGCTGACCGAGCTGGACGGCATCGACTCGGCCGCCAACGAGGGCGTGTTCGTGCTCGCCGCCACCAATGTGCCCTGGGACGTGGACAACGCGCTGCGGCGGCCGGGGCGGCTGGACCGGACCCTGCTCGTGCTGCCGCCGGACGCGCCCGCCCGTGAGGCGATCCTCCGCTACCACCTGCGGGAGAGGCCCATCGAGAACATCGACCTCGGCAAGCTCGCCAAGGCCACCGACGGGCTCTCCGGCGCCGACCTGGCCCATGTGTGCGAGGCCGCGTCCGAGCGCGCGCTGCTCGACTCCGCCCGGACCGGCACCGTACGGATGATCGGCATGAAGGATCTGCTGGCGGCGGCCAAGGCGGTCGTACCGTCCACCGAGCCGTGGTTCGCCGCCGCCCGGAACGTGGCCATGTTCGCCAACGAGGGCGGCATGTACGACGACCTCATCGCCTATCTGAAGAAGCGGCGGAAGCTGTGAGCAACACCGGACTGCACCCGGCCCTGGAGCGGGCCGACGCGCTGTACGAACTGCGGCGCTACGACGAGGCGAAGGCGCTGCTCGGACAGCGGCTCGCGGAGGATCCCGAGGACGTCGGCGCCTGGGTGCGGCTCGCCCGCTGCCTGGCCGAGCAGGGCGAGAGGGCCGAGGCGCTGGAGGCGACCGAGCGGGCGCTGGCCATCGATCCGGAGCACATCAGCGCGCTCCTCCAGCACGCGCGCGCCCTCCAGTCCAACTCCCGCATCACGGAGGCCGAGGAGCCACTGCGCGAGGTCATCCGGCTCGCGCCCGAGTACTGGTACGGGTATGCCCTGCTCGGCCACTGGCTGTACCGCATCCGGGCACTGCGCTTCGGGCAGGCCAACGGCGGTACGGTCACCCAGGAGGCACTGACCGGCTTCCTCCGCGAAGCGGACGAACTCGCCCTCACCGCCATACGGTTGGCGCCCGAGGAGGTGTTCCCGTACGAGGTGCGCTGGGGCATCGCCAGGATGGCCGACGACGAGGCCGTCAAGAACGAGATGGACCGGGCCATCCTCCGGCTCGATCCGCACCACCCGGAGGCCCTCGCCCGGCACACCCGGCAGGCCGCCACCGCACCCGGCGTCAAGGCCGCCGAGGCCGCCGGTCTCTACGCCGACGCCCTCGCCGCCACCCCGGACTCGGCATCCCTGCAGCAGGGCCTGGACCACGCCTCGTACCGGCTGCTGCGCGGGGTGCGCTGGATCGCCCTGCTCAGTCTGGGACTCGCCGGCACCATGCTCGACCTGTGGACCAAGGAGGGCGAGGTCCCGCGCGAGCTGCCCGTCCCCCTCGTCCAGCGGCTGTGGTACTTCGTGCCCGTCGGCGTCCTGTGGGCCGTCGGCGCGCTGCTGCGCTACCGGCGGCTGCGGATGGGCGTCCGCTACAACCTCCGCTCCCTGATCCGCCGGCGCCGCTGGCCCCGCATCGTCCTCGGCCAGGCCGCCTGGGCCGTGCTGTGCGCGCTGGTCATCAGCCAGGTGCCGTGGTCCGGGCGGGGCGTGCCGCGGATCGTGTTCTGGGCGGGTCTGGTGCCGACGCTCGCGACGATCTGGTTCGACCGCAAGAAGCGGACCTGACGGCCGTGGGCCGCGCGTACCCGCAGGAGCCGTAGCGGGTGCGTGTCTCTGGGACGTCCCTTGGACGCGGGACGGTTACCGGGACGCGGGACGGCGGGGGAGATTGAGCGGGCTCGGTGTCCGAACCTCTCCATCTCCTGCGTAGCCAACGGAGTTCCCATGCCTTCCCTGCCCCGCCGTCTCGGTACGACCGGCGCCGTCATGGCGCTCGCCGCCTCCGGCCTGCTGTTCGGTACCGCCTCACCCGCCTCCGCCGCGACCAGCTGCTACGGGGCCGGCTGCACCGGCCTCAACCCCGCCAACACGATCTGCGCGAACGACGCGAGAACCATCGACACCACCTTCACCAACGTCGAACTGCGCTACAGCCCCACCTGCCGGGCCGCCTGGGCGCGCCGGATCGGCGGGATCAACGGCGGCACGGACACGGTCTGGGTCGAGAACTCGAACGGCCAGTCGTACTCGGTGGACGTTCCGAGCAACGCGAGCGGGACCTACTACACGCTGATGGTCAACGACAAGGACCTGACGTCCCGGGCCTGCGACAACCTCGGCAACCCCGACACCCACGTCTGCTCCACCTGGTACTGACGGCCGCCGGAAGGATCTCCGCACCCATGCGCTCCCTCACCCGACGGCTCGCTCCGCTCGGTGCCTCGCTGCTGCTCGCCGCGTCCGGACTGGTCCTCGGCGCCGCCTCGCCCTCGTCCGCGGCCACGTGGTGCCAGACGGACCTGTGCGACGGCCTGGACCCCGCCACCACCGTCTGCCAGAACGACGCGGAGACCGTGCACACCACGTACACCGGTGTCGAACTGCGCTACAGCCCGTACTGCCGCACCGCCTGGGCCCGGGTGAAGAACCCGGTGCCCTTCGACAAGTACGAGGTCATGAACAACCGGTACTTCGGCTACTCCTTCATCCCCACCGGCACGTACACCCAGTGGACGGCCATGGTCCAGGACGCCGATCTCCAGTCCCACGCGTGCCAGTACGACGACCACGGCAACAACCCGATCTGCACGGACTGGTTCTGAACCGTCCCATGGAGTGGAACATGCGTTTCAGCAGCAGGGCCGGCACCGCGGCCGCCTCCCTCACCCTCGCCCTCACCGCGACGGCCGGACTCGCCGTCACCGCGCCGCCGGCTCAGGCGTACGACTGGCAGCACTACTCCATCGACGCCAACTCCCGCCTGCGGAACGGTCCTTCGACCTCCAGCGCCACGCGTGGGATCACCACCCAGGAGCTGGACTTCTGGATCTACTGCTACACCCGCGGCACCTACGTGGACGACGGGCACTACCACACGGACGTCTGGTACAAGGGCAACGTCAAGGACCCCGGTACCAACATCCAGTACTACGACGTCTACTCGTGGGGCGGCAACGTCAACACCCCCTCCGACCCGCCCGCGGGACTGGAGGCCTGCTGATGACGACGCCCACACCCCGCCGCCGCAGCGTCCTCACCGGGGCGATCGCCATCGGCGCCGGCACCCTGATGGCGTCCGGGCTGACCGCCGGGACCGCGCGGGCCGCGAGCGGTCCGACGATCGCCGGGACCGACACCTGGGGTGCCCGGCCGCCCGCGAAGCCGCTCAACGTCATCGGCGGCGCCCCAGACAAGGTCATCGTCCACCACACCGCGACCGACAATGTCACGGACTACTCGCAGGCCCACGCCTACGCGCTGGCCCGCGCGATGCAGACGTACCAGATGGACACCGAGGGCTGGATCGACACCGGACAGCACTTCACGATCAGCCGGGGCGGCTACATCACGGAGGGCCGCCACAGCAGCCTGTCCACGCTCCAGTCGGGTGCGCAGCACGTGGAGTCGGCGCACTGCACGGCGCAGAACACGGTGGCGATCGGCATCGAGAACGAGGGCACGTACAGCACCGTCGATCCGCTCGGCACGCAGTACGCGGCACTCGTGGACCTGATCACCTACATCTGCCGGCAGTACGGGCTGCGCGCCTACCAGGTCTACGGGCACCGGGACTTCAACAACACCGAGTGCCCCGGCGACCGCCTCTACGCGCTCATCCCGCAGATACGCAAGGACGTCGCCGCCCGCATCGGCGGCGATCCGACCGGCCCCGTGTGGCCGGTGCTGGCGAGCGGCTCCACCGGCGAACAGGTGCGGACGCTGCAGTACCTGCTGGTGCAGCGCGGACAGACGCTCACCGTCGACGGCTCCTACGGGCCGGCGACGCAGGCCGCGGTCACCGCCTTCCAGAACACCACGCACGCCGCCGCCGACGGCGTCGCGGGCAACCAGACCTGGAGCCAGGCGGTGGCGCCGCTGGCCACCGGCGCCTCGGGCAGCGCCGTGAAGGCGGTGCAGAGCCAGCTCACCGCGCACGGCATCGCCACCACGGTGGACGGCACCTTCGGGCCCGCCACCGCGGCCGGGGTGACGTCCTTCCAGTCCTCGGCGGGCCTGCCCTCCGACGGCGTCGTGGACGCCCGGACCTGGAGCCGCCTGGTGGCCTAGAGTCCGGCGCAGACGCACGAGATGCCCCCGCGGATCCGGTTCTGCGGGGGCACCCTCATGTCGTCGTGCGACGGGCCGCTTACGCCACGCCGTCCTGCCACCACCAGAAGCCGGACCCGTAGTCCGGGTGCTCGATCCGGCTGTCCACGTGCTGCCAGGACACGGTGTACGTCTCCAGGCCGGAGAAGCCGCACGTCTCGGCTATCCGGTACACCTGCAGCGTGGAGTGGCCGGAGACGGCGAGATCGGCGGCGACACCGTAGACGTGCATCGAGTTGGACGCGCCGCCCACCGAGGAGTTGTACGCGACGCTGCGGAAGCCGGAGTTGATGGTGACCGGGCTGTTGCCGGCCTTCTTGCGCAGGGCCTCCAGCTTGTACATGGTCCGCCGTACGTTCTCCTTCACCTCGCTCGCGCCGACCTTGCCGCCGCTGAAGCCGGAGCCGTCGTGGCTGGTGAACTCCGAGAAGTCGAAGTGCGCGGTCGAACCGTCGGACTTCTCCAGGCCGTTGAGCACGGAGAAGGTCTGCGGCCCGGCGACGCCGTCCGCCGACAGCCCGTACGCCGACTGGAAGCGCCGGAGCGCCGCGTCGGTGCCCGGCCCGAACGAGCCGTCGACGGCCACGTAGGTCTGCGACGCAGAGTCGGCGGCCCAGCCCGCGATCCGGATCTGCAGTTCGGCGACGTCGCTGCCGGAGGAACCCTGCGAGAGGTTGCCGCCCCAGCTGTAGGCGGAGGCCTGGCCGGCCAGGCCGAGGTCGGCGACGACGGCGAGTGAGGCCGCCGCGGCGACGGCGCCGGTGCCGAGGCGGAGGAAGCCACGGCGGTCGAGGGAGGAATCGGTCACGTCACGCTCCTGAGCGAGAGGCGGGAAACGTTCACCAGCGTGGTCCGTGGGCCACCGTCCCACCAGGGTTCGCGGGATCCCAGAGACGTCTGGGACATCCCGTGACGCACATCACCGGCCAGCCGTCGAGGGCGGCTCGAGGGATGACCGCAAAATGCTCATGACCGGGGGACGACCAGGGGGGATTCCGTGACCATGACGGACAGGGGCGCGAGCGAGGCGCCCATCGATGCGAGAGAACGACTGCTCGCCGAGATGCGCAGGCTGAAGGACGCTTCCGGGCTCAGCTACGGGCGCCTCGCCGGCCGTACTCATTACAGCCGCTCGTCCTGGGAGCGGTTCCTGAACGGCAAGCAACTGCCCACCCGGGTCGCGGTGGAGCAACTGGCCGCCGCCGTGGGCAAGGAGCCAGCCTCGCTGCTCGCCTACTGGGACGCCCTCGACACCACGTCCCGCGAGCTGGCCGAGACACCGCGGGACACGCCTTCGGCCCCCAACGACAGCCAGGAGACCGGTACTCCCGGCAGCACCGGGGTGAGCCGGGGCAACACCGGCGTGCTGCTGCGCCGGCTCCTGCCCCTGTGCTACGTCGTCTTCGGCGCCGTCCTGGGCGCGCTGGGCGCGGTCCTGCTCATGGACCACGGCCAGTCGGCCGCCGCCGCGCCCCGGACGCTCCCGTCCCGCGCGGTCGGCGCCGATGTCACGGCCGCCGCCCCGAAGCCCGGCTGCCGGGGCGACAGTTGTCTCGAGGGGGAACCCCAGGCCAGGAACTGCCAGTGGGACGCCGTCACCGCCCGCGAGACCTGGCTGAGGGGACTTCAGATCCAGCTCCGCTACAGCGCCCGCTGCAAGGCCGTCTGGGGCCGCGTGGAGAACGGCACCGTCGGCGACGCCGTCTCCATCACCGACCGCTGGGGCCGCACCGAGGACTCCACCGTCCGTGTCGGCACCGACACCTACACCCGCATGCTCTCCACCGCCGACGCACCGGCCTCCACCATCACCATCTGCGGCAAGATACCCAGCCAGCACGAGCAGGAGTGCGCGCCGGACACCAAGCCGCCCGCGCCCTGACCTCGGCTACCACCTGAGGATCATCGTCTCGTCCGCCGGAGCGGGTTCCTGTCCCGCGACCGCCTCCGGCAGCGGCGACGCCAGCCGTGCGTAGACCCCGCCCCTCGCGAGCAGTTCCTCGTGCGTCCCCGTCTCCACCAGCCGGCCGCGCTCCACGACCAGGATGCGGTCGGCGTCGGGGGCGAGCGACAGATCGTGGGTGATCATGATCGTCGTACGGCCGGACACCAGGCGGCGCAGCGGCTGCACGACCTGGCGGGCCGCCACCGCGTCCAGACCGGCCGTCGGCTCGTCCAGGACGAGGACCGGGGACGTGCGCAGCATCGCGCGGGCGATGGCGACGCGCTGGAGCTGACCGCCGGAGAGGGCGGCGGTGCCGGGGGCGATGTGCGTGTCGTAGCCGTCGGGGAGCGCGGTGATGAACTCGTGCGCCGCCGCGTCCCTCGCCGCCCGCTCGATCTCGGCCTCGCTCGCACCGGGACGGCCGCAGGCGATGTTCTCGCGGACGGTGCCGTTCAGAATCAGCGTCCGCTGGGGCAGCAGGGTGATCTGCTCGCGCAGGAAACGCAGGGGTACGTCGGTGAGGGGGACGCCGTCCAGGGTGATCGCGCCGGCGGAGGGGTCGTAGAAGCGGGTGAGGAGGGCGGCGAGGGTGGACTTGCCGGCGCCGCTCGGGCCAGTGACCACGATCAACTCGCCGGGATGCGCGGTGAGTTCGATGTTCCGGAGGGAGGCGCGGGGGGAGCCCGGGTAGCGGAAGGAGACCCGGTGGAAGGCGAGCCGTCCGCATACCGGCCAGGCCGGGACGGGGGCGGTGGGGTCAGCCGATGACCGTGAGCACGCACAGCGTCTCGACGACCTCGACGCACTGCTCGTACATCTCGCTCAGCCGCGCCCCGCGCACGCTCGCCCGCAGCCAGGCGCGGGCCTCGCGGTCGAGCCGCCTCTCCTCGTCCCGCTGCCGGTTGTACGCCTGCGTGAGCACGATGTTGCCGAGCGACTCCTCGACGACCGAGGTGATCGCGCCGTCCGCGACCCGGCCGTCCCGGGACGCCTCGGCGATACGGCCGGAGAAGCGGCGGGCGGCGAGCAGGAACAGGGGCGCGAGGACGAAGGTGGCCAGCGCCAGGTCCCAGCGCAGCCAGCAGGCGGCGGTGGCGTAGAAGACGGCCGAGAAGGCCGCGGACACGGCTCCTACGATGCCGGAGACCACCGGCTGCTCGATGGACTCGACGTCTCCGGTGAGCCGTTCGACCAGGTCACCCTGACGGTGGCGCTGGAAGAAGTGCGGGGGCAGGTCCTGGACGTGCCGGAAGACGGATGCCCGTACGCGCAGGACGAATCTCTCCGCCGTCCAGGTGGCCAGGGAGTTGCCCAGATACCCGACGAGCGCGGCGAGCGCGGCCACGCCCAGCCAGGCGCCGGCCGGTCCCCAGAAGGCGGCGAGCGAACCGGTCTTCAGGGCGTGGTCGGTGAGGCGGGCGAACAGCAGGATCGCGGCGGTCTCGGCGAGCGCGGCCACGATCACGCACGCGACGATCACCCCGAGCCACGTGCGGTCCCCGCGGGTCAGCGGCCAGAACCGGCGGAAGGCCTCGAGGGACTCCCTCGGCATCGGCTACCCCTTCCTTTCCACAGCTGTGGACACAGGCCGAGGCGGGGCCACCGGTACGACCAGGAGCCGGCTTGCAGTGCTGCTTCTTGATGGGGATGATCTTGCGGAAGCTCATGGCTCATCCTTCTCTCTTCGGTGTCGTCCGCACCTTTCGCTTTCGACACGGAAAACATTACGGAATACACGAGCCGGGAAAAGCCAATTCCGATGAGACCTCGGTGAAATGCCCCTGTGGGCAATTCACAGGGGAATTCTGGAACCGCGGAGGTATTCACACATGTTTTATGGCGCGCCGGTGATCCAACCCGTACCCTCGTACGCATGAGCAGCGACGACACCGTACGGGCCTTCCCCGCCCGATCCATCGCGACCCACTCCGCGCTCACCTCCGAGCAGGCCGAGGCCGTGCTCGAACTGCTGGGCGAGGCGGCCCTGACCGACGGGCAGCAGCCGGTGTCCGAGCAGGGGCGGCTGCAGTTGCGCGGGGGCGCCCGGGAGGGCGTCTCGCATCTGCTGCTGACCGTCGACGGCGAACTCGTGGGCTACGCCCAGCTGGAGGACACCGACCCGGTGGAGGCGCCGGCCGCCGAGCTGGTCGTCCACCCCGAGCACCGCGGGCACGGGCACGGGCGGGCGCTCGGCTCCGCCCTGCTCGCCGCCTCCGGCAAGCGGCTGCGGGTGTGGGCGCACGGCGGACACCCCGCCGCCCGGCACCTCGCCCAGGTGCTCGGCCTGACCCTGTTCCGCGAACTGCGCCAGATGCGGCGGTCGTTGGCGGACCTGGAGCTGCCCGGGCCGGGGCTGCCGGAGGGCGTGACCGTGCGCACCTTCAGGCCCGGCAAGGACGACGCGGCCTGGCTCGCGGTGAACGCGGCGGCCTTCGCGCACCACCCCGAGCAGGGCTCACTGACCCAGCGCGACCTGGACGACCGCAAGGCCCAGCCCTGGTTCGATCCGGCCGGGTTCTTCCTCGCCGAACGGCGCGGGGAGCTGATCGGCTTCCACTGGACCAAGGTGCACGCCGAGGAGCAGCTCGGCGAGGTGTACGTGCTCGGGGTACGGCCCGGCGAGCAGGGCGGCGGCCTCGGCAAGGCCCTCACGACGACCGGCCTGCGCCACCTGGCGGCCCAGGGCCTGCCGACGGCGATGCTCTACGTCGACGCCGACAACCAGGCGGCGGTGTCGGTGTACGAGCGGCTGGGGTTCACCACGTACGAGACGGACCTGATGTACCGCACCGAGACCTGACACAACCTCTGGCATACGGGTTCACCAGGGGCGGTCGCCTTGACGGCCGCCCCTTCTTTACACCACTCTTTCACTACTCAATTAGTGAAAGGGTGGTTCGCGCATGGTCGACTACCGCATCGACCGGCACAGCGGGGTCGCCACCTACGTCCAGATCGTCCAGCAGACCAAACAGGCCCTGCGCATGGGCCTGCTGCGCCCGGGAGACCGGCTGCCCACGGCCCGCGAGGTCGTGGAGGCCACCGCGATCAACCCCAACACCGTCCTGAAGGCGTACCGGGAGCTGGAACGCGAGGGACTGGTGGAGGCCCGGCGCGGACTCGGCACCTTCGTACGGCGCTCGCTCGGCGCCGCGACGGCCGACACCGCGCTCCGCGCCGAGCTCGAGGCCTGGGCCGGCCGGGCCCGGGAGGCCGGGCTGGACCGGGACGACGTGGCCGCGCTCTTCACCGCCGTACTCGACAAGCACTTCACGGCAGACCACACATCACTCGACAAGCACGCGCAGGGAGACCCGTCATGACCGACACGGCGCTGAAGGCCGAGGCACTAGGGAAACGGTTCGGCCGTCGGCGGGGAGGCTGGGCGCTGCGGGAGTGCGGTTTCCGGCTGCCCACCGGGCGGGTGTGCGCCGTCGTCGGTCCCAACGGCGCCGGCAAGTCGACGCTGCTCGCCCTCGCCGCCGGGCTGCTCCCGTCCACCGAGGGGCACCTGACGGTGCTGGGCACCAGCCCGGCCGAGGCCCGCCCCCGGGTCGGCTTCGTCGCCCAGGACAAGCCGCTCTACCCACAGCTCACGGTCGCCGAGACCCTCCTCATGGGCGCCGACCTCAACCCCGGACGCTGGGAGGCGGCCGTCGCCGAGCGGATCGTCGCGGGCGGGGACCTCGATCCGAAGGCCCGTGTCCGCTCGCTGTCCGGCGGCCAGCGCACCCGGGTCGCGCTCGCCCTCGCCCTCGGCAAACGGCCCGAACTGCTGCTCCTGGACGAGCCGATGGCCGACCTCGACCCGCTGGCCCGGCACGAGCTGATGGGCACGCTGATGGCGGCGGCCGCCCAGCACGGCACCACGATCGTGATGTCCTCGCACGTGGTCGCCGAGCTCGAGGACTCCTGCGACCACCTGCTGCTCATCGGCGACGGCCGCGTCCGCCTGGCCGGCGAGATCGACGACCTGCGCGCCGCCCACCGCCGGATCACGGGAGCGGCCGACGCCGGTCTCGGCGCGCACACCGTGGTCGAGTCCCGCACCACCGGCCGCCAGCTCACCGCGCTGATCCGCCCGGCCGGACCGCTCACCGGCGACTGGCGCGCCTCCGTGCCCTCCCTGGAGGAACTGGTCCTCGCCCACCTGCGCAATCCGCAGGCCCCCGCCCTGACCACCGCCCCGGCCGTCCCCGAGGAGAGTGCCGCGTGACCGTACTGACCGGACCCGTCACCGCCGTACCGGCCGCCGGGAAGCCGCGCCTGACCCGCTGGGTGCTGCGCCTGCACCGGCCCGCGCTGTACGGCTGGGTCGGCCTGGCCGCCGTACTCGCCGCCCTGTTGATCGCCCTGGCCGGCCCACTCGCCGACGCGGCGGCCGAGGGCTGGCGGCAGTACGACGCCTGCGACTTCCACGACCCGTGCCACTACGACCAGAACGCGATCCTGCGCTACAAGGACTGGTACGACTACACCACCACGACCCTGAACGTGCTGCCCCTCCTGGTGGCCGCCTGGGCGGGTGCCGCGCTGACCGGCCGCGAGCTGGAGTCCGGCACCGCCCGGCTGGCCTGGACCCAGGCCAGCTCCCCGGCCCGCTGGCTCACGGTCCGCCTCGCCGTGCCGGCGCTCGCCGTCGCCGCCGGCACCGGCCTGCTGTTCTGGCTGCACCGGCGGGCGTGGGCCGCCGGCCGGGGCCGTATCGACACCCTCAAGACCTGGTACGACACCTGGACCTTCCACGCCAACGGCCCCACCACCCTCGCCCTGACCCTCGCCGGGCTCGCGGCCGGTGCCCTGGCGGGCCTGCTGTGCCGCCGTACGCTGCCCGCGCTGATCCTCGGCGTGGTGTTCACGTCGGGTGTCTGGGGCCTGGCCCAGCAGCTGATGCCGCACCTGTGGCCGACGGTCACCCGGACGGCCTCCCTCAAGGACGGCTACCCCGGCTCCGGCATCAGCGTCGAGCAGGGCCTGGTCACCCGGACCGGCGCGCATCTGCCGAGCCCCTACTGCTCCTCCGATGCGACGTGCCACGCCGTCTACGCGAAAGCCGTCGGCTACTACAACACCTTCCACCCCTCCTCCCACTACTGGCCGCTCCAGCTCACCACCAGCGCACTGATCCTGGCCGTCACGGGGCTGCTCGTGCTCGCCTGCTTCCTGGTGCTGCGCCGGCTGACGGGTCCGGCCGGGGAGCTCTCCGCACGCAGGGGAACCTCCGCCTGAGCGCTCCGCCGGCACAGCCACGACGGGCCGTCGCCGTACGCGGGCCCGTCGTGGCCGGTCGCTCCCCCCGGGAGCCGCCCCGCGCTATCCCGCACGTCATGTCGCCGTAACCATTGATTCAGCCAGGCTTGCGACCCTCGGCCAATGAAGCCCGTCGTGCCAGAGCCTTCGCCGCCCCCCGAGGGGCCCGCGGAAAACGGGGCCGTGACGCTCCCGCCCGCACGTTCCGACGCGCCCGTGATGCCCGTGACGCGGAAGAATGGGTTTATGAGCCAGTCAGACACCCAGGCAGAGGCCCACCCGTCTCCCACCACCGCCCCTGGTGGAGACCCTTCGGGCCGCGGCGCCAATTCAAACACGCAGCCCCCCGTGGGCTCCCTCGCCGCGCACCGCCCGCGCACCGTCGCCACCGGAGCCGCCTCCGACCTGGCCCCCGACCTCGACGCCGACCTCGACGACTTCGAGGAGGCACCGGTCGACGACACCACCCTGCCGACGGGCCGGTTCCTGGACCGGGAGCGCAGCTGGCTCGCCTTCAACGAGCGGGTCCTGGAGCTGGCCGAGGACCCGAACACACCGCTGCTGGAGCGCGCGAACTTCCTCGCGATCTTCGCCAGCAACCTGGACGAGTTCTTCATGGTCCGGGTGGCCGGTCTGAAGCGTCGTATCGCCACCGGGGTCGCCACCCGGTCCGCGTCCGGACTCCAGCCGCGCGAGGTGCTGGAGATGATCTGGGCCCGCTCGCGCGAGCTCATGGCCCGGCACGCCGCCTGCTACCACGAGGACGTCGCCCCGGCGCTCGCGGAGGAGGGCATACATCTCGTCCGCTGGAACGAGCTGACCGAGAAGGAGCAGGCCCGGCTCTTCACGCTCTTCCGGCACCAGATCTTCCCGGTCCTCACCCCACTGGCCGTGGACCCCGCGCACCCGTTCCCGTACATCTCCGGCCTCTCCCTGAACCTGGCCGTCGTCGTACGCAACCCGGTCAGCGGCCACAAGCACTTCGCGCGCGTGAAGGTGCCGCCGCTGCTGTCCCGCTTCCTGGAGAGCAGCCCCGGCCGGTACGTCCCGGTCGAGGACGTCATCGCCGCGCACCTGGAAGAGCTGTTCCCGGGCATGGAGGTGCTGGAGCACCACGCCTTCCGGCTCACCCGCAACGAGGACCTCGAGGTCGAGGAGGACGACGCCGAGAACCTGCTCCAGGCCCTGGAGAAGGAGCTCATGCGGCGCCGCTTCGGCCCGCCGGTGCGCCTGGAGGTCGAGGAGTCCATCGACCGCGAGGTGCTCGACCTGCTGGTCCGCGAGCTGAAGATCAGCGAGGCCGAGGTCTACCCGCTGCCCGGCCCGCTGGACCTCACCGGCCTCTTCCGCATCCACGGCCTCGACCGGCCGGAGCTGAAGTACCCGAAGTTCGTCGCGGGCACCCACCGTGACCTCGCCGAGGTCGAGTCGGCGTCGCCGCCGGACATCTTCGCCGCCCTGCGCCAGCGGGACGTGCTCCTGCACCACCCGTACGACTCCTTCTCCACGTCCGTGCAGGCCTTCATCGAGCAGGCGGCCGACGACCCGGACGTCCTCGCGATCAAGCAGACCCTGTACCGCACCTCCGGCGACTCCCCGATCGTCAACGCGCTCATCGACGCCGCCGAGGCCGGCAAGCAGGTCCTCGTCCTGGTCGAGATCAAGGCCCGCTTCGACGAGCACGCCAACATCAAGTGGGCGAAGAAGCTGGAGGAGGCCGGCTGCCACGTCGTCTACGGCCTGGTCGGCCTGAAGACGCACTGCAAGCTGTCCCTGGTGGTCCGCCAGGAGGGCGAGACCCTGCGCCGCTACAGCCACGTCGGCACGGGCAACTACCACCCGAAGACCGCCCGCCTGTACGAGGACCTCGGCCTGCTCACGGCCGACCCGCAGGTCGGCGCGGACCTCTCCGACCTGTTCAACCGGCTGTCCGGCTACTCCCGCCGCGAGACCTACCGCCGCCTGCTGGTGGCCCCCAAGTCGCTGCGGGACGGCCTGATCGCGCGGATCAACAAGGAGGCCCAGCACCACCGCGCGGGCCGCCCCGCCTTCATCCGCATCAAGGTCAACTCGATGGTCGACGAGGCCGTCATCGACGCCCTCTACCAGGCCTCGCAGGCGGGCGTGCCGGTCGACGTCTGGGTGCGCGGCATCTGCGCGATCCGCCCCGGCGTCCCAGGCCTGTCGGAGAACATCCGCGTCCGCTCCATACTCGGCCGGTTCCTCGAACACTCGCGGGTGTTCGCGTTCGGCAACGGCGGGGAGCCCGAGGTGTGGATCGGCAGCGCCGACATGATGCACCGCAACCTCGACCGGCGGATCGAGGCCCTGGTCCGTGTCGTCGACCCGGCCCACCGGGCGGCCCTGAACCGGATGCTCGACACCGGCATGTCCGACACGACGGCCTCCTGGCACCTCGGCCCCGACGGCGAGTGGACCCGGCACGCGACCGATGCGGACGGACAGCCCCTGCGCAACGTCCAGGAGATGCTCATAGACGCCCGGAGGCGCCGGCGTGGCACAGCAACACCTTGACCCGACGGACCCCGGGGCGGGCGTGGCAACAGGGGAGGCCCTGGCGGCCTACCTGCGCGCCCGGGCCACGGAGTTCCTTCGCGCCCTGCGCCTGCACCGGGAAACCGGGGGCAACGGTGGGGGTCCCCCCGCGCATGGGGGTCCCCCCGCCCGAGCGAAGTCGAGAGTGGGGGAGCAGTCGAGCGTGGGGGAGAACGGCGCGCAGGAGTCCGTCGACGCGGCACGCCTGCTGCGCCGCTCGGCCCGCCGCATCAGCGGCAGCCTGCACACCTTCCGCCCCCTCCTCGACCCCGACTGGTCCGAGGAGATGCGCCCCGAACTGGCGTGGCTGTCCGGCACGTTGGGGCTTGAGCACGCGTACGAGGCCCGCCTGGAACGGCTGTTGCTGGCGCTGCACCGGTTGTCGGGGACGGCGGTGCTCCCGGTCCAGGCCGTGGATGCCGCGCCGGCCACGGCACCGCTCGGCTCCAGCGGGCCGGCAAGCCCCGCCCCGGAGCGCGGCAACCTCACCGTGGGCGCGGCCAAGGCAGGCGCCCTGCTCGAACGCCAGCTGACCCTGGCAAGGACCCGCGCCCACTCCACGGCCCTGCAAGCCCTGGGCTCCTCGCGCTTTCACGCCGTGGCCGACAAGGTCGCCGTACTCGCCAGTGAAGTCCCCCTCACCCGCACCGCCCCCAGCACCGACCTGCGCCCCCTGGCAGCCGCCGCGGAGGAACGGCTGACCGTGGCCATCGGCGCGCTCCCCCTGGTCACCGCGGGCCACCCGTACAACGCGGAGGCCCTGGTGCACGGCCTGTCCCCGGACCCGTCCCCGCACCCCCAGGACGGCCCCTGGCACCAGGTCCGGCTGCTGCTGCGCCTGCACCGGTACGGCCAGGAGGTGCTGAACGGCGGCAACACGCCCGTGGACGTACGGCTGTTGGCGTCGGGGCAGGCGCTGAACCGGCACCGGGACGCCTCGGAGGCCGCGGCCGCGGCGGCGCAGGCGGCCCGTACCCCGCGCATCGCGCCGGCGACGGCGTACGCGCTCGGGGTGCTCCACGCCGACCAGCGGCACGAGGTGGAGGCGTCCAGGTTCGCGTTCCAGCAGGCCTGGCAGAAGCAGACCGTCAGCGCACCCTGAACGGAGGCGGTGTGAACGACACCTTGGTCCAGGCGGCCGGCTGCGTGCTGTGGCGCCACTCCCCGGTCGCCGGAGACCTGGAGATCTGTCTGGTCCACCGGCCGAAGTACGACGACTGGTCCCACCCCAAGGGCAAGCTCAAGCGGGGTGAGGACCCGCTCGCCGGTGCCCTGCGCGAGGTCGCGGAGGAGACCGGGTACACGGCCGAGCCCGGCGTCGAGCTGCCGACCCTGCGCTATCTGGCCAACGGCCGCCCGAAGCAGGTGCGTTACTGGGCGGCACAGGCGATTTCCGGCCACTTCACGCCGAGCGACGAGGTGGACCGGATCCTGTGGCTCTCCCCCGCGGCCGCCCGCAGCCGGCTCACCCAGCCGCGCGACCGGGACCTGGTGGAAGACGTCCTTCACAGACTGGCGGTGTGAGTCTCCGCGTCCGTACGGGCCTGGCTGCGGGCCCGGCGGGCCGGACCTCTCCAGCCGCAGCTGCAGCGGGCCACGCAGAAGCGGCCCTGGTCCGCCGTAGAAGTGAGATGGTCCTGCCCCTGCCGGACACGCTCCGGCCCCTCGTGCTGCGCCACACCGACAACGTTACCCAGCCCGCGCCCGAAGCGATCCCGCAGTGCGCGGCCGGTCTCCCGTGCGCCCGGTGGCGCGTGACGGCGCCCCCTACCCGTCGTTAACCGGAACGACAGGGGGCCCGTGACGGACGTACCGGCTTGGGGGTAGGCAGGCGATGGAACGGCGGGATCGGCGGGAACAGCGAGATCGGCAGCACAGGCGCGCGGGAACGACGGTCGTCGCGGTCGGCCTCCTGCTCGGGCTCGGCGCGGGAGCCACGGGCTGTTCGGACAGCCGGGCCGCCGCCGACGACGTCAAGGGCGGGGGCGATCCGGTCGCCCTGCTGCGGCGGGCCGCCGACACCCTGGCCGGCGCGGGCAGCTCCAAGGCCACCACCTCCATGGAGATGGCCACCGGCGGCACCCGGGTCACCATCCGCGGCAAGGGGGTCTACGACTACCGGCACCGGCTCGGCCGGCTCACCGTCGTCCTGCCCGAGGACCCGGCCGGCACCGCCGAGCACCAGCCCATCACCGAACTCCTCGCCCCCGGCGCGCTGTTCATGAAGAACCGGGGCGCGGGCGTGCCCGCCGACAAGTGGGTGCGGGTGGACACCGCGACCGTGTCCGACGGCAACCTGGTCACCGGCGGCGCGACCGATCCGTACACGGCGGCCGAGGTGCTGCGCGGGACCCGTACGGCGACGTACGTCGGCCGGACCGAGGTCGGCGGCACCCCCGTACGGCACTACCGGGGCACCGCGGACCTGGCCGGCGCGGCCCGCACTGCCTCCGCCGCCAACCGGGCGCCCCTGGCAGCGGCGGCGAAAGGGTTCGCCACGGCCGAGGTCCTGTTCGATGCCTACCTCGACGACCAGGGCCGCATCCGCAAGCTCAGACAGCGCTTCAGCTTCGTCAACGGCCGGCAGAAGACGCCCGTCGCGGTCGCCTCGACCACGCTGCTGTACGACTTCGGCGCCCCTGCCGACGTGACGCTGCCGCGCCCGCGGGACATCTACGCGGGCCGGATCGCGGAGGACGAGCACTAGGCCGCGTCCTGCTTCGGGCCACCCCGTAAGTAGCCCGTCCGTGCCATGCGCGGTGTGTAGAGCGCTGCCTACTCTAGGAAGTCGGTGACGGCAGAGAAGAGGTGAGGCGGGTGGCTCCGGTCGGCGGCACGGCGGTTCAGGACCACGTGGCCCTCGCCGAGATCGAGCTGTGCGGAGAGCTGATCATCGCGGCCTCGGCCGCCGAGGACCGGCTCAGCCTGGAGAGCATCGACGAGGTGCTGCGGGTCGCGGAAGAGCGCGAGGGCTAGGAGCGCGGCAGCCTAGGAGCGCAGGAGGCGGCCGATCGCCTTCGTCGCCTCGTCCACCTTCGTGTCGATCTCGTCACCGCCCTTGAGGGCCGCGTCGGCCACGCAGTGCCGCAGGTGCTCCTCCAGCAGCTGGAGCGCGAAGGACTGGAGCGCCTTGGTGGAGGCGGAGACCTGGGTGAGTATGTCGATGCAGTACGTGTCCTCGTCGACCATCCGCTGCAGCCCGCGGATCTGCCCCTCGATCCGGCGCAGTCGCTTGAGGTGCTCGTCCTTCTGCTTGTGGTAGCCGTGCGTGGCGCCGGCCTCGGTCGTCGTCATCACAGGCCTCCGTCTCGGGACGAGCTGGGGATACATACCCCTGGTGGGTATATGGTAACGAATTTTGCTGGGTATGGGGCCCTTGGTACGCCCCCGTGCGGACCACTGTGCCTGATGGGCGACACTGGGGGACGGCCCATTAGCCGTGGCCGGATGATGCGCCTAGCATCAGCCTGACCGAAACCGATGCACCCCGAGGACCCCTTGTGCGCTTTCGTCTGACCCCCAGGGAGACGAGCTTCTACGACATGTTCGCCGCATCCGCGGACAACATCGTCACGGGCTCGAAACTCCTGATGGAACTGCTCGGGGCGGACGCACCTGCCCGAGCCGAGATCGCAGAGCGTATGCGGGCCGCGGAACACGCAGGTGACGACGCCACGCACGCGATCTTCCACCAGCTGAACTCCTCGTTCATCACGCCGTTCGACCGCGAGGACATCTACTCCCTCGCCGGATCCCTCGACGACATCATGGACTTCATGGAGGAAGCCGTCGACCTGGTGGTCCTCTACAACATCGAGGAACTGCCGAAGGGCGTCGAGCAGCAGATCGAGGTCCTGGCGCGGGCGGCCGAGCTGACGGCCGAGGCCATGCCCAACCTGCGGACGCTGGACAACCTCACCGAGTACTGGATCGAGGTGAACCGTCTGGAGAACCAGGCGGACCAGATCCACCGCAAGCTGCTGGCCCACCTCTTCAACGGCAAGTACGACGCGATCGAGGTGCTCAAGCTCAAGCAGATCGTGGACGTCCTGGAAGAGGCGGCGGACGCGTTCGAGCACGTGGCGAACACGGTGGAGACCATCGCCGTCAAGGAGTCCTGAGGCGTCGATGGACACCTTCGCCCTCATCGTGACCATCCTGGTCGCGCTCTTCTTCACGTACACGAACGGCTTCCACGACTCGGCGAACGCGATCGCGACATCCGTGTCGACGCGGGCGCTGACCCCGCGGGCGGCCCTCGCCATGGCGGCGGTCATGAACATGGCCGGCGCGTTCTTCGGAACCGGGGTCGCCAAGACGGTCAGCGAAGGCCTGATCGAGACCCCGTCCGGCGGGACGGGGATGGGCATCCTCTTCGCGGCCCTCCTCGGCGCGATCGTCTGGAACCTGACGACCTGGTACTACGGCCTCCCGTCCTCGTCCTCCCACGCGCTGTTCGGCGGCCTGGTGGGAGCGGCCCTGGCGGGCGGTACGGCGGTGCACTGGAACGGGGTGCTGGACAAGATCATCATCCCGATGTTCCTGTCCCCGATGGTCGGCCTGGTCGTCGGCTACCTGGTCATGCTGGCCATCATGTGGATCTTCCGCCGCGCCAACCCGCACAAGGCCAAGCGGGGCTTCCGCATAGCGCAGACGGTTTCGGCTGCCGGGATGGCGCTGGGCCACGGTCTCCAGGACGCGCAGAAGACCATGGGTGTGGTCGTGATGGCCCTGGTGATCTCCGGCCACGAGACGTTCGGCGATCCGATCCCGGTGTGGGTGAAGATCGTGTCCGCGGTGATGCTGTCGCTGGGCACCTACGCGGGCGGCTGGCGCATCATGCGCACCCTCGGCCGCAAGATCATCGAGCTTGACCCGCCGCAGGGCTTCGCCGCGGAGGCCACCGGCGCGTCGATCATGTTCGGTACGGCGTTCCTCTTCAAGGCGCCGATCTCCACGACCCACGTCATCACCTCGGCGATCATGGGCGTCGGCGCGACGAAGCGCGTGAACGCCGTCCGCTGGGGCGTGGCCAAGAACATCGTCCTCGGCTGGTTCATCACGATGCCGGCGGCGGCGGCGGTCGCTGCGCTGGCCTTCGGGGTCGTCAAGCTGACGGCGCTGTAATGCGCTCCCTTCCCACCTGCCCACCCGTCCCGGCCCGCTGAAAAGCCGACCCTCCCACCCCCACCCTCCAGCCGCGGCCCCGTCTCCCGAGAAGGAGACGGGGCCGTGGCCATCTCCCACGGAGGCAGGAGACGACGGGGGCCGGATCAGCGCCGCTCAGCGCGGGGCGTCAGGCCACGTACTGCGGGTAGTAGGTACGCTTCGGGGCGGTCTGCTCGGCGGTGAGTTCCGGCACCGTGAGGCTGCCTGTGACCAACACCTCCCGGCCGACCGAGTCGCCACCCACGCCGGCCTTCCAGCAGACCGAGTCGGGTGGGCGGGTGGGCGAAAAGGGGTGGCCAGGCCGAACGCAGTGGGCCCGCCCCCGGGAGCCGGGGGCGGGCCCTTCTGCGTCCTCGCGGTGGCACCGCCATGCAGCACCGCGAGGGGTCTTGGTACCGGTCAGCCGAAGCGGCCGGAGATGTAGTCCTCCGTCGCCTGGACGGACGGGTTGGAGAAGATCCGCTCGGTGTCGTCGATCTCGATCAGGCGGCCCGGCTGGCCCACGGCCGCCAGGTTGAAGAACGCCGTACGGTCCGAGACACGCGCGGCCTGCTGCATGTTGTGCGTCACGATGACGATCGTGAAGCGCTCCTTCAGCTCGCCGATCAGGTCCTCGATGGCGAGCGTCGAGATCGGGTCAAGGGCCGAGCAGGGCTCGTCCATCAGCAAGACCTTCGGCTCCACCGCGATCGCCCGCGCGATGCACAGACGCTGCTGCTGGCCGCCCGAGAGGCCCGAACCCGGCTTGTTCAGGCGGTCCTTGACCTCGTTCCAGAGGTTCGCGCCCTTCAGGGACTTCTCGACGATGTCGCTCAGTTCCGACTTCTTGAAGTTGCCGTTCAGACGCAGACCCGCCGCCACGTTGTCGAAGATCGACATCGTCGGGAAGGGGTTGGGGCGCTGGAACACCATGCCGACCTCGCGGCGGACGGACACCGGGTCGACGCCGGCGCCGTACAGGTCCTCGTCGTCCAGCAGCACCTTGCCCTCGACGCGGCCACCGGGGGTGACCTCGTGCATGCGGTTCAGCGTGCGCAGGAACGTCGACTTGCCGCAGCCGGAGGGGCCGATGAACGCCGTCACCGAGCGCGGCTCGACGGTCATCGAGATGTCCTCGATCGCCTTGTGGGAGCCGTAGTAGGCGGTCAGTCCGCTTACGTCGATTCGCTTGGCCATTAGTACTTCACTTCCAGTCAGTCGCTGAGGGGGCCGCCGTCAGCGACCGGTCTTCGGGGCCTTCCAGCGGGCGATGCCGCGGGCCACCAGGTTGAGGATCATCACGGAGGCGATCAGCGTGAGCGAAGCGGCCCAGGCGCGGTCGTAGGCCGCGGGGGAACCGGAGCTGTTCGCGTACTGCTGGTAGATGTACAGCGGCAGAGCCTGCTGCGCGCCCGAGAACGGGTTGTTGTTGATGAAGGCGTTGCCCCACACCAGCAGCAGGATCGGCGCGGTCTCGCCCGCGATACGGGCGATCGCCAGCATGATGCCCGTGGTGATGCCGCCGATCGAGGTCGGCAGGACCACCTTCAGGATGGTGCGCCACTTGGGCACGCCGAGCGCCAGGGACGCCTCGCGCAGCTCGTTCGGTACGAGCTTGAGCATCTCCTCCGTGGAGCGGACGACGACCGGCATCATCAGGATGGCCAGGGCCAGCGAGCCGGCGAAGCCGAAGGGCTGCAGGTCGGCCATCAGCATGAGGCTGAGGATGAACAGACCCGCGACGATGGAGGGGATGCCCGTCATCACGTCGACGAAGAAGGTGACCGCGCGGGCGAGGCCGCCACGGCCGTACTCCACCAGGTAGATCGCGGTGAGGACACCGATCGGGGCGCCGATCAGGGTGGCCAGACCGACCTGCTCCAGGCTGCCGATGATGGCGTGGTAGATGCCGCCGCCCGGGTCGGTGTCGGCGACGATGCCCATCGAGTGCGTGAGGAAGTAGGGGTCGAGGACCTTCACACCGCGCTTGGCGGTGGTCCAGATCAGCGACACCAGCGGGACGAGCGCGATCAGGAAGGCCACCCAGACCAGGGAGGTGGCGATGCGGTCCTTGGCCTGCCGCTTGCCCTCGACCACCGTCGAGATGACGAAGGTGCCGACGACGAACAGGATCGCGGCGATCAGACCCCACTGGACCTTGCTGTCCAGTCCGGCGCCCAGGCCGATGCCCACGGCGACCACGACGGAGCCGCCGGCGATCGCCCAGGGCGACCACTTCGGCAGACGTGCGCTGCGCAGGCTGTTGGGCAGCTTGTCGGTGACAAGAGCGGTGCTCATGCGTTGGCCCCCGAGTACTCCTTGCGGCGGGCGATGATCGCGCGGGCCGCGCCGTTGACCAGCAGGGTGATGACGAACAGGACCAGACCGGAGGCGATGAGCGCGTCACGGCCGTCCTGCGTGGCCTCGCCGAACTTGCTGGCGATGTTCTGGGCGAAGGTGCCGCCGCCCGGGTCGAGCAGGCTGGTCTGGATGTCGAAGGTCGGGGAGAGCACGGTGGCGACGGCTATCGTCTCGCCGAGGGCGCGGCCGAGGCCGAGCATGGAGGCGGAGATCACGCCGGAGCGGCCGAAGGGGAGGACCGCCATGCGGATCACTTCCCAGCGCGTGGCGCCGAGGGCCAGCGCGGCCTCCTCGTGCATCTGCGGGACCTGGCGGAAGACCTCGCGGCTCACGTTGGTGATGATCGGCAGGATCATGATCGCGAGCAGGATGCCCACGGTGAGCAGGGAGCGGGGGGCACCGCCCTGCCAGGAGAAGATCCCGGTCCAGCCGAGGTAGTCGTTCAGCCAGCCGAACAGACCGTTCATGTGCGGTACGAGGATCAGGGCGCCCCACAGGCCGTAGACGATGGACGGCACGGCGGCGAGCAGGTCGATCACGTAGGCGACCGGACCGCTCAGCCTGCGCGGGGCGTAGTGCGTGAGGAACAGCGCGATCGCGACCGCGACCGGCACGGCCAGCACCATGGCGATGATCGAGGAGACCACCGTGCCGAAGGCCAGGACCGCGATGCCGAACGACGGCGGGATGACGTTGGTGTTCCACTCGAACGTGGTCAGGAAGTTCGCGTGGTCCTTGCTGATCGCGAGGGACGCGCGGTAGGTGAGGAAGACCGCGATCGCGGCCATGATCACCAGCAGCAGGATGCCCGAGCCACGGGACAGGCCGAGGAAGATGCGGTCACCGGGGCGGGTCGCGCCGCGCGGGGCGCGCCGGTGCCCGGTCTCGGCCGGCTGGGGGGTGGGGGGAGATGCGTCAGTTGTCTTGGTCGATATGTCCATCAGGTTCTCCGGTCTGCGGAGCCGCGCACCGGGTGAGGTGGTGCGGCTCGTGGCGGCGGTGCACCGGACGGTGCGGCCCAGCCCCTGCAGGCACCGGGCCGCACTCTCGGATCAGGTCAGCTGAGGCCCGCGATGGTGGTGCGGACCTTGCCGATGATCTCGTCGGGCATCGGCGCGTAGCTGATGCCGCTCAGGATCTTCTGGCCGTCCTCGGACGCGATGTAGTTGAGGAAGGACTTGACGGTGGGCAGGGTGTCGGCCTTGTTGCCCTTGTCGCAGACGATCTCGTAGGTCACCAGGGTGATCGGGTACGCGCCGTCGGCCTTGGTGTTGTAGTTCAGCTTCAGCGACAGGTCGCTGCCGGTGCCGACGATCTTGGCGTCCGCGATGGCCTTGGTGGCGCTGTCGGAGCTCGGGGCGACCGGCTGGGCGGCACCGGTGCTGACGCTGGCCGCCTTGATGCCGTCACCGACGTAGGACAGCTCGAAGTAGCCGATGGCGCCGTTGGTCTGCTTGACCTGCTGGGCCACACCGGAGGACTGGGCGGCGGACTGACCGCCGGACGCCTGCCAGGTCTTGCCGCCCGAGTACTTCCAGTTCTCCGGGGTGGCGGCCTTCAGGTACTTGGTGAAGTTGTCCGTCGTACCGGAGTCGTCCGAACGGTGGAAGGCCTGGATCTTCAGGTCGGGAAGCTTCGCCGAGGGGTTCAGCTTCTTGATCGCGGCGTCGTTCCAGTTCGTGATCTTGCCGTCGAAGATCTTGGCGATGGTCGGGGCGTCCAGGACCAGGTTGTCCACGCCGTTCACGTTGTAACCGACGGCGATCGGGCCGCCGAGCATCGGCAGGTCGATGCCCTGGCCGCCGCTGGAGCAGACCTTCTTGGAGGCGGCGACGGCGTCGGGCTTCAGCGCGGAGTCGGAACCGGCCCACGGGATCTGGCCCTGGGTGAACGCGGTCACACCGGCGCCGGAACCGCCGGCCTTGTAGTTGATCTGCACGCCACAGGCCTGCGAGAAGTTCTTGACCCAGGCCTGGATGGCGTTCTTCTGCGCGGAAGAGCCGTCGGACAGCAGCTGGCCCTTGGCGCCGTCGCACTTGATGGCGGAGGCGTTGGTGGACGTCGAGGGGCCACCCGAGGCCTTCGAACCGCCACCGTTGTCGTCGGAGCCGCACGCCGTCAGGGCCAGGGCGCCGGAGACGGCGAGAGCACCGAGGGAGACGGCGCGCAGCCGGTTCTTGCGCTGAAGCTTCACTTTCGGGAGTTCCTTCCAGGAGCCGCCGCGGTCGGCGGCGTGCGAAGTCAGTCTCGTCAGATGCGTGAGCGCACTGATGGCCGCACTCCGCACCGGGTACGGCCGAAATTAGGCAGAACAGGTGAAGCCGCCGATGGCCGGAAGTGAACGGGGGGTGAACCCCTGCCGTCGGCCTGGTTAGGTCACGGAATGCTTACAGGGAGGGCACACTCAGGTTCCGGGCGGCGGGCGACGGCAGGGTTACGCCCACACGTCTTCGGCGTTCGTATCCCTGTGCGTGAACGGTCACGAACCGCTGTGTGCGAACTGTGACGAACTTTCCCGCCCAAGGCGCCGTCTCACCCCAGGAAGGGCCAAGCAGGCCCGGGGGATCCAGGGGAACCGGGGAAAGGCGACAGACGACCATGGGCATGGAACGGCGCACGTTCATCGCGGGTGGCACGGCCGCGCTCGCCGCGACCGCACTCTCGGGGTGCGGCAGCGGCGCGGGCACATCGGCCACGACGACAGGCACGGGCAAATCGTCCCTTATGTCCGCAAAGTCCGCCAGTGCCGGTGCCGCCGCCAACTGGACGGCCCTCGCCCGTGACCTGGACGGCACCCTGGTCCGCCCCGGCGACGCGGCCTGGAAGACGGCGCACCAGCTCTACAACACCCGCTTCGACACCCTGAAGCCCGCCGCGGTCGCCTACGTCGCCCACGCCGACGACATACGCACCACGCTCTCCTACGCCCGGGCACACGCCCTGAAGGTGTCCATACGCAACGGTGGCCACTCCTACGCCGGCTACTCCTCCGGCGACAACCGCCTCATCCTCGACGTCTCCCGGCTGAACCGCATCCGGGTCAGCGGCGGACAGGCGGTCGTCGGCGCCGGCTCCAAGCTGATCGACGTCTACCGGGCGCTGGCCGCGAAGGGCGTGACGATACCCGCGGGCTCCTGCCCCTCCGTCGGGGTCTCCGGCCTGGTGCTGGGCGGCGGCCACGGCGTCGCGTCCCGCGCGTACGGCCTGACCTGCGACAGCCTCACCCAGGCGACGCTGATCACGGCGGACGGCAGGCAGGTCACGGCGAACGCGAAGGATCACGCGGACCTCTTCTGGGCGCTGCGCGGCGCGGGCAACGGCAACTTCGGCGTGGTCACCGAGCTGCAGTTCAGGACGCACGCGGCCCCGCAAGCGGTGACGGCGTACCTGACCTGGCCGTGGTCGAAGGCGGCGGCGGTCCTCAAGGCCTGGCAGGAGTGGGGCCCGACCCAGCCGGACGAGATCTGGTCGTCGCTGCACCTGGAGTGCTCCCCGGGCCGCACCCCGTCGATCTCGGTGGCCTGCTTCTCGATGGGAACGTACGGCGAACTCCAGAACGCCGTCGACCGCCTCGCCCACCAGGCGGGCGCCAACGCCTCGTCCGTGACGCTGCGCCGCAAGGGCTACGAGGAGGCGATGGAGGCCTACGCGGGCTGCTCCTCGTTCGCGACGGACGCACAGTGCCACCTGCCCGGCTCGACCCCCGGCCGCTCCCCGCAGGGCGGGCTCAGCCGGGAGACGTACGCGGCCCGGTCCGACTTCTTCGACCGCTCCCTGTCGGCGGCGGGCATCCAGACGGTGCTGCGGCAGATCGCCTCGGTGCGCGGCGGCGCGGGCAGCATCGCCTTCACGGCCCTCGGCGGCGCGGTGAACCGTGTCTCACCGACGGCAACGGCCTTCGTCCACCGCCGCTCGCGCATGCTGGCGCAGTACATCGCGTCCTGGGGCGCGGGGGCTTCCGGCGGTACGGCACAGTCCTGGCTGACGTCGGCCCACGGGGCCATGCAGCCGTACGCCTCCGGCGCCGCCTACCAGAACTACACCGACCCGACGCTGAGCAACTGGCGCAAGGCGTACTACGGGGACGCGGTGACCCGGCTGGGGAAGGTGAAGAAGCAGTACGACCCGGCGAGGTTCTTCTCGTACGCGCAGGGGCTGTAGGGCACCGAGCGGGACGTGGCTGGTACCCGCTACGCGGCCAGGTCCCGCTCCTCGTTCTCCACGGACGCACGGGCGCTGGGCAGCAAGGCATCCTGCTGCCCACCCGCCGCGGACCGCCGCCGTACGATCCACCCCGCCCGCGGCGACCGCTCCACCGCCCGCATCAGCGGGGTGAGCAGGGCCATGGCCGCCGGGGAGAGGAGCAGGGCGACGGCAGTGCCGAGGGCGAAGCCGCCGACGACGTCCGTCGGGTAGTGCACGCCCATGAAGACCCGGCAGAAGCCCTCGAGCAGCGCGAGCGCGATCCCGGCGATCCCGAAGCGGCGGTTGGCGACGAAAAGGCCCACCCCCAGCGCCATGGTGATGGTGGCGTGGTCGCTGACGAAGGAGAAGTCGGTCTTGCCGGAGACGAGGACGTCGAGTCCCTGGTGATCGACGAAGGGCCGGGGCCGCTGCACGAACCCTCGGATGGGGATGTTGACGAGTACGGCGATGGCGGCCGCGATCGGTGCCCACACCAGCGCGGCGACGGAGGACGCGGCGTCCTCACCGCCCCGGCGCCGCACGGACGACCAGCACCACAGGACGAGCAGGGACATGGCGAGCAGCAGCCCGTACTCGCCGACGAACTCCATGACGCGGTCGAACCAGTGCGGAGCGTCGGCGGCCAGGCCGTTGATGTCGTAGAGCAGGCCGACGTCGGGGTTCGATCCGGATTCGGCGAGTACAGCCATGGTGCTGCGGCCCCTTCGTCGTCTGCCGGACGCACCTCGTGTGCGCCGCTCCTACCCCCGTGGTTCGTAGATCCGCTTCCGCTCGGCTACGTCAACAGGAACGCACACCCCTCATGAATACGTTCCACTCTCCACTGAATGATCACTCAGACGTTATCGAAGAGAGACTCATCACCGCAGCTCAGGGGGTTGGTTCACGCTCAGTTGACACCGTCTCACACCGCCGTGGGGAGCGCTTTTGCGCCATCTTCGGTGACGCGGGTGGCACCGAAGTAATCAGGGCTGTCGATGGGATCGAACCGGATCACGGCACCGGTCCTCGGCGCGTCGATCATGTACCCGCCCCCCACGTAGATCCCCACGTGATGGATGGCCCGCGAGTCGCTGAGGTCGGTGGAGAAGAACACGAGGTCACCGGGAAGCAACTGATCCCGGGACGGATGCGGCCCGGCGTTGTACTGATCGTTGGCCACCCGCGGCAACGTGATCCCGACACTCGCGTACGCGGCCTGCGTCAGCCCCGAACAGTCGAACCGCCCACCCTGCTCAGCGGTCCCCTCCCCACCCCACAGATACGGCGTCCCGAGCTTCTTCTGCGCGAAGTCGATTGCGCCGGCGGCTTGTTGGGTGGGGTCGATCCGGCTGACGGGCGCGGCGAAGCTCTTGGCCAGGCTGTTGATCCGCTGGACGTAGTTCTGCGTCTCGCTGATGCCCGGCACCCCGCCGGCCTTTATCACCCGGTAGGCACCGGCGTTGTAGGCGGCGAGCATGTTGTCGGAGACGTTGCCCGGCACGTGCTTCACGTCCTTCGCCAGCTGGCAGTCGTACGAAGCGGCCGACGGAATCGCGTCGTTGGGATCCCAGACGTCCCGCTTGCCGTCCCCGTTGGCATCGAGGCCGTAGATGGCCCACGTGCCGGGGATGAACTGCGCGATACCCTGCGCGTTGGCCGAGCTGACGATTTTCGGATTCCAGCCGCTCTCCTGGTACAGCTGCGCGGCGAGCAGCGCCGGGCTCAGCTCCGGGCACAGGTTGCCCCACTTCTGCACGAGCCCCTGGTAAGCGGCCGGCACAGCCCCCTTGGCCAACGCCCGGCCTCCCGAGACCACGCCGCCCACGAGGTTCCCGGCGACGACGTAGACCCCGACGACGAGCAGCATGACGAAGCCCATGCCGAGCCCGACGGCCGCCCCACCGATCACCCATACCTTCCGCACGGGTTCAACTTTCCCCCATGCCGGGTCGGTTCAAGGCACTTTCTGCGTGATGTGGCGTCATTTCACAGTGAAGCCCTGGCACATGATGCTGGTGTAGTCGCTGGGCGTGCGGATGTGGAACCACTGCACCGTCCAGTCGCCGGGATCGTTGCCGACCGGGATGGCGGGCAAGGACTTCTTCCCGTCCAACCAGGTACGGAAGTCGTCCGGGTAGGTGAGGTACGTCCAGGCGGACGCGTCACCGCCGTAGAGGTCGATGGGCTTGCTGGTGTAGCCCAGCGTCGCGCTCTGCGAGAGCACTCCGGCGACAGGCTTTCCAGTGCTCGGATCGATGCCGTGCGGCGGTTTCACGCTGACGGTCACGTAGTACGGGCCGTGGATCCCGGGGTGCCCGGAGTAGCTGTTGTGCCAGAACCCGATCCGCACCTTGTGCTCGAAGACCGGGCGCTCCGCGCGATTGCCGGGGTCGTCGGGGTCGGACATGGAGGACAAGAAATCCTTGGGCGCCAGCTCCGCGTCCGGCAGCTGGCACTGTCCCGTCGACGACTTCCAGTACTGGCGGTCGATGTTGTCAAGCGCGTGGGCGGGCGCGCCGCCCGTGCCGGTGGCCGTCTTGGACGCCGTCGCCTGCGGGCTGGACGCCTTGCCCGACGCGCTCGTGGAAGCCCGGCCCCCAGCGGTGTCCTTGCCGTCACCCCGCTGGGCGAGCACCACCGCGGTGGCCGCTCCGATCCCCACCACGAGTCCCACCGCCACGGCGACCATCCACCGCTTGCTCCGACGGCGGGCGGGCTGGCCCAGCTGGGTGGGCGTGTAGCCGTGACCGCCGTACGCGGGCCCCACCGTGGGCAGGTCGTGCGGCCCTACGGGCGACGCCACCGGCTGCGGAATCGGCATCGACGTCGGCGGGGTCTGCGGCGCGGCCTCGCCCAGCGCGGCGAGGCCGGCGTAGAACGGATCCTCCACGAGTGCGGACCGCACCCCACACCGGGCGATCACCTCCGCGAGTCCCGGCCGGGCGGCGGGGTCCTTGGCCGCGCAGGCCTCGATCAGGGCGGCCAGTTCCGGTTCGACGCCCGCCAGGTCGATGGGTTCGTGGACGGCGCGGTAGCTGACGCCGTTGGGGTCACCGGAACCGAAGGGCGCACGGCCGGTCGCCGCGTAGGCGAGGGTGGCGCCGAGGGCGAACACGTCGGCCGGCGGGCCGACCTGGTTGCGCATCAGTACCTCGGGGGCGGTGAAGCCGGGCGTGCCGGGCGCGAACCCGGCGTCGGTGAGGGCGGTCTGGTCCGCCGTACGGGCGATGCCGAAGTCGATGAGCTGGGGGCCCTGGGCGGCGAGGATGACGTTCTGCGGCTTCAGATCCCGATGCGTGACCCCGTGTTCGTGGACGGCCGCAAGGCCCTCGGCGAGGGCGGCGAAGAGGCTGCGGCAGGTCTCGACGGGCAGGGGCCCCCGTTCGGCGACCGCCTGGGCGAGGGTGGGGCCGGTGACGTACTCCGTGGCCAGCCAGTAGGGGGCCACGTCCAGCGAGGCGTCGATCAGGTTCGCCGTATAGGCACTGCGCACCGCACGCGCCGTCTCCACCTCGCGCCGGAAGCGCGCCAGGGCCTCGGGATGGCCGGTGATCTCGTCCCGGATCACCTTGATGGCGACCAGCCGACCCCCAGGAGAGCGCCCGAGGTACACCTGCCCCATCCCGCCCGCCCCGAGCCGGGCGAGCAGCGTATGGGTGCCTATGTGTGCCGGGTCCTGCGGCTTGAGTGCGTCCACGGACACACCCTGCCATGAAGATCAGTTAGCTGTGGCGTCCTTGTACAGCTCCGCCGCCTGTCTCCCCAGCACCACGCTGTACGACACGTCGTCCGTGTCGCCGCCCTCCTCATGGCCGCCGAGGACGCCGACGACCTGGCCGTCGCCGTTGATCCAGGGGCTGCCACTGGTACCGGCGGTGAAGGCCGGGCAGTCGATGCGCTGCTGGGTGCTGCTGTGCGCGGTCGGCTTGTTGGTGCAGCGGATCGGCACCTCGCGGGAGCTGGGATAGCCGATGACGGTCACGGCGGTGGCGCCGGTGTCCGTACCGGCCGTGAAGCGGTTGCCCCCGAGCACGTCCTCCAGCTTCCGCCCGTTCAGGTCCTCGACGACGACAAAGGCCAGGTCGCTGTCCTCGTCCTGGTCCTTGGCCCACCCGTCGGGCAGGTACCGCTTGCCCACCTTCCACACCCCGTACGGCGCCTTCCCGTCCCGGTAGCCCGGCACGAAGAGCAGACCACCGTCGTCGGCGCCGGCCACGCAGTGCGCCGCCGTGACGATGAGATCGTGCCCCGGGCTGTGCACGACCGACGCCGTACAGTAGTGGCCACCCTTGAGATCAGCGGCCCGGTCCGTGCTGAAGAGCGCACCGACCCGCGCCGTCTGCCGGGTCGCGGCGACATCGGCGGTGACCCCGAGCGGCCCCGGCCCGTCATCGGCGGCCGCCACGGACGCCGAGGTCAGGGCGAGCAGCACCACCGCCCCGAGCAACGCGGGACGCGAGTGGACGGAGATGCGTGTGATGCGCTTCATCAGCCCCCACTCTGCCGTGCGAACGTGAGAAACCCGCTGAGACTTCACTGAGTTTTTCCTGTGAAACCCCATTGGGGCGCACCGCAGACCCGAACGGCCGTGCGGACGTGCGGTGAGCCACCGACGAAAGTAAGGCCAGAAGGTCATCTACGGAAGAGACCCACCGAAGACGACCTGATGAACAGGCACGATTACGGTGCGCCACGACTCTGACATTCCGCCCACAACACCTTCCCGCCCCTGGACGCACCCGGCTCCCGCAGCACGGAGACACCCCAGGACTCGGCACAGGCCCGCACGAGGCGCAGTCCGCGCCCCCTCTCCGCGCCCTCTGGTACGGCCACGGGTACGGCGCCGGCGGCGAAGCCGGCCGGGACGCGGGGGTCGGTGTCCCAGACGGTCACCTTCGTGCTCGGCGTACGGGCAGGCGAGTTCGACCACTTCGTCACAGGGTGATTCGGTCGGGGAACGGAGAACCCTGTCAGCGGCGCAGCCTCCGGCGCGCGCAGAGGAAGCATGAGCAGCCATCCGCATCCGGCCACGGCGAGATCCGCCGGATCAGGGCGGCGTCGCTCGTTCTGCACCTGTCTTCCCCCGTTCATCGGAGTGCGCCCGGCTACTTCTCGCCCTTCTCGTCGTTGCCCTTGAAGCAGACGACGAACCAGTTTCCGGGGTCCGACTGAGTGAGCGAGCCGGTCGTGCCCGGGACGTCGGAGCACGAGAAGGTGTCGACGACGCTGCCCTTGTCCATCTTCAGGACCTTGTAGTCGGCATGCGGGTCGGTGCAGTCGAGCTTCTTGGCCTTCGCTTCCTTGGCCGTTCCGATGTTCTGGAAGCAGTCACCGGCCTTGAGCGTCGCGGACTGGTCCTTCGTGTCGTACGGGCCCAGGGCCCAGAACGTCACCATGCCCGCGATGACAAGGACCAGACCGAGGAAGATCAGGCGGTTGCGTCGTATCTGCGCCGAGGTGTACGAGGCGTTCGAGCCGCCCAGGGGCGGTATGTGGGACACGGGTGGTTCCTCAGGCAGTGGGGTCGTGCGGAGACGGCCACGAATCTAGCCCACCTGCCCGTACTCCAGTCCTCGTCGAAGCGCACCCCACGCTCACCCCACCGGCTTCAGCCCCCACCCCACCCCCGTCATCTCCTCCGACAGCACCCACAGCCTCCGCGCCGCCCCCGGATCACTGGCCGCCGCGCTGCGACTGACCAGCGTCGGCGCGCCGCGCATCTCACCGAGTCCGTCGGGGCCGACGTACGCCGCTCCGGGCAGGTCCTGACTCGCGGCGAACAGGGTGGGTAGGGCACCGGCCCTGTCGGACTGGGCGAAGAGCTTGTTGCCGATCGTCAGGGCGCCCCTCATCAGGGGGTTCCCGTGGTGGCTCTGGAGGTTGGTGGCGGCCCAGCCGGGGTGGGCGGCCAGTGCGCGGACCGGGGAGCCGGCCTCGGTGAGGCGGCGCTGGAGTTCCAGGGTGAACAGGAGGTTCGCCAGCTTGGACTGGGCGTAGGCGCGGGTCGGGGTGTAGCGGCCGCGCAGGTTCACGTCCTCGAAGTGGATCGCCTGGTCGCCGAAGCGGTGGACGCCGGAGGCGACCGTCACCACCCGGTCCGTGACGTACGGAAGCAGCAGGTTCGTCAGCGCGAAGTGCCCGAGGTGGTTCGTGCCGAACTGCATCTCGAAGCCCTGCTTCGTCCGCTGCTCCGGCAGCATCATCACGCCCGCGTTGTTGATCAGCAGGTCCAGTGGGCGGTCCCAGCCGGCGGCGAACTCCCTTACCGAGTCCAGATCCGCCAGGTCGAGGCGACGTACCTCCGTACTGCCCCCGACCCGCGCCGCCGCGGCACCGCCCCGCTCCAGATCCCGTACCGCGAACACCACATGCGCGCCGGCCCCCGCCAGCGCCTCGGCGGTCACGAGGCCGAGGCCGCTGTTGGCGCCGGTGATCACCGCGGTACGGCCGGTGAAGTCGGGGAGGTCGGTCACTTTCCATTTCGTATCAGCCATACCCCGAATGTAGGCGCCGACAACAATGCTGTCAATGACAACATCGGGATACGATGGTGCGCATGTCGCGCCAGTCCATAAGCCGCCCCTACCACCACGGAGACCTGCGCGCCGCCCTGCTCAAGAGCGCCGAGCGCACCCTGCGCAAGAAGGGGGTCGGCGCACTGTCGCTGCGCGAGCTGGCCCGGGACACCGGTGTGAGCCACGCCGCACCGGGCCGGCACTTCAAGGACAAGCAGGCGCTGATCGACGCCCTCGCGCTGGACGGGTACGAGCGGCTGAACCACGCCCTGGACACAGCCGCCGGCCGGCTCAGCCGGACCTTCGAGGACCGCATGGCCGCCGTCGCCCGCGCCTACCTCGGCTTCGCCGTCGACAACCCGGAGCTGCTGGAGCTGATGTTCACGCGCAAGCACGAACCCGACAGCTCCGCCCAGCTCGCCGCGGCCGTCGACCACTCCCTCGGCTCCTTCGCACGGATGATCGCCGACGCCCAGGAGCAAGGGGAGATCATCGCGGGCGACCCCGAGCGGATCACCATGGTCGTCGCCGCGAGCCTGCACGGCCTCGCCGCCCTCATCGCCGGCTGCGCGCTCGACGCCGAGGAAGCCATGAGTGGCCTGGACGAGCACGTGCATCTCCTGCTGAACGGACTCCGGCCGCGGTAACGCGCCTCGGCTCCACATCAGTTACGCGCGTAGCCACGCCTTGTGGCTGTGCTGTGCACAGGGTCAAGGCCCGGCCAGCCCATGGCCATCCGCCCGTCATTGATCAGTAAGCACCCAACCCCCGTGAGCAATGCGGTAGTCAGGATTCCGAAAGCCCCTTGTTGTCGCGTACTCAACAAGCGATGGTCGGTCACGGGCCGCCGCCCCCACCGGTCACCCACCGGTGGACCCCCACACCCGCAGGCCTCTGCCCACCACTTCCAGGAGGCTGTACCTTGCGTACGTCCACCCCCGACTCCCCCCACATATCCGGCAGATGGCGCCGGTTCGGATCGGCCGCCGCGGCCACCGCCGCGCTCCTCGCCGCCGGTCTGACCACCGCGGCCCACGCCGAAGCCGCCACCACCCCCCACAAGGTGAGCGCCAAGGCCATCGCCGCCCAGGTCGCCAAGGCCCACGTGCGCTACGAGAAGGCGTGCGCCGCGACCCCGAAGAAGGGCTACGCCGCCTGCAACGCCCTGCGCGTCACCGGCGGCACCACCGCCTTCATGGAGAAGCAGGCGGCCCTGAAGGGCGTCGCGCCGAAGACCGTCTCGCCGAACGCCTCCTCCGCCTCCCCCACCGGATACGGCCCGAGCGACATCCAGTCGGCCTACGGCCTCACCGACGCCGCCTCCTCCAACGGCTCCGGCGAGACCGTCGCCATCGTGGACGCCTACGACGACCCGAACGCCGCGGCCGACCTCGCCACGTACCGCTCGTACTACGGCCTGCCGTCCTGCACCACGTCCAACGGCTGCTTCAAGAAGGTCAGCCAGACCGGCTCCACCACCTCGCTCCCCTCCGCCGACAGCGGCTGGGCCGGTGAGGAGTCCCTCGACCTCGACATGGTCAGCGCGACCTGCCCGAACTGCAACATCCTCCTCGTCGAGGCCAAGTCGGCGTCCGACGCCAACCTGGGCACCGCGGTGAACGAGGCCGTCAAGCTGGGCGCAAAGTTCGTCTCCAACAGCTACGGCGGCTCGGAGTCCTCCTCCGACACCTCGTACGACACCTCGTACTACAAGCACCCGGGCGTCGCCATCACCGCGAGCGCGGGCGACAGCGCCTACGGCGCCGAGTACCCGGCCGCCTCCCAGTACGTGACCGCCGTCGGCGGCACCTCCCTGTCGACGGACTCCAGCAGCCGCGGCTGGACCGAGTCCGTCTGGAACACCTCCAGCACCGAGGGCACCGGCTCCGGCTGCTCCGCCTACGACCCCAAGCCCAGCTGGCAGACCGACAGCGGCTGCTCGACGCGCATGATCGGCGACGTCTCCGCCGTGGCCGACCCCGCCACCGGCGTCTCGGTCTACGACACCTACCAGGCGAGCGGCTGGAACACCTACGGCGGCACCAGCGCCTCCTCGCCGATCATCGCGAGCGTGTACGCCCTCGCCGGCACCCCGGGCAGCAGCGACTACCCGGCCCAGTACCCGTACAACGCGGCCGGCACCTCCGCTCTCAACGACGTGACGAGCGGCAGCAACGGCACCTGCGACACGGACTACTTCTGCAACGCCGGGACGGGCTACGACGGCCCGACCGGCTGGGGCACCCCGGAGGGCACGAGCGCCTTCAGCGCGAGCTAGTACCACCTGATCCGCCCCGTCGGGTCACGGGGAGCCGCCAGTGTGAGGGGGACGTGGGGTCCCCTCGGCGGCACGGAAAGGAAGACGGGCCACGGCAGCCGGCCGCGGCCCGTTTTCCCTGTCCAACACCCCCTTGTCTGTCCAACTCCCTTGAACGCGACGGCGCCCCCGTCCGCTCGGACGACCTGGACCACGACGCCTTGTGCCACCCCCAAGCACCAGGGCGAACTCGCCTGCGACTCCTTCCGGGTGACCGGCGGCCTCACCGCCTTCCCGGACGCCTACGACGACCCGAACGCCGCGGCCGACCTGGCGAAGTACCGCTCGTACTACGGCCTGTCCTCCTGCACCACCTCCAACAGCTGGTTCAAGAAGGTCAGTCAGACCGTCCTGCTGGTCGAGGCCACGGCGGCTCGGAGTCCTCGTCGGACACGTCGTACGACTCCTCCTACTTCAACCACCCGGGCGTCGACGTACGTGACGGCTCCGGCTGCTCCTCGTACGACACCAAGCCGAACCGGCGGACCGACACCGGCTGCGCCAAGCGCACGATCGCCGACGTGTCCGCCGTGGCCGACCCGGCGACCGGCGTCCCGGTCCACGACTCCTACGGCGTGACCGTCGACTGGGGCACCCCGGAGGGCACGGCGGCCTTCACCGGCTGACGGCCGATTGACCGAGCGTCAACCCCGCAGATGATGGGGCCCCGACGGCATCCGCCGCCGGGGCCCATGTCCATTTTCCGCCCACTCCCCATGAGAACATCATCCCGACGCCTCACCCGACCGGCCGTCAGAAACCGTGCCAGGTCGTAAGGGAGGACAACGACGGAACCACACGACAGGTTCCGGTCGGATCTCGTTGCCCGGCGTGACCTGCCGTGATACACAGAGTGACCGTACGAGGTATTCGTACGAAACCCGCCAGTCAATGACGTCAAGTCGACATACGACCGCGAAGTTGTCGGCGACAATGAGACCTGACCTCCGCACACCGCGGGGGCCTTGCGGAACTACCCACCAGGGGCGGTGACTTACATGCTCTTTGCGGCCGACAAGGGAGACATCAACACCATCATCGGCGGGATCGCCCCGAACTGGGGCCCCTTCGGCAGCCTGGGCAACGAGGCGAAGGTGATGATCGAGGTGGTGATGGCCGTAGCCATCCTCCTGTGCCTCGGCATCGCGGTCTGGGGTGCGGCCAAACAGCGCATCGGCGCCACCGCCCTCCGCGACACCTTCAGCGCGGAACAGGGCAAGGGCCTCATCATCGCCGGCCTCACCGGAGTCTTCATCATCGGCTCCCTCGGCACGCTGTTCACGATCGTGTACGGCATGGCGGTGTAACCGCACGTTCCTCCCTCTCTCCTCCCACCCGTCGTGCCCACCGGCTGAGGTTGCGTTTCCCTGATGTCGAGTCACCACACCGCGCCCGCGCGGGAACCAGCACGGCTACCGTCGTATGTCTACGAGGGTGAGGGGGCGCACACGCCATGAATCCCGGAGACGAGGGGTCCTACCCCGACTACGGCGACACGGGTCCGGTCCCCACCCGAACCCGCCTCCCCGACAACGACCCCTACGGCGGCGCCCCCCGCCGCCCCACCCGCTCCTCCTCCCGCAGCCTGGTGACGGTGGTGGGCGTGGTGGTCCTGCTGATCGCGGCGATCGCGTTTGCCAATCGAGGGGACGGCAACAACAGCAGCGCCGACGGCACGACGACAAAGGGCTCCGCGCCGCAGACGTCCTCCACAGCGCCCTCGGGCACCCGCCCCGTGGACACGAAGACCACCGGCATCCCCTCGGGCTTCGCCCACACGGAGCAGGGGGCGCAGAGCGCGGCGGCGAACTACTCGGTGGCCCTGGGATCCGCCGACATGTTCACCACCGCGCGGCGGCACGCGATCGTCAGCGCGCTCTACGTACCCGACGTGGCGGCCGCCAGACAATCGGCGTTGGACAGCGCCTACTCCAGCGGGACGTTCCTGTCCACCATCGGCCTGACGAAGGACGGCACGGCGCCGAAGGGGCAGACGTTCGTGTCCCGGGCGATTCCGGTGGGCACCAAGGTCACCTCCTCGGGCCAGGACACGGCCACGGTCGAGGTCTGGTACACCTCGCTCTTCGGTCTCTCCGGGGAGGCCTCCAAGAATCCGGTGACGGAGAGCTGGTACACCACGACGTACGTACTGAAGTGGGCCGACAACGACTGGAAGATCGCCGGCGACCAACAGAAGGAAGGCCCCGTGCCTGTCGGTCGTGATCAGACTGCGTCCACCGCTGACCAGATGACGAAGGCCGTCGAGGAGTACGGAGGGTTCACGTATGCGCGCTAACCACCGCGTCCTCAGGTTCGCGACGATCCTCGGCACCGTGCAGACTGCCACGGTGCTGCTGGCCGCCCGCGCCTTCGCCGCCCCCACTCCGACGCCCACTCCGTCCCCGTCGAAGAGCGGCGACGCCTGTTCGCTGATCCATGACGCCGCCAAGCAGTTCTGCGAGAAGGACAACGGCTCCAAGGGATCCTCCGGCTCCACCAACGCCCCCCTCACCGACTCCCTGGACCCCCTCTCCTCCCTCGCCAAAGGCTGCGCCGAAGCCGCCTCCTGGACCATCACCAAACTCAGCAAGGCCGTGAAGGAGACCGCCAACGTCGACTTCACCAATGAGAAGTTCCTTCAGCAGTACGCCATCGTCTTCGCCGCCTCCACGATCCTCACGCTCCTGCTGTGGCTCCTGGCCGTGGCCAAGCGGGCCGTACGCGGCGTACCGCTGACCACCGCCATCTCCGAGGCCGTCGGCTTCCTGTGGCTCACCGTGCTCGCCTCCGCCTTCACCCCGCTGATCCTCTACACCGTCGTATCCGCGACCGACGGCGTGACCGACGTCATCGCCAAGGCCTCCGGCGACCAGGCCGACACCTTCTTCGGCACCTTCTCCGGCGCCCTCGGCAAGGGCACCGACATCGGCGGCGGCCCGATCATGCTGATCGTCGTCTCCCTGGTCAGCATCCTCGCCGCCGGCGTCCTCTGGCTGGAGCTGGTCATCCGCGCCGCCCTCCTCTACGTCGGCGCCCTCCTCGGCACCGTCGTCTACGCCGGCCTCGTCGACAAGAACCTGTGGGGACACGTCCGGCGCTGGGCGGGGATCATGATCGCGGTCATCCTCGTCAAACCGGTCATCGTGATCGTCCTCGGCCTCGCCGGCGCGCTGTCGAGCGGCAACGGCCCCGACTCCTTCTCCGCCGTCGTCTCCGGCCTCGCCATCATCCTGCTCGCCATCTTCGCCAGCGCGATGATCTACCGCTTCGTCCCCGGCTTCGGCGACGAGATCGCCAACGGCCGCAACAACCGCATCATGCAGGGCGCCGAGAGCAAGGCCGCCGCCGTCATCAGCTCCCCCGCCACCCTCGTCGCCCAGGGCATCAAGACCCACAGCTCCCGCGCCGACAACAACGGCGGCGGCACGAGCAGCAGCACCCCCCGCCCGGCCAACCCCGCCAGCGGCGGCGTCGCCGCCCACAGCAGCCGCCCCTCCGGAGGCGGCGGCGGAGCAGTCCCCTCCGCCACGCCCGCGCCCCGCGCGCCCAGCCCGGCCAGCACCCCGCACGCCAGCAACGCCCGCAACAACCGCTCAGGAGGTGAAGGGCGTTGACGACCGAGTCCCATCTGTCCCATCCGGTCACGCCCCGCCGTACGTATCTCATCGGCCGCGCCCGGCCCAACGCGATCGTCGGCCGGAACCGCGAGTCCGGCGAGATCGCGCTGATCATCGCGGGCGCGTTCCTCGGCATGATGTGCGGCCTCCTCGTCCCGGTCCTCTCCCTGCGGATCGTGCTGCTCACCGGCTTCCCGCTGCTCGCGCTCGCCGCGGTCTACGTGCCGTACAAGCGCCGCACCTTCTACAAGTGGTTCGAGATCAACCGCAGCTACAAGCGCACCGTCAAGCGCGGCGCCGTCTACCGCTCCGCCGCCATGGAGGCCGGCACCCGCGTCGACGGCCGCGAGGTCGAGATCGGGCCCCCGCCCGGCATCGGCCGCATCAGCTGGCTCGCCGCCCCCTTCGGGCCCGACGAGATCGCCGTACTGCTGCACGCCGACCGCAAGACCGTCACCGCCGCCATCGAGATCGAGGGCCCCGGCGTCGGCCTGCGCGACTCCGAGGACCAGGAAGCCCTGGTCGACCGCTTCGGCACCCTCCTCAAGCACGTGGCCAACGGCGACGGCTTCGTCACCCGCCTCCAGATGCTCGCCCGTACGCTCCCCGCCGACCCCGACGCCCACGCCAAGGACGTCACCCTGCGCGGCGACGGCCGCGCCCCGGACTGGCTGGCCCGCTCCTACGACCAGCTCCAGTCCATGGTCTCCACCAGCAGCGAGCAGCACCGCGCCTACCTCGTCGCCTGCATGCACTACACCCGCGAACTGGCCGCCGAGGCCCAGGCCATGGCCCGCGCCGCCCGCCCGCAGTCCGGCCGCAAGCTGGACCGCGACGCCGGCCTCGCCGTCGTCATGGCCCGCGAGCTGACCGACATCTGCTCGCGCCTGCAGGAGGCCGACATCCGCGTCCGCCAGCCGCTCGGCCAGGGTCGGCTCGCCTCGCTCATCCACTCCATGTACGACCCGGACCACCCCATCGACCACATCCAGGCGATGACCCAGCGCAACGCCTGGCCGGCCGAGCTGGACGCCATGGAGCCCACCTTCCTCCAGGCGAAGACCCGCGAGTCCAACACCCGCGCCCCCTGGTGCCACGCCACCGCCTGGGTGAAGGAATGGCCCATGACCCCGGTCGGCGTGAACTTCCTCGCGCCCCTCCTCGTCCACACCCCGGACGTCATCCGTACGGTCGCCGTGACGATGGATCTCGAGCCCACCGAGGTAGCCATCGAACGCATGCTGACCGAGAAGACCAACGACGAGGCCGAGGCGTCCCGCGCCGCCAAGATGAACCGGACCGTCGACCCCCGGGACATCGCCGCCCACAACCGCCTCGACCAGCGCGGCGAGGACCTCGCCAGCGGCGCCGCCGGCGTCAACCTCGTCGGCTACATCACCGTCTCCGCCCGCACCCCCGAGGCCCTCAACCGCGACAAGCGCACGATAAGGGCCTCCGCCGGCAAGTCGTACCTGAAGCTGGAGTGGTGCGACCGCGAGCACCACCGGGCATTCGTGAACACGCTTCCGTTCGCCACCGGAATCCGAAGGTAGGGGCTGATGCGCTGATGCGGGACCCGCTGTCCGTCCTCACAGACGCCTTCACGTCCTTCCTCTTCGGAAAGGTCGAGACGACCCGCCTCCCGGTCCGCACCTCCACGGGCCAGGCCCAGGCGGTCTACCTGCCCACGGCCGCCCCCGGCCTCGGCGACTCCGGCGTCATCATCGGCCGCGAGGTGTACTCCGGAAAGGGCTACATCTACGACCCCTTCCAGCTCTACGGCCAGCAGCTCCCGGCCCCCCACTGGCTCGTCCTCGGCGAGTCCGGCAACGGCAAGTCGGCCCTGGAGAAGACCTACGTCCTACGGCAACTGCGCTTCAAGGACCGCCAGGTCGTCGTCCTCGACGCCCAGGGCGAGGACGGCGTGGGTGAGTGGAACCTCATCGCGGAGGAACTGGGGATAACTCCCATCCGGCTCGACCCGACGGCCGCCCTGGACCACGGCATCCGGCTCAACCCCCTGGACCCGTCGATCACGACCACGGGCCAGCTCGCGCTGCTGCGCACCATCATCGAGGTCGCGATGGGCCACGGCCTGGACGAACGCTCAGGCTTCGCCCTGAAGGTCGCCCACTCCTACGTCAACGAGACGATCGTCGACCGCCAGCCGGTCCTCACCGACATCGTCGAGCAGCTACGGCACCCCGAGCCGGAGTCGGCGGAGGCGATGAACGTCGCCATAGACGATGTACGGGCCTGGGGGCTCGATGTCGCCCTGGTCCTGGACCGCCTGGTCGACGGTGACCTGCGTGGCATGTTCGACGGCCCGACGACGGTCGGCATCGACCTGGACGCCCCACTGATCGTCTTCGACCTGTCCCACATCGACCGCAACTCCATCGCCATGCCGATCCTGATGGCGATCGTCGGTGTGTGGCTGGAGCACACCTGGATCCGCCCCGACCGGAAGAAGCGCATCTTCCTGGTCGAGGAGGCCTGGCACATCATCAACAGCCCCTTCGTGGCCCAGCTGTTCCAGCGGCTGCTGAAGTTCGGCCGCCGACTGGGTCTCTCGTTCGTCGCCGTGGTCCACCATCTGTCCGACGTGATCGACGGCGCGGCGGCGAAGGAGGCGGCCGCGATCCTGAAGATGGCCTCGACCAGGACGATCTACGCCCAGAAGGCCGACGAAGCGAGGGCGACGGGCCGCGTCCTGGGCCTGCCCCGCTGGGCGGTGGAGATCATCCCCACCCTGACCCCCGGCATCGCCGTATGGGATGTCAACGGCAACGTCCAGGTGGTCAAACACCTGGTCACGGAGACGGAACGCCCGCTGGTCTTCACCGACCGCGCGATGACCGAGTCCTCCAGCGACCTCGTCGCCGACGACGTGCTGCGTGCCGCCGAGCTGGAGGCCGAGCAGCGGGCGGCGGCCTTCGTGGAGCAGCATCTGGGCGACTCCGAGTCGACGGTGGCGTAGCGGGAGGGGACAGGCGTGAGACCGGACGATCGCCGTGCGGACCGGCGGGAGGGCCAGGGCGGCATCCCCGACGGCCTCCTGATCGGCATACTCGCGTTCCTCCTCGGCATGACCCTGCTGGTGTGGACGGCCACGGGCCTCGGGGCCCTCTTCGCCCAGGGCGCCTGGCCCACCGGCGTCACCTTCACCCGCACCCCCATGGCCATGCGCCACCTGATCGCCCAGCCGCACGACATCACCGGCGCCTGGCCGGACACCCCCGCGAGTCAGCTGTCCGGCTGGGGCCTGTTCTGGGGCCTGTTCATCGGCCAGCTGATGATCCTGATCGTCCTCACCGTGTTCGTGATGGGCACGGTGGCGAGGTGGCGGGCGGGGAGGAGGCGAAGGGCGGCCGCAGTGCGGCAGGAGCAGGGGCCGGGACACGAGGTGCCGCTGCCGCACAGGGAGCCGAGGCAGGAGCAGGAGCCGGAGCCGCTCCCGACGGAAGCCTTCCAGGAAGCGGCCCCGGAAGCGCCGTTGCCCGGCCTCTCGGCCGACGGCGAACGGGTTGGCGGCTGGGAAAAAATCCACGTCGCCCCCAGGGAGAGCCGCCGGACGACCGCAGTCCAAGCCGTACGCGAAGCGGAAGGCCCCGCCCTCGTCGTCACCTCGAACCCAGCCCTCTGGGCGGAGACAAAGGACGCGAGAGCCAAACTGGGCCCCACCCTCCTCTACGACCCCACCCATCTCTGCGACACCCCGGCCCGCCTCCACTGGTCCCCCACAGCAGGCTGCGAGGACAAGCAAACGGCACTGCACCGAGCAACCGCCCTCCTCGCCCCCGTCCAACCCACAGCCAAGATCGACCAGGCAGTGGCGGACACGGCGATAACACTCCTGCGCAGCTACCTCCACGCCGCCGCCCTCGAGAGCAAGACCATCCGCCACGTCCACCGCTGGGCCCAGGGCACCCAGATCCAGGACGCCGTACGCACCCTCCGTACCCATCCCAAGGCCGCCCCCGGTGCCGCCGGCGAACTCGAGGCCGCTCTCACCGCACACCCGGAACGCCGGGACATCGCCCAGGAGTTGACCAGCCGGGCCCTCGCCGCCCTTTTCACCGTCAACATCCGCGAGGCCTGCACCCCGAACCGAACAGATGCCCTGTCACTGGATTCCTTCGTCCAGGAAGGGGGCACGCTTTATGTGGTCGGTGAATCCATCGAGGACCCCAGGAGCAACCCGGGTGCGATGCCGCTCCTGACGGCCCTCGTCTCAAGCGTGGTCGAGCGTGGCCGGCGCATGGCCGAACGGTCATCCTCCGGTCGGCTCGACCCACCACTCACCCTGGTCCTGGACGACATCGCGGCCGTCGCCCCGCTCCCCCGACTCCCGGACCTGCTCGCCACCGGCCCCGCCCAGGGCCTCCCCACCCTCGCCCTCCTCCGCTCCCGCGAACAGGCCCGCTCCCGCTGGCCCCACCAGGACCTGCCGGTCTGACACGCCGCCGTCAGATGCCGTACCTCTCCTGGTACTTGGCGAGGATCTGATGCGCCTGGCCCTTCATCCTGTGCTCGGCCCGGGCTCGGGCGATCTCGCCGATCTCCTCGGGCGTGAGGCCGAGCCACCGCATCGTGTTCAGCGCGATACTGACGATGTCGACCATCTCTCGAGCGGCGGCTTCGGTGTCTCCCGCGGCCAGATGCTCCTCGAGCTCGTCGAACTGGATGTCGGTGGCTCGCCGAAAGTGGGACAGGGGCTTGCGAGTGACCTCGTCATGGGCTTCCTGCCAGGCATCCCAGATGTCCTGAAACGGACCTAGCTCCTCTGTCGCCACGACGCCTTCTCCTTCTGCTACCTCATGGCCGCGATGACCGACTGAGCCCCCGACTGATCGAAGACCAGCCCCGTCCCGAGGAAGAGGAAGCCGACGACGGCCAGTGCGACCATACGCCGCTGGGACAGCTGCGGGATCTCCACCTCGTTGATCTTCAACCCCCCTCCCATGATCGCCAGAGCAATACACACGGCACCCAGAACGTGCAGACTCATACGTCCCCCAAGACGAATCATTCAGCGTGTCTGTGTGTACTTTTCCATAGACGCGCAGGGGCGTCTACCTGGCTCACAGCGTGAATCTGCGGAGAGCTTCCAGGTCGTGCAGGACGATCTGCCGCCGGCCGGTGCTGACGACGTTCTGATCCCGCAGTTTCCGCAGCTCGATCGCCACGGCATCCCGGGACGCACCGATACGGCTGGCCAGGTCCTGCTGGGACATCGACACCGCCAGGACCCAGCCGTCGTCCGACTGTTCACCGATCTCGTTGGCCAACTCGAGCAGCCAGCGCGCCAGCCGGTTGCGCACCCCCAGCCGGCTCAGGAGCACCTGCTGGTCCGACTGGCGACGACGCTGTACGGCGGCCCTGTACATCTCCGGCCACAGCCTCTGCTCCTCCACGAACCGGAGCAGGTCGCCGGCGGCGATGTCGACTCCCACCACCTCGCTGATGGTCGTGACCGTGGCCGACCTGGGCTCCCCCATCAGCACGCCCTCGTCGCCCATCACCTCGCCGGGCCCGCGGATGGCCAGAATGACCTCCGCACCGTCCGTGGCGCGCTGCGTCACCTTCACATGGCCCTCCTCGATGACGAGAACCGAATGAGAAGGCTGCCCCTCCCAGAAGATGACCTGTCCCTCGGGAAAGCGGACCTCGCTCCCCTGCGCCCGAAGGGCCTTCCGCTGCTCGGCGGGCAGCACCTGCATGATGGTCGAATGAGCCTGGTTTCCCATGCGATTGAGTGTACAAATCCACACTCGACTTAGGTATGCCCCATGTATGCCGCGCAGAGACAAGGTCAGAGAGGTCAGGGTAGGTCAGGGACGACCCAGCACGAACTCCAACTCGTTCTGCGTCTCGTCCTTGAAGAACGCCATCTCTACCCCGCTCGGCACGAACCCCGCCTTCCGGTACGCCCCCTGGGCCCGCGCGTTCTCCTCGTGCACGTGCAGCCGCATCCGCTCGGCGCCCCGCTCCCAGGCCCACTCCACGCCGGCGTCGAACAGGGCCTTGATCAGCCCGTTCCCTCGGTGCTCGGGCCGGACGTACACCCCGACCACATGCCCCTGCCGGCGCTCGACGGCGTGCCCCGCCCAGTCCTTCGTCCCGGCCTCCTCGATGATCACGGTCACCGTCCCGACCCACTCACCACCAGGCGTCTCGGCGATGAACTGCCGCGCCGCAGTGGACCCCTCACCGGATCCCACGGCCCGGTCCTGCCAGAAGGCGTCCGCCTTGGCCTCGCCCTCCTCATAGGTCTCCATGAAGGCGAGATGCGCGACCGGATCCCGCAGCGCTTCCAACCGCAACTGCTTCACTCGGGGCCAGTCGTCCGCTCGTATGGCGCGGACGACGTAGTCATGACTGTCATGGCTGCTCATGGCCTCACCGTAGTGCGGCCTTGTTGTCAGCGGCATCCCATATTGTGGACGCCATGACAACACTGCCTCACCGTCCGCATACCGCCCTGCTGGTCATCGACGTACAGAACGGTGTGATGGTGCCGAGCTCACCGAACCGCGAGCACGTCATCGCCAACATCGGCACGCTCATCGACGAGGCCCGCGCGGCGGACGTACCCGTGCTCTGGGTACAGCACCAGGACGAGGAGCTGGTGCCGGGCACCGAGATCTGGGAGTACGTCCCGGAACTGAAGCGACTCGATTCCGAGCCCCTGATCGCCAAGCGATACCGGGACTCCTTCGAGGACACCGACCTGGAGACCGTCCTGGCGGAGCGCGGAGTGGGCCGCCTCGTGGTCACGGGCGCCCAGACCGACTTCTGCATCCGATCGACCCTGCACGGCGCCCTCGCACGGGGCTACGACGCGACGCTGGTCGCCGACGCCCACACCACGGAGGACCTCACCGAGTACGGCGCGCCGGCCCCCGAGCAGGTCATCGCCCACACCAACCTCTACTGGAACGGCCAGCACGCACCCGGCCGCAAGGGCGGGACGGTGAACACGGCCGAGGTGACCTTCTGAAAAGGTTCCTGAAACGCAGAAAGGCCCACGCCGGATGGCGTGGGCCTTTCTCAAAATTTGTTCGGCGGCGTCCTACTCTCCCACAGGGTCCCCCCTGCAGTACCATCGGCGCTGTGAGGCTTAGCTTCCGG